>JBCCHI010000136.1:0-8958 GCA_039028815.1 Pseudomonadota bacterium
ACAGCCAGCCGACCGCCCGAACCACGTCGGAGATCCGTTCTGAAGGATGGCGACCGTGTCATACGTCAGGGGGTGAAAAGACCATGCTGCCGGCGCGCGAGTCGCCGGTCGAAATGAAGGCCCGTGTCGAACGCTACCGGCTGGAAGACCAGAAGCAAGCCACGGACGCCCTGAACGCCATCAGGACGCTACCGAAGTGATCGGATGCGCTGGGCCAGCCAACTCAGCGTCGGGGGCCGGTGGGCTTTGGCCTGTCCGCTGATCCCCACCTTGCATTCGTCGGTTGAGCATAGGGCCGACGATCATCTGGGGGCCGGTGTTTGTGATGTTCCGCCGGTCCCCCTTTTCTTCACGAAAGACGAAACATGACCGACCAGACTTGCAACCACCACGATGCGGTCTTGAAGAAGATACTGGCCAGACCGTTCGAGCGGCGCGGGATCGGTGTTTTGGCGAAGGATGTGGGGGTGTCGAAGGATGACCTGATCGCCGCAATCGACCACCACCGGGACACCAACGTGATCCCGCTTCTGTCTTACCACTTGGGCTACCAATATGTGACCAAGCTGTCGGGGGCCAAGCGGGGTGTTAAGAAGGGGACGAACCCGTTGACGGCCCCCGGTGCGATCCTCAAGCTTCGGCTTCCAAAGGCCGACACCATGGGCGGCGACAGCCCAGAAGACGATCTGCGTCGGAAGCTGTTGGATGACGCAAGGGTGGCGAATGCCAAAATGCATCGGGTCAGTCGCGGGAAGTGGTGAAATTCATTGAATGCGAGTTGGGCCGACCAGATTGGGTGTTACCTGCTGCGCCATTTAGCAACGCATGACCATATGAGAAGCACTAGCAATCCGACGCAGGAAAAAAGCGAAAGCGCTGCCGACCCGGTGGCAATCCAATTTACGATTTGAAAATACTCCGGATAGTCAACGTATCGTCGCGGCATAAAGAGCCGCCCAATCCAGATGGGTGCTGAAGCCGATCCCAGCACCGCTAAATGAAGCAGCCAGAAAAAACCCTTTGTCAGCTTTGGAAACCGCATCGCTGCATATCGTTCTTGCAGCCAAGATGTTGCCGCAAAGAACGTCATCGCCAATGCGAAACTTGTGGCATAGTTTCCGGCGTGAGTGACATAATAGGTGTCGTGATACGCAGGCTCCGCTCTTTCAATTTGAGCCAAGATCAATTTGATTTCAGCAAAGCTGATACCTGCGATGACCACATAGCAAAGCGCGGCAGATGCAAACAGCCAAGAAACTGGCCACCCCCGAAATTGAACGAAAAGCGGGATCGCAAAAAGAAAAAAAAGGTAAAGCGTTTGCTGGATCAACCGAAGTCCATACCCTTAACAAATGAAGGGTGGTGCCGGGAGAGAGAATTGAACTCTCGACCTCGTCATTACCAATGACGCGCTACTACCACTGAGCTACCCCGGCATACGGGCGGACATACCGCCAAAATCGTCCCAATCTCAAGCGTGATAAATTTATCACGCAACGTCTACCCCAGCTCACATCCAGCGCAGCAGTTTTTCGCTAACCCTTTGTAAGTGTTTGATCACTTCTCGCAATGACCCCCTTACCAAGGGTGCGCTCCACCACTGAGCTACAGCAGCGCCGGGCGAGCGCGGTGCTAGCCTGAACACCGCATCCTTGCAAGTCCAATCTGGCCTGCTTGATCTGGACGCAACACCAACGCTCCTGTAGGAAGGGGGCATGACGAAACGAGGCCCCGCAAATACAGGCCCCGCCGGGACACAACAGGTTGCGTCGCGCACGTCGCACAAAAGCCGCGAAGACAGGCTCAAGGCGGCGCTCAAGGCCAACCTTGCCCGCCGCAAACAACAGGCGCGCGGAAAACATGACCAGGCTGCGGCGGGCGATGTCGGGAGCGAAACAAAGGACGGCTAGAGCAGATGGATTCGATCGTCGTGACGGGCAACGGCCCGCTTTCCGGGCAGGTGCCCATTGCCGGCGCCAAGAACGCCTGTCTTACACTGATGCCGGCGACGTTGCTCAGTGATGAGCCGCTGACGCTGACCAACGCCCCTCGACTGAGCGACATCGCGACGATGACGCAGCTTCTGCAATCGCTCGGGTGCGAAATCACCAGCTTGCAGGATGGCCAGGTTCTGGCGCTTTCGAGCCATGATCTGACCAGCCCGGTCGCGGATTACGATATCGTACGCAAAATGCGCGCATCGATCCTCGTGCTCGGACCGCTTCTTGCACGGCAAGGGCATGCTGTTGTCTCGCTTCCGGGGGGGTGTGCGATTGGCGCGCGCCCAGTCGATCTGCATCTTGAGGCACTCAAGACACTGGGCGCGGAGCTGGAACTGAAGGACGGGTACGTTCATGCAAGTGCGCCCAAAGGGTTGCGTGGCGGACATGTGCGTTTTCCCTTTGTGTCGGTTGGCGCGACGGAAAACGCGCTGATGGCAGCCACGCTCGCACGCGGCACGACAACCCTCGAAAACTCTGCGCGCGAACCGGAGATCATTGATCTGGCCCGATGCCTGCGCAAGATGGGCGCCGAAATAGAAGGCGAAGGCAGCGCAACCATCACCATACAGGGGGTCGATCGGCTGCGTGGGGCCACGCACCCGGTTGTGGCCGATCGGATCGAACTCGGAACCTACATGCTGGCCCCGGCGATCTGCGGCGGAGAGGTCGAGTGCATTGGTGGCCGGATCGACCTGCTGGAAGCGTTCTGCGAAAAACTGGACGAAGCAGGTGTGAGTGTCGAACAGACCAACCAGGGCCTCAAGGTGGCGCGCAAGAACGGCGCGGTCCGTTCGGTCGATGTCACAACGGCGCCTTTTCCCGGCTTTCCCACCGACCTTCAGGCCCAGATGATGGCGCTGATGTGCACGGCCAATGGTGTGAGCCATCTGGAGGAGCGCATATTCGAGAACCGGTTCATGCACGCGCCCGAATTGATGCGCATGGGCGCGCAGATTGATGTCCAGGGCGGCACTGCCACTGTCACCGGGGTAAAGCAGCTCAAGGGTGCGCCGGTCATGGCGACCGATCTGCGCGCGTCCGTTTCCCTGATCCTCGCCGGCCTCGGCGCAGACGGTGAAACTCACGTAAACCGGGTCTACCACCTCGACAGAGGTTACGAACGGGTAGAGGAAAAGCTGTCTGCGATCGGCGCCAGGATCGAACGGGTCCCGAGCCAATGAATGACGACGCCCGTTTCGAAGACGGCGCGGAACGTCCGCTGAACATTGTGGCCATGGATGACGAGGATCTGCAAATTCTCTCGTCTCTTGTCCAGGATGCGGTGTTTCCGATCACCGAACTGAACTGGCGCGCCCGCGACCGGCAGCTTGCGATGCTGCTCAACCGGTTCCGATGGGAAGACACCAGCAGGGACCGCCATGGTGCGGAACGGGTGCGTGCGCTTCTGGTGATCGACAATGTTCTGTCCATGTCCAGTCTGGGCATCGACCGCTCCGAGACGGACACGATCCTTCAGGTTCTTTCGGTCGCGTTCGAGCCGGGCAACGATGGCGCGGGCGACGTGACGTTGACACTGGCCGGCGACGGCGCGCTGCGTGCGCATGTCGAAGCGCTTGAGGTGCGGTTGCGCGATGTCACGCGGCCCTATCGCGCGCCGTCGGGCAAAGCGCCCGATCACGGAACCTAAAGCCTTTTGCCTTTACCCTGAGACATCAGCCGAAAGCGAAAGGCGCGCGGCATATGAACCATGCACTGCGTTAGGCGGCACTCCGTGGTTCAGGTTCGTCGCGAAACGCTCTAGCCCGCGCCCTGACTGTCCCGCTCTTGAGACCCGGCCCACATCGCTATACGCCGTTGTGCAAAGGAACAGCGCATGCCCAAGCACCTGACATCGTCCGACTCGGACTTCGAACATGCCTTCGCCGCATTGCTGGCCGCAAAGCGCGAGGACAGTCCGGATGTCGATGCCGCAGTGGCCGACATCATAGAAACCGTTCGCACACAGGGCGATGCAGCCTTGATTGCCTACACCGAACAGTTCGATCGCGTGACGCTGACGCCGGATCAACTCAGGTTTTCCAAGGATGAGATTGACGCTCTTGTCGCGCAGGTCAGCGAAGAAGAGCGCGACGCCCTGACACTCGCCTCGGATCGCATACGCGCCTATCACCAGCGTCAGATGCCCGAAGACGAACGCTGGACAGAACCCAACGGCGCCACGCTCGGGTGGCGGTGGAGCCCAGTCAGCACGGCGGGGCTTTACGTGCCCGGCGGACTGGCCTCTTATCCCTCGTCGGTTCTGATGAATGCGATTCCGGCCAAGGTGGCGGGCGTGCCCCGGCTGGCGGTGACCGTGCCGACCCCGGATGGCGTCGCCAATCCTCTGGTTCTGCTTGCGGCGCAGATTGCCGGTGTGGATGAAATCTATCGCGTGGGCGGGGCGCAGGCGATCGCGGCCCTTGCCTACGGAACGGCAAGCGTGGCGCCGGTGGACAAGATTACCGGCCCGGGCAATGCCTATGTCGCGGCGGCCAAGCGGCGTGTGTTCGGGCGCGTCGGCATTGATATGATCGCGGGACCCTCGGAAATTCTGGTGATCGCGGATGCTGACAATGACCCCGACTGGATCGCGCTCGATCTGCTCAGTCAGGCCGAGCATGACGAAAGCGCACAATCCATTCTGATCACCACGGATGCGGTCTTCGGGTCGGCTGTCGCGGCTGCCGTCGAAGCCCGGCTTGAAACGCTCGAACGCCGTGCCATCGCGGGGGCAAGCTGGCGCGACTACGGCGCGGTGATCACGGTGGCGGATCTGGACGAGGCCGCGGCACTGGCCAACCGCATCGCGGCCGAACATCTGGAATTGTGCGTGGCGGACCCGGACGCTCTGGCCGACAAAATCCCGCATGCCGGCGCCATCTTTCTGGGCGCCTGGACACCGGAAGCCATCGGCGACTACGTAGGAGGCCCAAACCACGTGTTGCCGACCGCGCGGTCTGCCAGGTTTTCTTCCGGTCTCAGCGTCATGGATTTTCTCAAACGCACGACACTGGCAAGAATGACCCCGGCCGCCCTGCGCGAGATTGGTCCGGCGGCAGAGAGGTTGGCAAAATCCGAGAGCCTTCAGGCACACGGCCTGTCCGTCGCAGCACGGCTGAAAGGCCTCAATGACTGAACGCCGGCACAGCTGGCCTGCGGATCACTGGGGATGGCCCGTCAAACTCACGCATCGGCACGGCGTTCGGGTCGGCGACATGATCTTCACCGGCGGGCAGGTGGATCTGGACCCGTCGGGCCGGGTGCAGAACCCGGGCGATCTTGGCCGTCAATGCGAGAGCGCGATGAGATATTTGACCCGCGTGCTGCGCGATCTGGATGCAGATCTGAAAGATCTCGCACGTCTCGTCGTGTACTTCATCGGGGATGCCACGGCGGAAACACGACTGGCACACCAGATCGCGCGCCTCATCGGCCCGGAGGCCCGGCCGGTTCTCAACATGATCGGTCTGCCGCAGCTATGTTACCCGCAGATGATGGTCGAGGTCGAGGGCGTGGCCCTCACACGGCCCAAAACGAGCCTGCACCTTACCAATGGTCCAGCTCTGCCGGCTGCGTTCTCTCACATCGTTGTGTCCGAGGATCTCGTGTTCACCGGCGACATCAGCGCGCTCGGGCCTGATGGTGCGGTGGCGTATCCAGATGATCTTCTGTCGCAGACCGGGGTGATGATGGACGCCCTGGGTGACGCGCTGGCGCATGCCGGGGTCGGATATCGCGATGTGCTAAAGCTCAACAGCTATTACACCGGCACGGGGACCGCTCAGAACTGGGAAGCGCCGGCCCGCATGCGGGCCGGCTATTTCCCAAATCCCGGCCCAGCCCCCACGGGGATGCCCGTTCCACGCTTTCCACATGCCGAAATGTGCGCCAAGATCGCAGTGACGGCATCGACCACGCCGATCGCGCATCTGTGGCCCCCTGATCACTGGAACTGGACAACCCCCCTGCCTTACAGCCACGGCACAAAGGCAGGACAGTTGATTCATGTCGGCGGACAAGTCTCGCTGGACAGTCAGGCCCGTGTCATCGACCCCGGCGAGATGGTGCCCCAGACCCGGCGTGCGATGCGCAATGTCACCAGAGTGCTCGAAGACTCCGGCGCCACGATCGACGATGTGGTGAAGGTCACGACGTTCTATCAGGGATCCGCGTCGGCCAAGGCACTGCATGACAACCTTTTGATCCGCTCGGAATGCTATCGCGATCCCGGTCCGGCAACGACCGGCATTCCCATGCCTGCACTTGTCTACGAAGACATGCTGATCGAGATCGAAGTGATCGCAATTGCCCCGGAGAGGGAGCTGCGGTAAGTCGTGGCACGCCTGAAATTCACGAGTCCACACAATGAGCCGGATCAGTCATATTGAGTTGGATGATGCCAACCTGCCGCCGCCCACACCGGAAATCGAGCAGGAGCGCAAGGTCGCCATGTTCGATCTCATCGAAGACAACACCTTCGTTCTGCCGAACCGCGCAGACCGCGTCGTGCCGAAAGGCCCCTATCGCGTGGCGCTGTCCATCCGGGAAAAGCGGCTGGTGTTCGACATCCGGACCGAAGAAGAGTCTCCGGCTGCCGAATTTCATCTTTCACTCAGCCCCTTCCGCCAGGTCGTAAAGGATTACTGGGCGATCTGCGAAAGCTATTTCGATGCCGTCAAGAACCTGCCGCCCAGCCAGATCGAAACCATCGACATGGCGCGGCGGGGCATTCACAACGAAGGCGCCCGCGTGCTCGAAGAACGCCTGGACGGAAAAGCCGAGATCGACAACGAAACGGCGCGCCGGCTTTTCACGCTGATCTGCGTTTTGCACTTCGGGGGCTGACGCGCATGAGCAAGGCGCTGCCGCAATCCGTGCTGTTTTGCTGCGACCACAATGCCGTGCGCTCTCCCATGGCCGAGGGAATCATGAAAAAGCTCTATGGCACCGACACTTACGTGCAGTCGGCTGGTGTAAAGGGCGACATGGACATAGACGGCTTTGCGATTGCTGTCTGCGACGAAATCGGCGTCGAACTGGCGCGCCATCGCACCCGCAGTTTCGACGAGATGGAACAATGGGGCGATGACCTGTCATCCTTTGATCTGGTCGTCGCGCTCAGCCCGGCAAGCCAGAGACGCGCCCTGGAGCTGACCCGGCTGTTTCATCTCGACGTCGTCTACTGGCCGATCATGGACCCCACCGGGCTGGTCGAGGGACGCGAGGCGCGTCTTGAAGCCTACCGCCAGACGCGCGATCAGATCGTCAGCCACCTGACCCAACGCTGGGGCAGGCCCACGGGAGAAAGCGCATCATGACACAGACCACCGTACTTGTGCGTCGTTACTTCGAAGCCTTCAACGCAGGCGATGTCGATGGCATGCTGGACTGCCTTTCCGAGGATGTGGCTCACCACGTCAATGAGGGTCAGGTGCGGACAGGCCGCCATGCCTTTGGCGCCTTCTGTGCGCATATGAACCGCTGCTATCGGGAAACCCTGACCGATATGGTGGTCTTCGAAACAGAGGCCGGCACCCGCGCCGCCGCAGAATACGTTGTGAACGGCACCTACCTCGAAACCGATCCGGGCCTGCCCGAGGCGCATGGCCAGACCTACCGCCTGCCCGCAGGGTCGTTCTTCTCTGTCCGGGACGGCCGCATCACCAGGGTCGTAACCTACTACAACCTGGCGGACTGGGCACGGCAGGTCGGCTCGTGATTGATCTTCAACGTCTGACCGGCGATGCGCTGGCGGACCGGCTGGACGATCTGGCCCGCATGCGTATCACGGTGTTTCGCGACTGGCCGTATCTCTATGATGGCACCATCGAGTATGAGCGCTCTTATCTTCGGACTTATCGCGACAGCGCCAACGCAATTCTTGTCGCCGCCTTCGACCAGGGCCGCGTGATCGGCGCAGCCACCGGAACGCCAATGGAAGATCACGCCAATGACTTCGCGACGGCGCTGGCAGGGTGTGGCGTGCCGCTCGAGCAGATTTTCTACTGCGCTGAAAGCGTTCTTCTGACCGGTTATCGGGGGCGCGGTCTGGGCCATGCCTTTTTCGACGCCCGGGAGGCACACGCCCGCGCGCTCGGACGCAGTCATGTCGCCTTTTGTGGCGTGGTGCGCCCCGACACACATCCGCTGCGTCCCGCCGGCTACCGGCCGCTCGATGAATTCTGGCGAAAGCGCGGTTACGAACAGGTCGCGGGCGCTGTGGCGCAGTTTCGCTGGAAGGACATCGACCAGCCCGAAGAAACAGAGCACCCCCTGCAGTTCTGGATGCGGGCGCTGTGAACCCACACTCGGCTGTAAATCCGCCACTATGTCGGATTTTGAGCCCCCGCAGCGCCGCGACCGTGCTATAGATGATGCGTCAATGTCGGAGATTGCCTTGCGTCCAAATAGTTTTGCCGTCTGTCTCGCTGCCGCGCTCCTGGCGCTGTCGGGCTGTGTCAGCACCAATGATCCGCTTGCACCCTACTCCCATGTGCGCACGTTCCATCTGATCGGAACGCAGAACATGGTGATCTGTGGCGATGGCGATCAGTTCTGTGACGAACAGGCCGCGCGGACCTGTCCAGGCGGTTACGATGTGCTGAGCAAGGACAAAAACGACCCCGAGACCTGGCGCACCAGCATGGTCATTCGCTGTCGGTAATCCGGACACCGGGACACCCGCGCATCGCGTTGGCTCTGGTCCAGCCGGTGCAACTCTCCTGCCTCGACGCGCCGCATGCAGAATCGATGCAGCCTCGCTGCCGAACAGGCGTTTTTGTGCGCACCGTGATCGTCGCCATCGCGGCGACACCCCGCCCGATACGTCAACAGCCAACACGCCACGCAGAAGGGCCTGTCGCGCAGGCCGATTGCCCGCACGACGGAACGCGCGATCCGGAACAGACCTCCGGACAGGCGGGACATGCCCAGCGCAAGACACGCCAGTCACGGC
>JBCCHI010000137.1:0-8895 GCA_039028815.1 Pseudomonadota bacterium
AAGACAAGCAGACGCCGAACCTTCTGGTGTTTGACTGGCGAACGTTCGGCTTTTCGCCGTCTGCCGAAGTGTGTCTTTTCCGAATAGCAAGCAGTCTCGGGAATCCCGACCGGATTGAGAAATGGCTTGAGTTTCACAATTTATCGCACTCAGGCGTGACTCGATTTAGAAGCCCAAAATTCGAACCAGAATTCGAACACGAGGCAGTGTACAGTGTGACCGCTTCTTGGACGGTTGAGCAATTCCGGGAGGTGCAGCCATCCTGGTTTGCCAAGCTCACCGGCATCGAGATGATGACAAGCTACACACTCGGCGTGCAATTCAACAAAGATAAGAAAGTCTCAGGCGTGAGAACGGGTGGAAGATCTATCCTGAACTGAGGCGATCAAAGCGGCCAGAAAACAAGAATGCTGGGCACGCTGACCGCAACGACCAGAACCTCCAGCGGCAAGCCCATCCGCCAGTAATCCCCGAACGTGTACCCGCCCGGCCCCAGGATCAGCGTGTTGTTCTTGTGGCCGATCGGGGTCAGGAACGCACAGGAGGCCGCAACGGCTACCGCCATGAGGAAAGGATCGGGGTTGGCTCCGATGCTGTCAGCCATCTCAAGAGCGACTGGCGCCGCCACGATCGCCGTCGCGGTGTTGTTCAGCACGTCAGACAGCGTCATCGTCACCAGCATCAGCATCGTCAGCAGAGCCCATGCCGGCCACCCCTCGCCAAGCCCGACAAGAGAATTGGCGATCAACGCGGTGCCACCCGCCTCGTCCAGCGCGGCCCCCAGTGGGATCATCGACCCCAGCAGCACGACAACCGGCCATTCGATATGATCGTAGATATCCGCGATCGGCAGGATCCCCGTCAGCACATAGGCCACGACGACCAGTCCCAGGGCCACAGGCAGGTACAGCAGGCCAAACGCGGCCATCAGAACCGCGCCCGCAAAGATGCCAATCGCCAGCCAGATCTTGCTGAAATCGGTCACCACGAGCCCCCGGTCAGCCAGCGTCAACACGCCCAGCCAGTCGGTCACGGCATCCTCTTCCCCCTCGGGCGTCAGCATCAGAAGGATGTCACCGGGCTGTACCGGCGTCTTGCGGACTTCGCTCCGGATCCGTTTGCCCTGCCGCGAAATGCCCAGCAATACGGTTCTCTGCCGCCAGGCCAGACCCACCCGGCGCGCCGTTTTGCCAACGATCCGCGCGGTCTCGGGCACCACGGCCTCTACAATCGACACACCTTCCCCCGCGATGCCGATGCGTTCCTGCTCTGCCCGGTCCGCAAACTCCAGCGACAACGCCGTGCGAAACTCATCCAGCGCCTCGGGCCGGGCTTCCAGAACCAGCGCATCGCCCGCGCGCAGCGCGGTGTTGCGTTGCAACCCGTAAAGCCGCTTGCCGTTGCGGGTCAGTCCCAGAATGGCCACATCATTGCGATCAGCGGTCTCAAGCAGTTCGAACAGGCGCTGACCAATCAGCTTGGATGCGTCCGGAAGCCTGAGTTCGGCCACGTAATCCTGAATATGCTCTCGCGCGTCCGCAAGCGCGCCCTGCCCCTCCACTTTCGGTATCAATCGCCACCCGATCAGGGCAACAAAGCACACCCCCGCCACTGCCGCGATGCCGCCAACGGGTGCAAAATCGAACATTCGAAAGCTTTCCCCCAGTTTGTCCTGCCGGAATGAGGCCACGATGATGTTGGGCGGCGTTCCGATCAGCGTGACCATGCCGCCGAGGATCGTGCAGAAGGACAGCGGCATAAGCGACATTCGGGCGGACCGACCCGCCTTTCTGGCGGCCTGAATGTCCACAGGCATCAGAAGCGCCAGCGCCGCGACATTGTTCATGAAGGCCGAGAGCACGGCCCCGATCCCGCCCATGAAGGCGATGTGCCCCCCCAGACGACGTGACGAATCCACCAGCGTCCGGGTGATCATGAAGACCGCCCCCGACCGGACGAGGCCGGCAGACACCACGAGGACAAGCGCGACGATCACTGTTGCGGGATGTCCAAAGCCGGAAAAGGCCTGCTGTGCCGGAACGACCTGCAGAACAACACCGGTCAGCAACGCGGCGAACGCCACAAGATCGTAGCGGAACCGGCCCCACAAGAGCAGCGCGAAGACAACGCCGAAAAGGGCGAAAAGGATGATCTGGTCGGATGACATCTTGCGCGCCACTTGCGCATTGCAGGCCTGCATCTGTCAACCACGCGCGTCCGCGCCAGGGCGGGGAACGAACGCAGATCAGGCAGCGGCAGCACAGGTCAGACGGAACCTGACGGGACAGGCTGCACCCCGCCCGACAAACCGCGCACGCGCGGGCCGGGCGCGACACGGGCTGGCTCAGTCGTCCAGTTCGATTTCCGTGATCTGGCCGTCGCGGGACACGTCAATCTCCAGCGCATGACCGTCAAACACCGCGTCGACCTCGTGTTTTCCGTCGCTCTTTGCCTCGATCGAGATCACGTCGTATCCCGCAGCGGTCAGCGCGCTGCGGATCGCATCCGCGGTCGTCCCGACCGTCTGACCGGGCGACATCTGCGCGGCAACGCCGCTCGGGCCACACAGGGCGGCACAAAGACAAAGCAGGGCGGGCTTCAGCGGGCGCATGGATCGATCTCCTGTATGGCGTGTGCGGCTTTCAGCTACCTCTACAAAACAGCCGCGCCGTGTACCAATGAAAAGGTGTGGCGGGTGCAGACGATCGACCTGGCCGACCGGACAGGTCATGCGTGCCCGGACTGTCCGTGCGCAAGTGTGTGAGACGATCCGGGACAGCCGTGATATCTGTTGCATCTGTGGTAAACCCTGGCACCGGTGCCCCCCGTGCGGGCCCACGCGCGTGACACCGCCGGATGGTCAGATACATCTGGAATGAAACCGAAACTGAGGCCGCCTGAAGCGTTTCACGATACACCTGCCTCACAGAGTGTCGCGAAAGGGTTTCTTGTCTTTGCGAGGGGCCAGCCCCTCGCGCACCCCGGAGTATTTCGGGAAAGACGAAGACAGGGGGCCGGGTTTCAGAGGCGCGCGCCCGGGTTGCCTGACGCGTTTCACTACAGACCTGACGCGCGACGTGTCGCGCAACGCGGTGCATCGCCCCTGTGCTGTGCGCCTTTCGCCTTCGGCTGGTGTTTCGGAGGAAAGGCAAAAGGCTTTACGTTCGTGGCAATGGGCGTATTCGATCAAACAGGAACTGCCGCGATGACACGGTGCCGAGAGCGTGCAAAACCAAGTGCCCCGGCCCCTCACCTGAGTGAGCAGAAAACGGGCCGGGGCATGTGCCAACAGTGAAAGGAATCCCAGATGACACAAAGACCAAACTACGAAGAGATGGACCCGGAAGCAAGATTCGACGCAGTGGAAAATCTTGCGACGACGGTATTCGGCACCCCATCTTGGCGGGACGCTACCGCAACTGAGTTCGATATCCACAAGCAGACAATCAGCAACTGGAAGACCACGGGACGCACGCCCGTCTGGATATGCGTGGCCCTGTGTCATCTCATGATGCGTCAGAGCCTTGAGCGTGCCCTGCTGACCCTGCGGGGGTCTTAACGGCGGGTCGGATCTGGACCCAAGCGGGCATCAGTGCATTTCGTGGCGGCCTCAGGCGTCTGAGGCTGATCGCACGCAGAACGCCGGTGTTGCGGTCACCGAAAGCTCCGGGTGAACGCGCCCAGATGAGCGTCATGAAATGAGCCAGTGGGGAACGGGAAGTATCGCAAAACCAGACGTCTCCAAGATATTGAAAATATGAATTAAATCAGAACATGATGGTGCGGCCGGTGGGAATCGAACCCACACTTCCGTCAGGAAACCGGATTTTGAATCCGGCGCGTCTACCAATTCCGCCACGGCCGCGAACACAAAGATCAGACCATCCGTCCACCAGACATCTAACGCGCGCATTAAATATCCGGCATATCAGACCCTTAAGCAGACCACGCCCGAGGCTTCAATCCTCTGCGTCCACCATTCCGCCACACGGGCCCGGCGTCACGCTTAGCCAAACGGTTCGCGAAGGTCCAGAGCGAACCTTTGCCACCTTCCCGGTTGACCAAACCGCATGGCCATGCTCAGAGGCGGACACCTACACAGCAGGATCCGGCACATGATCAGGCGCATCTACGACTGGACGATTTCCATGGCCGAACATCCGCACGCGCTCTGGGTGCTTGCGGTTGTGGCCTTTGCGGAAAGCTCGGTCTTTCCGATTCCGCCTGATGTGCTGATGATTCCGATGATTCTGGCCACACCGTCACGCGCCTGGCTGATTGCATCAGTGGCGCTGGTCGCGTCCGTGCTGGGCGGTCTGGCGGGCTACGCCATCGGCGCGCTTGCCTATGAACAGCTGGGCAGGCCCATTCTGGAAAGCCTCGGCAAGGCGGATGCGATGGAAGCCTTCGGCACGCGGTTCAACGATTTCGGGTTCTGGGCGGTGCTGACAGCCGGGGTCACCCCGTTTCCGTACAAGGTCATCACCATAATGTCGGGCTGGACCGGCATGCCGCTTGGCACGTTCATCGCCACCTCGATCCTGGCGCGCGGCATCCGGTTCTTTCTGGTCGCCGGGCTGCTGTGGAAATATGGTGCCCCGGTGCGGGACTTCATCGAACGCCGCCTTGGCCTGATGTTCACACTTTTCGTTCTCCTGCTGATCGGCGGCTTCTACGCGCTGAAGTTTCTATGACCGGCGCGCGCGCCCTTGTCGTCGCTGCGGCGGGCGGGTCGCTGATGCTGTTGCTCGGTGCGTTCGCCTTTCAGCATCTGGGCGGGTTTGCGCCCTGCCCCATGTGTCTGTGGCAACGCTGGCCTCATGCCGTGGCCATCGCCGCCGGCCTCCTGTCTTTCGCCCTGCCCGGACGCATTCCGCCGCTGCTGGGCCTTGGCGCGGTGCTGACGACTGCCGGGATCGGCGTGTACCACACGGGTGTCGAACGGGGGTGGTGGGACGGGCCCGCCACCTGCACAACGGCCGGCACGGATGGCCTGAGCGCAGACGAGCTGTTCGAGCAGATCATGAACGCACCACTTGTGCGCTGTGACGAGGTGGCCTGGGACATGCTGGGGCTGTCCATGGCCAGCTGGAACGCACTGGCCTCTCTGGGTCTTGCGGTGCTCTGGGCAATGGCCGTGTGGCGCGCCTGAGGCGTGGCGCACGGGACCCGGGACGCGCCTCGGGGTTCAGCCCGCGCAAGGGCCCGGCGTTTCGCGGTACGGCAGCAAACCCTGCGCAACAGGATGGGCGCAACGCGCCTCAGCCGGACGCTTTGCGCGTCCGCAGCAGCAGACTGGTTTCAGAGGTCGCAACACCTTCAAACCGACGGATCTGCGTGAGCGTCGCATCGAAGGCGTCAAGCGTCTCGGATCCGATCTCGGCAATCAGATCCCATCGGCCGTTTGTGCTGTGAACCGCCCGCACCGACGGCAATCCCGTCAGTTGTCGTACGACACGTTCTGTCCCGCGTCCCTCGATGCCCAGCATCATGAGGCCGCGCACCGGATCCTGAACCGTGTCATCCCTGGTGATCACGGTAAAGCTCACGATCTCGCCGGTCTGTTTCAGCCGTTCAATGCGGCTGCGCACCGTGGTGCGCGACACACCCAGCATGGCCGCCAGACCGGAAAGAGAGGCGCGCGCATCGTGGCGAAGCGCCGCCAGCACTCTGCGATCTGTTTCGTCCATTTCGCCACCCATAGGTTCCGTTTCGATCAAATTGGTTTCGTTTAGGGCATTTTGTGTGGTTCAATGCAATCCATTTCGCCGCCATTCTGCACCAAATCCTCTATGCGAGTTCTGCAGATGTCGTCGAAAACCTGTGTTCTGATTGGCGCGCCCGTGGACAGCGGCAAGGCGCGGCGCGGCTGCCTGATGGGCCCGGATGCATTCCGGGTCGCAGGGTTGCCGGATGCTTTGTCCGAACTGGGGCACACCGTCGAGGATCTGGGCAATCTTGTGCCGGACCCGCAAAGCGCGGAGGGAGAGGCGTTTTTGCCCCACTTGCACGCCCCTGAGGAAACCATTGGCTGGACACAGGCCATCTCCCGCGCCGGGCGCGCGGGGTTCTCGCGGGGTGTGCCGGTTTTCCTGGGGGGGGATCACGCGCTTTCGCTGGGCTCGCTGCTGGCTGCCTCGGACCATGCTGCCGCGGAAAACCGGCCGCTGTTCGTGCTGTGGCTGGACGCGCATACCGACTTTCACACCCCGCAAAGCACTCAATCGGGCAATCTGCACGGCACGCCCCTGGGATATGCAACCGGACGGACCGGGTTTGCGCGGTTTCCTCCCGTGTCGCACCCTGTTCCGACCGAGAACATCTGCTTTCTCGGCCTGCGATCGGTGGACCCGGACGAACGTCAGGCGCTCGAACAGACTGGCGCGCGGCGCTACGACATGCGCGCGATTGACGAGCAGGGCATCGCCCGGCCGCTGTCCGCATTCCTTGACGAGATTGCCCGCGCGGGCGGTGTTCTTCATGTGTCGCTCGACGTGGATTTTCTGGATCCCGGCTTTGCCCCTGCGGTCGGCACGACCGTGCCGGGCGGCGCCACCATACGCGAGGCGCATCTGGTCATGGAAATGATCTGCGACAGCGGGCTGATGACATCGCTTGATCTGGTCGAACTCAACCCCTTTCTTGACGACCGGGGCCGCACGGCTCAGGTCATGGTCGACCTGGCAGCGTCGGCGATGGGCCGTCGCGTCTTTGATCGTCCGACCCCTGCCTATTCACCGGAAGGACGGTTTGGATGATCAGACACCGGAAATCCACCGAACCGTCAGAGAAGGCCCTGGTGCCCTTTGTGTCTGTCGACAACATGATGCGCCTCATTCACCGGATCGGGATGGATGAGATGCTGCGCGGGCTGACCTCCTACATCGAGGACGATTTCCGCCGTTGGGAACGCTTTGACAAAACGCCGCGCGTGGCCAGTCATTCGGACGTGGGCGTGATCGAGCTTATGCCCACGTCGGATGGAGAGGCCTACGGCTTCAAATACGTCAACGGCCACCCCAAGAACACCCGCGAGGGCCTGCAGACCGTGACGGCCTTCGGTCTTCTGGCCGATGTGGACACCGGCTACCCGGTTCTGCTGACCGAGATGACCGTTCTGACCGCAATGCGCACGGCCGCGACCTCGGCGATGGCCGCCAGGTATCTGGCGCCAAAGCAGTCCGACACCATGGCCATGATCGGCAATGGCGCGCAGTCAGAGTTTCAGTGCCGCGCGATGCAGGCCATTCTGGGTCTGAAAACCGTAAGATTGTGGGATCTTGACCCGGCCGCCACGGCCAAGGCGGCGCGCAACCTTGCGCAGACCGGGCTGACGGTCGTGACCTGCGACAGCGCCGAGCACGCGATGGAAGGCGCGCAGATCATCACCACCTGCACGGCCGACAAACAATACGCCACGATCCTGACCGACAACATGGTCGGGTCGGGTGTGCATATCAATGCGATTGGCGGCGACTGCCCGGGCAAGACCGAACTGGCGCCGGCCATTCTGATGCGGTCCGACATTTTCGTGGAATATCCGGAACAGACCCGCATCGAAGGCGAAATCCAGCAACTCGATCCCGACCACCCGGTCATCGAACTCTGGCAGGTGATCTCCGGCAGCGCCAGGGGCCGCCGGGACGACCGCCAGATCACGCTGTTTGATTCCGTCGGCTTCGCGATCGAGGATTTCAGCGCGCTGCGTTACGTCCGCGATCACATCCCCGGCTCGGGCTGCTTTGTCGACATCGACCTGCTGGCCGATCCAGACGATCCGCGCGATCTTTTTGGCATGCTGCAGCGCGCCGCGCCCTGACGCTCAGCGCTTGCGCAGATCGCGCAACGCTTCGGCCAGCCACGGCCCGGGCGCATGCAGCATCGCCGACAGACCGAGGCCCTGATAATAGGTCTGCCGCGCCTCGGCGGTTCTGCAGGCCCTGACCAGCGAGTCCACAACCGGATCGCCCGCACGACGCCCCACCAGATGCGCGTCCTCCAGCCGGGCCCGGTACACGGCGGCGGCCTGAGCCAGCAATTTCCGGCGCTGGCGGCGGTTGGCCTCGCGCGTGGGCTGGGCACGCTTGTCATGCGACAGCCCCACCCCGTCGCGATACTCCAGCAGCACCTCGTCGATCAGATGCACCCGGCCCATCAGCGCCGCCCGAAATCCCAGCACGTGGTCGTCATAGACCTCTGCCTCCCGGATCGGACCAAAGAGATCAAACAGCGTCCGGGACCAGCCACCCGAGGCCCCCAGATAGTGCACGAGAGACGTTGCTATAGCCGCCGGCTCGGTCGTTCGGAAAAACAGCGCATCGCGATAGGCAGACGTGGTTTCATGTCCCTGCGCATCAATCGGGCGGGCCTGGCTGTGCACCAGCAGCGGGTCGTAACGGGCAAAGACCTGTGCAATCCGGGCGGCCCGCTGCGGCAGCGAAATGTCATCGCCATAGGCCGGGATCAGGATGTCGCCCCGCGCCTGCGTCACCGCCTGGTTGATATGCGCGATCAGCCCGATATTGACCGGGTTCCGGTTGAGCACGACACGGTGCGGTCCCTGATAACCGGTCGCAAGCCCGCGCGCGATCTCGAATGTCCTGTCGGTCGATGCATCGTCTGAAATCAGTACTTCGACAGGCGGCCCCGTCTGCGCCAGCGCGCCCGCCACGGCATCCGCCACATAGCGTTCCTGATTGTAGGTCAGCACCAGCAGCGAGCAGCCAGGCCGGCCGGACGGGGCAGAGTCAAGCGGTGCGCTCATAAACGGTCACCTGACCGGCCTCCAGATCCCTCCGGCGCGTCAGACCCGCCTGATCGCAGGTCGCCCGGATCGCATTGATCTGATCGTCACTCAGCACGGCGGGATGCAACTCCAGCACCAGCGCCCGGATC
>JBCCHI010000138.1:0-8804 GCA_039028815.1 Pseudomonadota bacterium
CCCCGGGATCGCACGCGTAAATGCCCCGTGGAGACGTCTGTCGAAATCGCGGCGAAATGGATCGGATCAGAGATCAAGTGCGAGGTCTCTGCCGCGGTCGCCCTCCGCAACCCACGGAAAAATAGAGACTACCATGGAAGTACGGATATGGCACGGTGTTGAAAAGACTGAGTGGTGGGCGACCTTGGAATCGAACCAAGCGTGCGTCTCCGCGAGGGAGTTACAGTCCCCTGCCACACCTTGCGGCCTGTCGCCCACTGGAGCGCCTGTCTAGAAGCGGGGTTTGAGAGCGTCAACCGGAAAATACCCTTGGCAAACCCCCTTGCAAGACGCGCCGTGGCTGCCGATAACGCAGCCGACCGGAAGGAGCGTGCAGATGGGGCCGAGGCAGGCATCCCCAAAGGGCGGGGCGCAGAAACCCCGCTGGGTGATCGACAAGGAAAAGGCCCGCCGCGCCGCCGCGGCCGAGACGGTCTGGCTTTTCGGACTGCACGCGGTGCGCGATGCGCTGCACAACCCGGCGCGCAAAAAGCTGCGCCTGATTGCGACCAGAAACGCCGCCGACAAGCTGGCAGAAGCCATCGACGCCGCGGCGATCACGCCCGAACTGGCCGACCCGCGCCGCTTTCCCGCGCCGCTGGATCCGGGCTCCGTGCATCAGGGCGCGGCCCTGGAGGTGTCGCCGCTGGACTGGGGCGGGCTCGAGGCCGCCTGCACGCGCGAGACCGGGCCGGGCGTCGCCCCGCGCCTGGTGTTGCTCGACCGGGTGACCGACCCGCACAATGTGGGGGCGATCCTGCGCTCGGCCGAGGTGTTCGGCGCCAGCGCCGTGGTCGCCCCGCGCCATCACGCCGCGCCCGAGACCGGCGCACTGGCCAAGGCGGCCAGCGGCGCGCTTGAACGCCAGCCCTATCTGCGCGTGCCCAACCTGTCCCGCGCCATCGGGCAGATCCGGGACATGGGGTACACCGTGCTGGGCCTCGACGGCGCGGCGGATGACACCCTGGACACCGCCCTGCACGGCCTGCACGGCCGCCCCATCGCGTTTGTCCTGGGGGCGGAGGGGCCCGGGCTGCGCCCGAAAACGCGCGAGAGCTGCGACAAATTGATACGCATCCCCTGTTTCGGCGCCTTTGGCTCGCTCAACGTCTCCAATGCCGCTGCGGTGGCCCTATATGGGTCCCGGGCCACGGGATAATCCGCATGGGACAGAAAATCGCCACCTGCTGTTACTGCGGCACGCGCGCCGTGCTGGTTTTTGACACCGGCCGTCACGAATTGTCCTGCCAGGCGTGCGGCGCGCCGCTGCACGAGATGAAGTTCGTGCCGTTGCGGCCTGATAGAAAAAGAAAAAATACCAGTAAAAAGCGCAAACCAAAGGCCCGCCCGCCGCGCCCCGGGGCGTCGGGGCGGGACCGGCCGCGCGCGCGCTGGCAGGACGCGCCGGCGCGCCACCGGCGCAAGCCGCGCCGCACGCCGGTCATGCGCGAGGTCCTCGAGGAGATGTGGGAGCTTGTCGAGGATATCTTCGACTGACAGGCGGGTGTCGCGGCGACGAAACCCCGCCGATCGCGTTCACAGGTATTTTACAGCATCTTTATATCCTCGCCGCGCTTCCTATCTAGAAGCCATGGAAGCACCGGACCGGAACCCGGTGTTTCACTTCACTGTCCCTCGTTCCGCGACTGACGCCCGGGTTCGCCCGGGCGTTTTTTTGTCCGCGCGTCAGGGCCGGAACGGCTTTTCCAGACGCGCGCGCTGGTCTAGAGAGAGGCATGGCGGACCCCTGCAGCGACGCGCATCTGCGCGACATTCTCACCCGGACGCGCCGGATCGCAATCGTTGGCATCTCCACCAACGAAATCCGCCCGAGCTATTTTGTCGGACGCTATCTGGCGCTGAAAGGGTATGAGGTCAGCCTGGTCAACCCCGGTCAGGCCGGCAAGACGGTGTTCGGGCGGCCGGTCGTGGCCACCCTGGCCGATATCGGGGGCGGGGTCGATATGGTCGATCTCTTCCGCCGCTCCGAGCATGTTCCGCCGATCGTGGATGAGGCGCTCGACCTGTTTCCCGAGCTGCGCACGATCTGGATGCAGATCGGCGTGCGCCACGAGGCGGCGGCGGACAGGGCGCGGGCGCGGGGGATCGACGTGATCATGAACCGCTGCCCCAAGATCGAGTATCAGCGCCTGTTCGGCGAATTGCGCATGGGCGGCTTCAACACCGGGATCATTTCGTCACGGCTGTAACACCGCCTCAGCCCTTGCGCGCGGCCTTTTCGGACAGTCCCGAGCGGCCGGTTCGTGTCGCCAGTTCGGCCATGACATCGGCAACGGCCACCCCCTGGCCATGCAGCATCACCAGCAGGTGAAACAGCACATCCGCAGCCTCCGCGGTCAGCCTTTCACGATCTCCGCGCACCGCCTCGACAATGGCTTCCACGGCCTCCTCGCCGAACTTTGCGGCGGCCTTTTCGGGGCCGTCGGCCAGCAGCCGGGCGGTCCAGCTTTCCTCCGGGCTGGCCCCGGCCCGCGCGGCGATGATCGCTTCCAGATCGTCCAGGGTCATGCGGCCAGCCTGACCGGGATGCCGGCGGCGGCCATATGCGCCTTGGCCTCGGCAATCGTGAATTCCCCGAAATGAAAGATCGAGGCCGCCAGCACCGCCGAGGCGCCCCCCAGGGTCACGCCCTCCACCAGATGATCCAGCGTGCCCACCCCGCCCGAGGCAATGACCGGCACCGCCACCGCATCGGAAATGGCCCGGGTCAGCGCGATGTTGAACCCCGCCTTTGTGCCGTCGCGGTCCATCGAGGTCAGCAGGATCTCGCCCGCGCCGCGAGAGGCCACCGTGCGCGCGAATTCTACCGCGTCAATGCCCGTGGGCCGGCGTCCGCCATGGGTGAAAATCTCCCAGCGTCCGGGCGCGACGGTCTTGGCGTCGATCGCGGCCACGATGCACTGGCTGCCGAACTGATCGGCGGCGCGCGCAATCACCTCCGGGTCGGCCACGGCGGCGGAGTTGAAGCTGACCTTGTCGGCCCCCGCCAGCAGCAGCGCGCGCACGTCCGCCACCTCGCGCACGCCACCGCCCACGGTCAGCGGAATAAAGCACTGTTCGGCCGTGCGGGTGACGACATCCAGCATCACCCCCCGGTTTTCATGGGTGGCGTGAATGTCCAGAAAGCACAGCTCGTCGGCGCCCGCCGCATCATAGGCCCGCGCCGCGTCCACCGGATCGCCAGCGTCGCGCAGATCGACAAAATTCACCCCCTTGACGACGCGTCCGTCAGCCACGTCGAGACAGGGAATGATCCGGGTCTTGAGCATGTGCGCTCCTTTCGCCCCGCCTCATAGCCGCTTCGCGCCGCGCTGCCAATGGCGCAGCGAAAGCGCGCCGGTCACGCGAATTTGGCTGGCACCCCGCGCCGCGATGCCTATTCTGCCGCAGGCAACTCATGGAGGATTCAAAATCATGCGCATTCTTCTGGCATTGTGTGCCGCGCTCGGTCTGTCAGCCGCGGCGCAGGCGGACGAGATCGTCCGGGTCAAGTCGGACAACAGCGTGCCCGATACGATGGCTGCGTTGAACAAGGCCGTGGAAGGCGCGGGCGCGACGGTCTTTGCCCGGGTCGATCATGCCGCCGGCGCGCAGCGCGCGGGGATGGAGCTGGACGAGTCGCAGCTTCTGGTGTTCGGCAACCCCAAGCTGGGCACGCCCGCCATCCAGAACGATGCGCTGGCGGGGCTTTTCCTGCCATTGCGCGTGCTGGTCTATCAGGATGGCGAAGGTCAGGTCTGGCTGGCCTATCAGGATCCCACGGCGATGCTGGGGGCGCTGGATGGCACGCCGGACGGGGCAGAGTATCTGCAGAAAATGACCGGCGCGCTGGCCAAACTGACAGCAGCGGCGGCGAACGGCCAATAGGCCACAGGCGAACACCCTGACGTCCCGCCGGCCCGGCGTCCCGCACGCGCCCCCGGCGGGGATGGGGCCAAGACGCGGCCCACGCCAGCGGCATACCCGGAGAGATACGGCGAGCGTGACCGGTGAGGGTGACCGGTGAGCGCCTCCGGGCAGGGCGATCGCGAAACGCGCGGTGGTGCGCGGCACCCGGTTCAGCCTGCCGGCGGCACGTCGTGGCCTGCCAGAACCGCCAGCGCGGCGCGCAGGTCGATCGCCCCGTCATAGAGCGCCCGGCCCGAGATCACCCCGTCCAGCGGCGCGCCGCAGTCGCGCAGGGCCACCAGATCGTTCAGCGACGCCACGCCGCCCGAGGCGATGACGGGGATGTCGACCGCCTTTGCCAGCGCCGCGGTGGCCGCGACATTGGGCCCCTGCATCGCGCCGTCGCGCTCGATATCGGTATAGATGATCGCGGCCACGCCTGCGTCCTCGAAACTCTGCGCCAGAAGCGTGACGTCCATGTCGGTCTCTTCCGCCCAGCCGCGGGTGGCCACGCGCCCGGCGCGCGCGTCGATGCCGACGGCCACCTGACCGGGAAAGGCGCGTGCGGCGTTGCGCACCAGCGCGGGCGTGTCGACCGCGGCGGTGCCGAGGATCACGCGCGCCAGACCCGCCTCCAGCCAGCGCTCGATGGTGGCCAGATCGCGAATGCCGCCGCCCAGCTGCGCGGGCACCGGGCTGTCCGCCACGATCGCCTCGACCGCCGCGGCGTTGACCGGTTCGCCGGCAAAGGCGCCGTTGAGGTCGACCAGATGCAGCCAGGCGCATCCGGCCCCGACAAAGGCGCGAGCCTGCGCGGCGGGATCGGTGTTGAAGACGGTCGCCTTCTCCATGTCACCGCGCAGCAGCCGCACGGCGGCGCCGTCCTTGAGATCAATGGCGGGGTACAGGATCATTGCGCTTCCTTTGCGTTTGCGGTGCGGCGTCCCTGCCATGACGCAGCGTCCCGCGCAACCGACCCGACGTCACAATTGCCCGGCCGGGCGGGATTTGCGCAAGCTCCCGCGCAGCAAGAACGGAGCACATGCATGACACTCAAGACGACATTGACGACGATCACCGCAGGCCTGCTGCTGAGCGCCGGTGCGGCGCTTGCCGCCGATCCGCTGGAAGGCTACTGGCGCACGGCGGCCGATGACAACGGCAACAGCGGGATCATTCATGTCACGCCGTGTGGTGCGAAACTGTGCGGCACGCTGGTCAAGTCCTATGACGCGTCCGGCCAGGAATGGAACAGCCCCAATCTGGGCCGCCGGATCATCTCGGACACGGTCAACAAGGGCAACGGCAGCTATGCCGGCCGGGTCTACAGCCCGGACCGCAACAAGACCTACAACTCCAGGCTCAAGCTGAGCGGCACGGCGCTGAAGGTGTCGGGCTGTGTGCTGGGGATCTGCCGCGACGGCGGTACCTGGCAGAAGGTCAAGTGATCGCAAGGGGCGCCCGCGGCGCGCGGACCGGTCGGCGTTCGGGCCACGCAGGCCCCCGGGGGCGCTGCCCCCGGACCCCCGGAGTATTTCGGGAAAGATGAAGAGGCATCAGGGCCGCCAGGTCAGGAAGTTGCGGATCAGGCGCAGGCCGGTTGTCTGGCTTTTTTCGGGGTGGAACTGGGTTCCGACCAGCGTGTCGCGACCGACGATCGCGGTGACCTCGCCGCCATAGCCGGTATGGGCGATGCGGTGGGCCGGATCGCGGACGCGGAACTGGTAGGAATGCACGAAATAGGCGTGATCGCCGGTTGACAGCCCGTCCAGCACCGGATGCGGGCGCTCCAGGGTCAGGTCGTTCCAGCCCATGTGCGGGACCTTGAGACCCGGGTGCGGCGTGATCGGGCCGACCTCGCCCCCGATCCAGTCGAAGCCGGGCGTGGGGGTATATTCCAGCCCGCGTGTGGCCATCATCTGCATGCCGATGCAGATCCCGAAAAACGGCTGCCCGCGCTGAAACACGGCCTCTTCCATCGCCTCGAACACGCCGCGGTGATCGAACAGGGCGGCGCGGCAGGCGGGAAAGGCGCCGTCGCCCGGCAGCACGATGCGCGCCGCGCGGCGGATGATCCCGGGGTCCGACGTGACGTACACCGGACCGGCATCCAGCGCGGCCGCCATCCGCTGAAAGGCTTTTTCGGCCGAGTGCAGGTTGCCCGACCCGGTGTCGACGATCGCGGTTGTCATGGCTCAGAGCGTGCCCTTGGTGGAGGGCACGGCATCGGCACGCCTCGGGTCGTGTTCAAGCGCGTCGCGCAGCGCCCGCGCCACCGCCTTGAAGGTCGCCTCGGCGATATGGTGGCTGTTGATCCCGTGCAGCGCGTCCACATGCAGCGTCAGCCCTGCATGGGTGCTGAACGCCTGAAAGAACTCGCGCACCAGTTCGGTGTCGAAGGTGCCGATCCTGGCGCCGGGCATGTCGACATGCCAGACCAGATAGGGCCGGCCCGACATGTCGAGCGCGGCGCGCACCAGCGCGTCATCCATCGGCAACAGGCAGGCCCCGTAGCGGCGGATGCCGCGCTTGTCGCCCGCGGCCTGTGCCAGCGCCTGGCCCAGGGCGATGCCCACATCCTCGACGCTGTGATGGTCGTCGATATGGGTGTCGCCGGTACAGCGCACGTTCATGTCCAGAAGCGCATGCCGCGCCAGCTGGTCCAGCATATGGTCGAAAAACCCGATGCCGGTCTGGTTGTCATAGATGCCCGTCCCGTCCAGCGTGAGCGAGACGGAAATGTCGGTTTCACTGGTTTTGCGTGTCAGGCTCGCGCTGCGCATCTGCCGCTCCGCATCTTGGTTCCGCGCGCCTTATAGGTTGGGCGCGCGTCCGCGCCAAGGGGCAGCGCCGGGGCAGGGGGCGCTTGTGTCCCAAATGCCCGGCCCTCCGTGCGGCGGCATCCCTCAGGCTTTGACCTTGGCCAGTGTCGGATCATAGAGCGGCTTCAGCGAGGCCTGCGCCGCGTGGCGCACGCCCGCGATCTCGATCTGCCAGTCGGACCCGGCCACCACCTCTGCCGTCAGCGGCGCGTCATGGCCGGCAAATCCGATGCCCACGGCCCCGCCCAGCGTGTGGCCGTAGCCGCCGACCTGGATGTAGCCCACCTGCTGGTCGCCCCTGTAGATCAGTTCATTGCCGTAGATCAGCGGCTCCGGGTCGCGCAGCAGGAACTGCAGCATCCGGGTGTGCGGCACGCCGCGCTGCTTGATCGCGGCCAGCGCATCGCGCCCGATGAAGCCGCCGGGCTTGTCCAGCTTCACCGCAAAGCCCAGACCGGCCTCGATCGGATTGTCGGTGTTGTCCACGTCGATCCCGAAATCGCGATAGGCCTTTTCGAGGCGCAGCGAGTTCAGCGTCTGCATTCCGGCATTGCGCACGCCCAGATCGCGGCCCGCCTCCATGATCAGGTCATAGGTCTGCACCGCCTGCGTGGCGGGCACGTGCAGCTCCCAGCCCAGCTCGCCGATGAAGGTCACGCGATAGGCCAGCACCACGGCATAGCCCACGTCGATCTCGCGCGCGGTCATGAAGGGAAAGCCCGCATTGCTGAGATCGGCGCCCGAAATCCGGCCGAGCAGGTCGCGCGACCTGGGGCCATGCACGTTGATCTGCGCGCGCCCGGCGGTGACATCGGTGATGGTGACAAACTCATCGGCGCCGATATGGCGGCGCATCCGCATCTCGGTGTGACCATGAGAGTTTTCGCCCACCACCACCTGATAGCAGTCAGGCGACAGTCGCGTGACGGTCAGATCGGCCTCGAACCCGCCCTGTTCATTGGTCCAGGCGGTATAGACCACGCGGCCCGGCGCCACATCGACCTCGTTGCATGACAGCCGCGACAGCAGCGCGCAGGCATGCGGACCCTGCACGAGAAAACACGACATCGAGGTCATGTCCATCACCACCACATCCTCGCGGGCGGCGCGATGTTCTTCGGCATGCCAGTCAAACCAGTTCTGGCGGAACCAGCTGAGCCGCTCGATCCCGGCCTCGGCGGGCGAGGGGGCGAACCAGTCGGGCTGTTCCCAGCCGTGGCCTTCGGCAAAATAGGCGCCGTGGGCCTTCAGACGGTCATAGAGCACAGAGCGCTTGACGTTGCGCGCTGTTGCCGGGCTCTCGTTGTGATAGTGCTGGCCAAACAGCTTGCCCAGCAGCTCCGGGGTGCGGTCGCGGCGAAAGGCGGGCGTGGCCTCGCATCGGGTGAACCGGTTGACATTGATCCCGGTCACGTCGACCGGCGGCGTGCCCTCGACCAGCCAGTGCGCCAGCACCATGCCGGTGCCCGCACCGTTGAGGATCCCCAGAGAGTTCATCCCGCAGGCCACCCAGGCGTTGCGCAGCTCTGGCGTGGGCCCGACCAGCGGGGCCAGATCGGGGGTAAAGCTTTCGGGCCCGCAAAACAGCTTTCTGACACCGTATTCCAGAGTCCGCGGCACGCGCGAATAGGCCAGTTCCAGATCCTTGCCCACCCGGTCCCAGTCCGGTTCAATCTCGCCAAACTGGAAATCGTCGGGAATGCCTTCCGGTTTCCAGGCCGCCGCGCCCGGCTCGAACAGGCCCAGCATCAGGCCGCCCGTTTCCTCGCGGTAGTAGGTGTAGGTGGACGGATCCTCCAGCACCGGCAGATCGCGGGGCAGGCCGGGGATGTCGTCGGTGATCAGGTAGTAGTGCTCGGCGGCCTGCAACGGCAGATTGATCCCCGCCTTTGCACCCAGTTGCCGCGACCACATGCCGCCGCAGATCACCACGTTTTCGGCAGCGATCTCGCGCCCGTCCTCCAGCCGCACGCCGGTGGCGGTGCCGTTCCGCGACAGCAGCGTGTCCACGCGCACGCCCTCGAAAATCCGCGC
>JBCCHI010000139.1:0-8688 GCA_039028815.1 Pseudomonadota bacterium
CCCTTTGGTGACGATCACGGTTTCGACGCCAAGCTCTGACAGCGGGCACGAGACGGCGGACTGCAACTGACGCGCCTCGACGGCATTGAGAATCAGCACCGTCGCGTGGTCCAGGATCTGCGACACGGCATCCGCGTCGAAAGGCGCGGCGCAATACATGACACGCATGCCAATGCCGGACGCGATCCGCGCGGCCACGCGTTGCCCGTTGGTTTCGTTTTGCAGAATCAGCGTGTCGTGTCGCGTTGCGTGGTCCAGGGCCGCGGAAATCCCCGCATGGGCGATGCGCCGGTTGGCGCCGGGAAACACGGTGATGGCGTTCTCGCCCTGCGGGTCGAGAAGAATATGGGCATGGCCTGTGGGCTCTGTGGTGCGCGCGACGTTGTCGACGATGACACCCAGCGCCGAGAGCTGGTCCAGTGTCCAGGATCCATCCGGCCCGACGGCCCCGATGTGACGGACGGTGCCACCGGCGCGGACGGCAGCAACCGACATGTTTGCCCCCTTGCCGCCAAGTCCGGTCGACAGCGCCGAGGCGATCTGTGTTTCGCCGGGCTGGGGTATGCGGGGCACCGAGTAGACATGATCCGAGTTGATGCTGCCGAGATTGAAAATCATGCGCGCCTCCGCTTTGACAGCCTTGATGAACTTTGCGCGGTGTGCAAGCGGTGTGCGCTTTGGGCTTTTACAGGGTCGGGCAGATTTGTAGGCTGCGCCGAAGCAGGGGGACCGGGGCGTGACGCAAACGCTGACGCCAATGATGGCGCAATATCTGGAGATCAAGGCGCAGTATGAGGATGCGCTTTTGTTTTACCGGATGGGAGATTTCTACGAACTGTTTTTCAACGATGCCGTGATCGCCGCGGCAACGCTGGACATTGCGCTGACCAAACGCGGCAAGCATCTGGGTCAGGACATCCCGATGTGCGGCGTGCCGGTACACGCGGCGGAAACGTATCTTCTGAGCCTTATCCGAAACGGGCACCGGGTCGCTGTCTGCGAACAGATGGAGGACCCCGCAGAGGCCAGAAAGCGCGGTTCAAAGGCGGTGGTCAGGCGTGACGTTGTGCGTCTGGTCACGCCCGGCACGCTGACCGAGGACAGTTTGCTGGAGGCGCGCAGCCACAACTATCTTGCCGCCTTTGCCAGCGTGCGCGACATGGCGGCGCTGGCGTGGGTCGATATCTCGACCGGGATTTTTCGCGTTCTCGGACTGAAGGAGAACGCGGTTTCACATCATCTTGCGCGGATACGGCCGAGCGAACTGATTGTCGCCGATGGAACCGAGCCGGCCGTGCGCGACATGGCGGAAGAGACCGGCGCGCAGGTGACCCCGCTGGCGCGGGCTGCATTCGACAGCGCAAATGCAGGCAAGCGCCTGTGTGATCTGTTCAACGTCGCGACGCTGGACGCGTTCGGACAGTTTGACAGAGCAGAGATCGCTGCCATGGGCGCGGTGGTCGAGTATCTCGAGATCACGCAGAAGGGGAAACTGCCACTCTTGCGCGCGCCGACGCGCGAGACGCCCGAGCAGGTCATGCAGATTGACGCAGCCACGCGTCGCAATCTCGAGATTTCGCGCGCGCTTGGCGGCGGTCGGGGCGGGTCGCTTCTGGACACGATAGACCGGACCGCGACCGCCGGCGGCGGGCGTCTGCTGGACGAACGCCTGTCCAGCCCCAGCCGTTCGCTTCAGGTCATTCACGCGCGTCAGGGCGCGATTGCCTGTATACTGAATGACCCCGACATGTTTCATCATCTTCGGGACCATCTGCGGCGTGTGCCGGATCTGGACCGTGCCGTGTCCCGTCTGGCGCTTGATCGGGGAGGACCGCGCGATCTGGCCGCGGTCAGAGACGGGCTGCGCGAGGCCAGAGCCCTGGCAACGCTTCTGGCGCGGCGGGACCTGTCCGATCTTCTGGCAGAGGCCGTCGACAAGCTTGTGGGCCACGACGCATTGCAATCGCTGCTCGACGCCGCACTTGTGGCAGAGCCTCCCCTGCAGATGCGCGACGGCGGGTTCATCGCGACGGGTCATGACCCGGAACTGGACGAGGCGCGTCGGTTGCGTGACGAGGGGCGTGGCGTGATCGCCGGCATGCAGGCGGAGCTGTCGGCGCTCACCGGCATTCAGAGCCTCAAGATCAAACACAACAATGTGCTGGGCTATTTCGTCGAAGTGACTGCCAAACATGCCGAAAAAATGCTGTCCGACCCCTTGAATGACGTGTTCCGGCATCGGCAGACCACGGCCAGTCAGGTGCGCTTTACCACGGCAGATCTGAGTGCCCTGGAAAGCCGCATCCTGAATGCCGGCGCGCACGCTCTGGAGATAGAAAAGCGTCTCTATTCGAGCCTGAAACGTGCCATTCTCGACAGCCATGCGGCCGTCGCAAGCGCCGCGCGCGCACTGGCAGAGCTGGATGTGGCCGCTGCGATGGCCGATCTTGCGCGCAGCGAGGACTGGTGTTGTCCCACGGTCGATCAGGGGCGCGCACTGATTATCGAGGCGGGACGCCACCCGGTTGTGGAACAGGCGCTGAAAACCGATGGGATGCCGTTCGTGTCCAACGACCTCGACCTCGGTGAACGGGCTGATATCTGGCTGCTCACCGGGCCGAACATGGCCGGCAAATCCACGTTTCTGCGGCAGAACGCCCTGATCGTTCTTCTCGCACAGATCGGTGCGTATGTGCCGGCGCGCGCGGCGCGGATCGGACTGGTCAGCCAGCTGTTCAGCCGGGTGGGAGCGTCGGACGATCTGGCGCGCGGGCGCTCGACCTTCATGGTCGAGATGGTGGAGACCGCCGCGATCCTCAATCAGGCAGACGGTCGGGCCCTTGTTATCCTTGACGAGATCGGGCGCGGCACGGCCACCTATGACGGGCTGAGTATTGCCTGGGCAACGCTGGAACATCTTCACGGCGTAAACGGATGCCGCGCGCTTTTCGCGACGCACTATCACGAAATGACCCGGCTGGCCGACACGCTGGACCGGCTGGAGAATGCGACGGTTTCGGTCAAGGAACACGAGGGCGACGTTATCTTTCTGCACGAGGTTCAGCGCGGTGCGGCAGATCGCAGCTATGGTGTTCAGGTCGCGCGTCTTGCCGGCCTGCCCGAGGCCGTGATTTCACGCGCGCGGATCGTTCTGGGCGCGCTTGAGCGCGGCGAACGCGAGGGAGGACAGGCCAGGGATGCGCTGGTCGACGATCTGCCGCTATTTTCTGCATCGCCCGCGCCGCCGGTGTCCGCCTTACGGTCAGAGCCTGACGCATCCAGGGCGCTGGATCGTCTTGCGGGCATTCTGCCCGATGAGCTGAGCCCGAGAGAGGCGCTTGACCTCATATACGAGCTGCGTGCGCTTCTTGAAGAGGACTCACCAGCTGCCGCTCGCGCCGCCTCCGGACGACCGCCCGCCCCCGAATGACGAAGAGCCGGAAGACGAGCTGCGTTCGGACACTTTCGGAATCGTCTTTTCAAGGCTGTAGCTGTCCCCGCAGTTCAGGCAGGCGTAATCCAGCCGTTTGACCCCGGTTGACGATGTCGTCGCGGTCTTCAGGATCGTCTCGTCGCATTCCAGTGTCCTGAAGTTGCAGCTTCGGCATGCGCTGTAGCGCGAAAACAGGGACGGATACGCCTCGATCGTGCGGTGACGACAGCGGTCGCATTGCCAGACGTCGTAGTCCACGCTTTTGAGCGATTCCTCTTTTTGTGCGCCGGGCACAAGAAAGATGTCGTCGGTGTCTTCGGCCAGGCGCACCATTGTGGTCCTGTCGATCGGGCAGATGCGTGGCTTGCGCCGTTGCCAGCGCTTCCACAGCCAGTAGGCGGCGCCGGCAAGCGCAGCGGCCAGTGGAACGAGCGCTGCCTGAATCAAGGCGGCCAGCCCCTGCGCCGCAGAATTCAGCCAGACCATCAAGCGTTGACCAAAGGACAGTGGTTCCAGGGTAAGCTCGGCCGCCACCGCATCAACGCCCATCGAAATGCCGTCGATGAAGTTGCCGTCGCGGAATTCGGGGACCATGACGTCGTCGATGATCCGTTTCATGGCGCGGTTCAGGGATATGTCATAGCCTGCACCCAGTTCTATCCGAACCTGCCGGTCGGCCTGGGCGACAAGAAGCATCACACCGTCGTTCCGATCGGTATGCCCGACACCCCATGCATTGAAGAGGCCGGTTGCAAAGGGTTCTATCGCCCCGTCATGGCCGTAGTCCCGCATCGAACGGAGTGTGACAACGGTGAATTCAACACCGTGATCGCGTTTGAAGGCCCGCAGTCTGGCGCGCAACTCATCGCTGGCCTGCCCGGGCAGCAAGTCAGCGAAGTCATTTACGTAAGTCTCTGTGTAATCGGGAAAATTCTGAGCCACCGCTGCGCATGGCAGAACCACCAACAGGATGAACCGCGCGATGAAAGCCCGCATGGCGCCACTAAAGCCTTTCGCCTTTACCCTGAGACATCAGCTGAAGGCGAAAGGCGCGCAGCATAGGGACGATGCACTGCGTTTCGCGACACTCTGTGGTTCAGGTTTATCGCGAAACGCATTAGACCCGCGCAGCCCGCCTGCCGTCAACCTGTGTTGGACGACACACCGACCTGTGCGGGCCGCAGAACACGATCATGCAGCATGAAACCCTGCGCCGAGACCTGAATGATCTCTCCGGCCCTGGTGCCGGGCACGGGCGCCTCGAACATGGCTTCGTGCTCTTGCGGATCGAACTTGTCGCCCACCTGCGGATCAATCACGCGCACGCCATGCTTTGAAAAGACATTGAGAAGTTCGCGCATTGTCAGCTCGATCCCCTCAATCAGCGGCCCTGCGGTCGCGCGCTGTTCTTCGGTCACGGATTCGGTCGCGCGTCTGAGATTGTCGAACACCGGCAGCATGTCCCGGGCCAAACGAGAGCCGCCGTAATTTTCGGCTTCCATCCGGTCTTTCTGGGCGCGTTTGCGGGCGTTCTCGGCATCTGCGAGCGCACGCATGAACTTGTCCTGAAGCGCATCCCGTTCTGCCTTCAGCTCTTCGATCTGGTCTTCCAGCGTGCCCGGACCGTCATCTGCGTCCTGCAGGGCCATTTCCTCGGCCTCTGCCTGCTCGGGGTCGTCCAGAAACTCTTCTTCTTTCGACTGCGACATGCGTATCCTCTAGTTTCTGTCCGCGATCAGCTTGCCTACAAGCTGGGCCGTGTAGTCGACGATCGGTACGATTCGCCCGTAATTCAGGCGCGTTGGACCGATCACACCGACCGCACCAACAATCTTCCGGTCTGCGTTCATATATGGAGAGACGACCAAAGAGGAACCCGAAAGTGAGAAAAGTTTGTTCTCAGATCCGATAAAGATGCGGACACCTTCGCCTTCATCGGTCAGTTCAAGAAACTCTGCTATGTCGCGCTTGCGCTCCAGATCGTCAAAGAGCGACTTGATTCGGTCCAGATCGTCTTCTGGTGCGTCACCGTCGAGAAGATGAGAGCGCCCGCGTACGATCAGACGTTCGTATGAGTCGTGCGATCCCTCCCAGACCGCCAGCCCGCTGTCCACCAGATCGCGCGCAAGACTGTCTATCTCCTGACGGCGCCGTTCGATCTCGCGCGAGATGACGCCACGCAGATCCGACAGCGTGCGGCCCTCTATCAGGGCGTTCAGAAAATTCGCAGCCTCCCGCATGGAACTTGGTGTCTGGCCAGGAGGTGGCTCGAATATGCGATTTTCGACATGGCCGTCCGCAAACACCAGGACAACCAGCGCCCGGTCCTGGCCAAGGCTGACAAACTCGATATGACGAATCGGCGCTTCGTGCTTGGGCGCCAGAACAAGCGAGGCGCCACGCGTCACGCCCGACAGGGCCGAGCCAATCCGGTCAAGCACACCGGCCACATCGTCAGAATTGGAGCCAAGCGTCGCATCGATCATCTCTCGATCCGACGTCTCCATATCGCCCACTTCAAGCAAGCCGTCGACGAACATGCGCAACCCGCTTTGCGTGGGCACACGGCCCGCAGACACATGCGGAGAATCCAGAAGACCAAGATACTCAAGATCCTGCATCACATTGCGAATCGTGGCGGCAGAGACTTTTTCGCTCATGTCACGGGTCAGGGTGCGCGACCCAATCGGACCGCCCGTCGTCAGATACGCCTCGACCACGCGGCGAAAGACCTCGCGGGATCTGTCGTTCATCTCTTCGAGAATATGGCTGGCTTTCGTCATGGGCTTACGCTCTGGTTTCGGGCACTGAATAAAAATGTGCGCGCACAAAAGGTCAATCGTGCTTGCTATCCGAAGGTGCAGGACCTTATTTCAGGCGCGTCAGACTGGGAGATTGGCAATGCGGCCTTCAGGCAGGGATTTAAGCGAAATGCGTCCCGTTTCAATCGAAACGGAGATCACGAAACATGCCGAAGGGTCGTGTCTGATCCGGATGGGTGACACACACGTCCTGTGCACGGCCACGGTAGAAGATCGCGTGCCCCCTTTCATCAAAGGGTCCGGGCTGGGCTGGGTGACGGCAGAATACGGGATGCTGCCGCGATCGACAACAACGCGGATGCGGCGCGAGGCGTCGGCCGGCAAGCAAGGCGGACGAACCGTCGAGATTCATCGCCTGATCGGCCGAAGTCTGCGCGCGGGGCTGGATCGTGTCGCCCTTGGTGAACGACAGATCACCGTTGATTGTGACGTGCTTCAGGCGGATGGCGGGACGCGCTGTGCCTCGATCACCGGGGGATGGGTCGCGTTGCGGCTTGCCGTCAATCAACTGATCAAGGCCGGGGCTGTCCTGGGCGACCCGCTCGTCGATCCCGTTGCTGCGGTCAGTTGCGGTCTTTATGCAGGGCAGCCGGTGCTTGATCTCGACTATCCCGAGGACAGCGATGCCGGCATGGACGGAAATTTTGTGATGACCGGCAGCGGAAGGCTGATCGAAGTGCAGATGAGCGCAGAGGGCGCCACCTTTAGCCGTGATCAGATGGATCAGCTCATGGACCTTGCCGCTAAAGGTGTTCAGGAACTTGTTCAGGCGCAGAAGGCCGCCACGGGTGCGTAAGCTTGCCCGGGGTCCTCTGTTGGTTGCGACGCACAACAGCGGAAAACTGGAGGAAGTGGCCAGCCTTGTGGCGACCTACGGAATTACAGTGTCAGGTGCCGCCGATCATGGCCTGAAAGAGCCTGAAGAGACCGGCACCACATTCGCCGAAAATGCCCGTATCAAGGCGCATACCGCCGCCCGGGCCACAGGATTGCCCGCGCTTTCAGATGACAGCGGTCTGGAGATTGACGCGCTGGACGGAGCGCCCGGCGTCTACACGGCGGACTGGGCCGAAAGCGCCGCCGGGCGGGATTTTGAAATGGCCATGACAAAGGCCCACGAGTGGATCCGGAACACGGGCACGCCGGAACCCTGGCGCGCGCGCTTTTGCTGCACGCTGGTCCTTGCCTGGCCCGACGGTCATGACGAGGTGTTTCCGGGCACGGTTGACGGGCGGTTTGTGTGGCCGATGCGCGGGCAGAACGGGCACGGGTACGATCCCGTTTTTCTGCCGGACGGCCATGACCAGACATTTGGCGAGATGGATCGCTGGGCGAAGAACAGGATCAGCCATCGCGCGGACGCAATCGCACGGCTTGTCGAGGGCTGTCTTGTCGGATGATTGGCGAAATGGCGGCTTTGGCGTGTACATTCATTGGCCGTTCTGCGAGTCGAAATGCCCCTATTGTGATTTCAACAGCTTTGTCAGCCCGAAGGTCGATCACGACCGGTGGCTTTCGTCGTATCTGTCCGAGATCGAGCGCTATGCGCGACTGTTGCCCGGACGCGTGCTGAACTCGGTTTTCTTTGGCGGCGGCACGCCAAGCCTGATGCCTGCGGATGTGGTGTCCGCCATCATTGAAACCCTGAGGGCGCACTGGCCCGCGGCCAACGATCTGGAAATCACGCTGGAAGCCAACCCGACATCTGTCGAGGCCACCCGGTTTCAGGGCTTTTCCAGCGCCGGAGTCAACCGTGTGTCGATGGGCGTTCAGGCGCTGAACGACGCGGATCTGCGACGGCTCGGGCGCACGCATACCACCAAAGAAGCATTACAAGCATTTGATATTGCAAAACAAATATTTGATCGCGTCAGCTTTGACCTGATCTATGCGCGGCAGGACCAGTCCCTGGAAGACTGGTGTGCCGAGCTGAGGCGCGCTTTGGAGCTGTCGGTTGATCACCTGTCGCTGTACCAGCTGACCATCGAGCCCGGAACCCCGTTTGGCACACGGCATGCACAGGGACGGCTGCGCGGACTGCCCGGGGGTGATGACGCCGCCGACATGTATGACGCGACGCAGGAGATCTGCACGGCGGCGGGGTACGCAACCTACGAAGTGTCAAACCACGCCCGTCCCGGTGCGGAATCACGTCACAATCTCATCTACTGGAACTACGGGGACTTTGTTGGCATCGGACCGGGCGCGCATGGGCGTATTACGGTCGGCGCGAGGCGCTATGCCACCGAAACCTATTCTCATCCCGACCGTTGGCTGTCGGCGGTGCGCGACGGGTCCGGCGAACGGGAACGCAACGTGATTTCCGGACCGGAGCAGGCCGATGAATACCTGATGATGGGCCTGCGCCTCAGGGACGGCATTGATCTCAATCGGTACGAAGCGTTGGCGCAATCGTCGCTCGGGCAATCGGCC
>JBCCHI010000140.1:0-8645 GCA_039028815.1 Pseudomonadota bacterium
CCGCGGGGTCCATACATGCCCACCGCGTGCACCTCGTCGAGATAGGTCAGCGCGCCAAACTCCTGCGCCAGATCGCAAATCGCCTCGATCGGGGCGAAATCGCCATCCATCGAATAGATGGATTCAAAGGCGATCACCTTGGGTGCGTCCGGATCGTCCGCCGACAGCAACGCGCGCAGATGGTCCAGATCATTGTGGCGAAAAATGCGTTTGGCACCGCCGTTGCGCCGGATGCCTTCGATCATCGACGCGTGATTGAGCGCGTCGGAATAGATGATCAGCCCCGGAAACAGCTTCGGCAGCGTCGAGAGCGTCGCGTCGTTGGCGATATAGGCCGAACTGAAGAGCAGCGAGGCCGGTTTGCCATGAAGATCGGCAAGCTCTGCCTCAAGACGCTTGTGGTAGACGGTCGTGCCGGAAATGTTGCGTGTGCCACCCGACCCCGCGCCCGTGGCGTCAATCGCTTCGTGCATCGCCGACAGCACGACCTCGTGCTGCCCCATGCCCAGGTAGTCGTTGCCGCACCAGACCGTGATCGGCACGTCGGACCCGTCAGGCCGGGTCCAGACCGCGTGCGGGTAGTGTCCCTTGCGTCGCTCGATGTCGATGAAAGTGCGATAGCGCCCCTCATCGTGCAGCCGCGTGAGGGCCTCCTGAAGTCTGGCGGTGTAGTCCACGCCCACGTCCTTTCCCCGGTCGCCTGCCGCGCGCGGCTGGCCTTGATTCCGCATTCCAGTTTAGAATGGATGTAAGTTCTGTACCATTCCTGTTTCCACGTTACAAACTGACGCGCCCCGCACCTTGACCCAGATCAAGCGACCGGCCGCACGAACCGTCCGGGGCTGGACAGCGGCGCGCGGACTGGTAGGACTTGCCCATCCAATCTGAACATCAGCAGGCAGACCATGACGACCGACAGCATTCTCAACCGTGTGGATGATCAGTTGCCCGATGCGCTGGAACGGCTCAAGAGCTTTCTGCGCATTCCCTCGATCTCGACCGATCCGGCATATGACGCGCAAACAGAGTCGGCCGCAGACTGGCTGGTGGCCGGTCTGCGCGATATCGGCGTTCAGGCCGAAAAGCGCCCGACGCCGGGACATCCGATGATTGTCGGGCATGCGAACGGCCCCGGCACGGGTCCACATCTGCTGTTTTACGGGCATTATGACGTTCAGCCGGTCGACCCGCTCGCCCTGTGGGACACCGACCCGTTTCAGCCGGAGATTCAGGACACTGAAAAGGGACAGGTGATCCGGGCGCGCGGCGCCGCGGACGACAAGGGACAACTGATGACCTTTGTCGAAGCCTGTCGGGCGTGGCGAACCGTCCGGGGCGACCTGCCCTGCCGGATCACGTTTCTGTTCGAGGGCGAGGAGGAATCCGGCTCGCCCTCTCTTGTGCCGTTTCTGAGCGCCAATGCCGACGAACTTGCAGCCGATCTGGCGTTGATCTGCGACACCGGCATGGTGGCCCCCGGCGTGCCCTCCATCGCGTCGCAACTGCGCGGCCTGCTCAAGGACGAATTCACGCTGCACGGACCGCGCATCGATCTGCACTCGGGCCATTACGGTGGTCCTGCGCTGAACCCGCTGAGCGAGATGGCCCGCATCGTCGCCGGGTTTCACGATGACACCGGGCGGGTCGCGGTCGAGGGCTTTTACGAAGGGGTGGACGACGTGCCCGCCGATTTGCTGCGGCAATGGCAGTCCTGTGGTTTTGACGAGGCCGCCTATCTGGGCGATGTCGGGCTGACGCGGGCGCATGGCGAGGCGGGCTATTCCGCGCTGGTGCAGCAATGGGCCAGACCCACGCTGGAAATCAACGGCATGTGGGGCGGATATCAGGGCGCGGGGTCCAAAACCGTGATCCCGGCCGAGGCCCATTGCAAGCTGTCCTGCCGGCTGGTGGGCCGGATGGACCCCGACACCGTGCGTCAGCGCGTGCGGACCCATGTGGAAGCACGGCTTTCGCCCGACGCGCGCGTCACCTGGAGCAGCGACGCAGACGGCGCGCCGGCCGCCGTCATGAACATCAACCGGCCGGAATTCGAACAGGCCCGGCAGGCCCTGTCGGACGAATGGGCGCGCGAAGCGGTGTTCGTGGGCATGGGCGGATCGATTCCCATTGCCGGGTATTTCAAGGACATCCTGCACCTTGATTCCATGCTGATCGGATTTGGTCTGGAGGACGACGCGATTCACAGCCCCAACGAAAAGTACAACGTTGAAAACTTTCACAAGGGCATCCGAAGCTGGGTGCGTGTGCTTGACCGCCTGACGGCCTGATCGTGTCGATCCCCGGTTTCTCCGCCCATGTCGAACCCCTGAACGGAACAGAGATCGCCTGGTCCATGGGCGGCAGCGGGCCGCCACTGTTGTTGCTGCACGGGTTTCCGCAGACCCGGGCCCTCTGGGCGCGGCTGGGTCCCGAGCTTGCCCGCACGCACACCGTGATCTGTCCCGACCTGCGCGGGTACGGCGCCAGCGCAAAACCCGATGCGGTCGCCGCCTACAGCTTCCGCCAGATGGCGCGGGACCAGATCGCTCTGCTGGATCACCTGCACCTCGGGCCGGTCGCGGTGGCCGGGCATGACAGGGGCGCGCGGGTTGCTCACCGCATGGCGCTGGATCACCCGGAGGCCGTGTCGCGTCTGGTCCTGATGGACATTGTCCCCACGCACACGTTGCTGTCGGACCTGTCACAGGATGTCGCGCGCGCCTACTACCACTGGTTCTTTCTTGCCCAGCCCGCTCCGCTGCCAGAACGGCTGATCGGCAGCGACCGGGATCTTTACTTCGAGTCCTGCCTCAACGGCTGGGGGCGGGCCGGTCTGTCCCAGTTCGACCCGCAGCAGCTGGCCGCCTATCGGCAGGCCTGGTCGGACCCCGACACGATTCGCGGCATGTGCAACGATTATCGGGCAACGCTTGAACATGACCAGCACATCGACGCGGCCGACCTCGGCACTAAGATCTCATGCCCGACACTGATCCTGTTCGGCGCAGACGGCGTCATGGGGCAGCTTTATGACATCCCGGCCTGCTGGGCCGCAGTCTGTACGCACATGACGGACCTGGCCGTGCCGGGCGGGCATTTTTTCGTCGACACGCACCCTGCCGAGACCCTGCACGCGCTGACCGGCTTTCTCGACACCTGAACGCGCGCCCGCATGCCGGCTGGCCCGCAGGCGCGGCATCGCGCCTCCCCGTGACCGAAACGGACTGTTTCGTATGGACGCCGATAATTCTTGACCAATTTTGGCGAAACACCTCTATTGCCATAGTTATGCCAATTTTTTTCCACAATTCGGAGCTGCCTGATGTCGTTTCCGCGTCCCTTTGAGTCGCTTTTTCGTTTCCTTGACCATATCGATCTTCCGGGTTTCCTTTTGCCCCGAAGGGTGGACGGCACACGCCGCGACGATGTTCTGGACGTTGACACCCCGGTGAGCGTGCTGAACGCCAAGGCGGGTGACGATACCGTCACGCTTGAGAAATACGCCTTCAAGGTCGATCTCGGCAAAGGCGACGACATCCTGAACGCACACGGCGCGGTGGCGTTTCTGGATGCCGGTCGGGGTGACGACGAGGTCACGCTGCACGGCCTGGCGGGTCATGTCGACCTGGGGCGCGGCGACGATACCCTGACCGCCAAAAAGTACGTTCTCGACCTGAACGCAGGGCGCGGCGACGACACCCTAGAGATTGCATCGGCCGGTCATGTCGATCTGGGCCGGGGGCTTGATACGCTGGTGGCCACGGGCTACGTCGCCAATCTCGATGCCGGGCGCGGGTCCGACGACGTGACCCTCAACGGTGGCGGTCGCGACGTGGATCTGGGACGCGGCAACGACACGCTGACCCTTGCCGAAATGGTCGAGCACGCCGATGGCGGTCGCGGACAGGACACCCTGGCCTTCACCACGGAAGCAGGCAACTTCGACGCCGTCATCGAGGACGGGCTTATCACCTTCGTTGACCGCTTCTCGGGCCAGACGATGACCGCGGACGGCTTTGAACAGATCCAGTTCTCCGACCGCAGCTTTACCATAGACGAGTTCGAAGATGCGTTCAGCAACGGCGCCACGCCGTTCATTCAGGTCGGCGGCGGCACACAGGTTGTGACGGTGAACAATGTCGATCCGACGATCAGCGTGATCTGGGATCGTGTGGTTCAGCAGGCGGTTATCGAAACCGCAACGCCGGTGGGTCCGACGGTTGCCGCGCGGGCCTATTCCATGCTGCACACGGCCATGTACGACGCCTGGTCCGCCTACGACGCGACGGCGACATATGTGTCGCTTGACGCAGAGGGCGACAATGTCGAGACCACGGGCACGGATGCGGACAAGGAAAAGGCGATGAGCTTTGCCGCCATCACCGTCCTGCGCGCGCTGTTCCCGGACATGGAGGAGCTCTATGTCGAAGTCATGCAAGAGCGTCTCGGGTTCAGCCTGAGCGACGATGGCAGTCTTGAGGCGCAGATCGGCATTGACGCGGCCGAAGACCTGCTGGCCCTGCGCGACAGCGACGGCTCCAACCAGGCGGGCGGCTACACCGACACGACGGGATATACACCGGTCAATCCGAACCCGAGCGAAATCAATGACATAACCCGCTGGACACCGGAAAACGTGCCGATCGACCCGGACGACGACACCGATGTCGAGCAATCGTTCCTGACACCGCAATGGCAGAACGTCGAAGGCTTCGCACTGCCCGAAGATGGCGCCGGGGACACCGTGTTTGATGATGTCCGGCCCGTCGCGCCGCAGCCCTTCTTCACGGCGGCCTTTGCGGATGCGACACTCGATTTCGCCGGCAAGCAGATCGTTCTGGGCAGCGACGCCGTGATTGACGGGGTCAGCTATTCCGCGGGCGAGACCGTCGCGGTCAGCAAGGACCTGATCGGCGAGGTGATCAACGAGGCGTTCATCACCCAGGCCGAGGAAGTCGTGGAGTTCAGCGCCAATCTGGATGACGAGGACAAGATCATTGCCGAGTTCTGGGAAGACGGCGGCGGCACCGCCTTTCCGCCGGGCACCTCGCTGGCCTTTGCGCAGTTCGTGTCCGCCCGCGACGGCAACACGATCGACGACGATGCCAAACTCTTCTTCCTGATGGGCAATGCGGTCAATGACGCGGGCATCGCCACATGGGAGGCCAAGGTCTTCTACGACTATGTGCGCCCGGTGCGCGCCATCCGCGACCTGGGAGAGCTGGGCCTGATCGGCGAGATGGGCGTGGACGCCAACACCGGCGAGACAGGCTATGTGATCGAGGCCTTTGGCGGCTTCAACGAGGATGGCACGGGGCGCGGAACGCAGACGATCCTTGCCGAGAACTTCGTCACCTTCCAGTTGCCGAACGGCAATCCGTCCCCGCCCTTCGCCGAGTACACGTCAGGTCACTCCGCGTTCAGCGCCTCCGGTGCTGAAATCCTCAAGCTCTTTACCGGCTCTGACGATTTCGGCGGATCGGTAACGTTCGAGCCCGATACGCTGATCTTCGAGGACGGCGTGCCGGAACTCGAAACCACGCTGTCCTGGGAGACCTTTACCGACGCTGCTGACGAAGCTGGCCTGTCGCGTCTCTACGGTGGCATCCACTTCGACGAAGGGGATGTCAACGGTCGCCAGCTTGGCCGCGAGGTGGCCGATGCCACATTCGATCTGGCCCAGTCGTTCTTTGACGGCTCGGCGACGGATGCGGATCGTCCATTTTTCGTCTGACGGATATCCGGCATAGGATCGACGCGTCCCGGGCCCGGGGCGCGTCTTTGCATGTGCGGATCCCGGACGCCGCGCGTCGGCCAAAACGGCCGCACCGCCGTGCCCTGTTCAGGGGTTCAGGATATCCGACAGCACTTGAAAGACATGTGGCGCGGTTGACGGGGCTCGAACCCGCGACCCCCGGCGTGACAGGCCGGTACTCTAACCAACTGAGCTACAACCGCGCGCAACGCCCGAACCTGCGTTCAAGCGTGAGGGCGTGTTTATTGGCCGCACAGCGCCCCGTCAAGCGCCGTCACCGCAAAAGAGACAGGAAAAAAATCCAAAGCTTTGCGCAGCTCCATGACGCCGGTCAGCCGAACGCGACTGTCCAGCCCTGCACCGCCGACGGCGCAGGGCGGCCCACGGCGCAAAGACGCCTCGTCTCACGCAGCCGGGGTTTGACCAATCCGGCATTATGCATTTAAATGTTACCATTCATCCGTAAAACAGGACTGATCTAGTGCTCGACTTTCACGACAGGTTAAAGACTTACATTCAGGACTCTCCCTACGACTACAAAAGCCTGTCGATTCAGATCGGTCAGGGAGAGCGATATATTTCCAACCTATTGTCGACAAAGAGCGATCCCGGCTATTCCAGTGTGGTCAAGATCTGTTCGGCGCTTGGGATCACGCCCAATCAGATCGCCGGCCTGCACGACCAGATCACACTGGCCGGCGGCGAGATCGACAACCGAATCGTCACCGCGCAGGCGGAACGCATCCTGACGGCGGTGACGCGCGAAGCGCATCGCAAGCTGTCACAGCGAGGCGCGCGGCCACTTCTGGATGACGTGCTCAGCTGGTGGCACCAGCAAGGCGGGCTGCTGAGCAATTTCGACGGCTTGTCCGAGCACGTGGACCTCTACCTCGCGCCGGAACACAACTCGAAACTGCCGGAACCCATAAAGCTGGGGACGCGCAGTCTTGCGGCCGAAAGCTTTGGCATCCAGACGGCAGAGCATCTGCGATATCTGATGACGACCTTCGATGACAGTCTGATCGAAAGCGTGCGGTTGTCCCATGTCGAAGCCACACGCGGCGATCCGCAGCTTTCGATTCAGGAAATAGATGTCACGCTGCCCGGCCACGATTTTCCGCTGCGGTTCACCTACAAGCGGCTCTTGCTGCCGGTGCACGATGCGGAAGGCAACCAGATGGTGCTGAATTACTCACAAGCTCTCGAGTGAGTGCGCGTAATGCGACAGCATATGCCCCAGATGTTCTGAGGAGACGGCAACGAGCCATTCGCTGTCACCCCGTCCCGGCGGGGGCGGGTGCGCCCATTGCGCCACACCGGGCAACTGCATGGTGAACCCGTAAGTCGTGGCGAACCCGGCCATCACATCGCGGTCCCGCATCATCGCATAGGTCCAGTCCACCGACCATTTGCTGGCAATACAGCAATGCAACAGCAGCATCAGATGACGCAGCCGGCGGCGCGACCCGCGATAACGGGGCTGCACGAACAGCTCTCCTATATAGGCCATCCGACCATAGAACCCTGCGGGCAATCTGTCGGTAAAGCCGATCAGAGCCTCGCCGGAGGGATGCGGATAGTGACGGCGCATGGTGCGCACCATGTAGTCGCCCATTTTCTCGCGGCCCACATCGTCGCATCGCGTGGCCACGGCAGCCGCGAATTCACCCTGATCGCGCATCACGAGCCAGAATCCCGATTCCTGCGTGAAATCGTTGAACTCGGCCGACAATTTTGCAGTGACGCCCTCCTTGCCGTTGGCGCGCACAAGCGCCTCGGCGGCCACGAAGTCCGTCACCGTTTCGATTTCGCATCCCATCTCATTCAGTGCTGAGATGCATGCGCCCCCAACTTTGATAACATCCAGAGCGTTGCGCATCCGGCGGTTCTCTCCCCGCGCCCCTGTTTCTCGCCCCGACACACCCGGTTTAACGTGGTTTTTTCAGAGTTAAAAGGACTGCACGCCATTTTAAGTGACCATAGTCCTGAAAAACGGAAAGATGTCCGATTGGCCACAGTCATGATGGTCAGGACACCACATTGGCGGGCAGTGAGAGGTCAACCGCATGTCTGCCCATTTAGGTTCAGTGAACCGGGACACATTTCGCAAAATGACCCGAAAAAGCAATAAAATATGGTGGGCGGTGAGGGATTCGAACCCCCGACATCTTCGGTGTAAACGAAGCGCTCTACCAGCTGAGCTAACCGCCCGTCGCCCGGCGTTTAGCAAACCATGGGCCTGCGCTGCAAGCGACTTTGCCTGAAATCCCGCGAACAGCTCAGATGGGGTTTCATCCATGGAACGATCTTCGTACGGTCCCGGTCGGCAGCGCAGGCCGGTCGGGCGCGCTGCCTGGAACATACGGGAGCGAATATGCTGGATTATCTCTTTTTCGGAGCACCGGTCGCCCTCTTTGCCCTGTTGGTGAGCATGCCCAAGGGGCGACCGGCGCTCTATGCCATCCTCGGGACCGCGCTCTGTCTGGTTGCGATATGGCTGTACCTGCGCCTGAGCGCCGTGCAGGACGGCACGATGCAGACCGTGGGATTTTTCGGCGTTATGGCGCTGACCCTGGCCTGGTTCATGGGCAGTACCCTGCAATTCATACGTCTGCGCATGCCTCAGACCTGGCCGCGTTGGGCCTGGCCTGTCTGCGTTCTCATTGTCTTTGGCTCAATCGCCCTTCTGCTGGCGCGCTTTTTCGGATTCTAGGCAGAGCAGCCGGGCACGCCCGTCAGCGACATGATGCACGACCCCCTGCCCGCCCGGCAGATCCGACAGTCGTTCCGGGGCCATGCCGAGTGCAAGCGCGCGCAGAGCCCGCGAGGTGACGCCATGCGTGACAATCACCGTCGGGCCTGACAGGCCGCGCAGAACACGGCCCACGCG
>JBCCHI010000141.1:0-8597 GCA_039028815.1 Pseudomonadota bacterium
CCTATGTTTTTATGTGCCTGGCTGGCATTCGGCTGGCCCGCGCCCGCGCTATGCGCCCCGGCGGCTTTCGCGGTTAGAGGGCGGTGCGACCGGCTCTTGCCTGTTGTCGAGCCAGCCCGCGCGCCGGTTGTGTCGTCACAGCGCTGCCATTGCTGACAGAGACCGCGTTGACGGCGCTGAAGCAATATCGGAGAGCCTCTTGCAGACGCGCCACCCTGAGAAGCGAATGGCGAAACGCCACCAAGTTGATTGTTTCCACAAATGAAGCAAACTGTTTCCACTTTTGATTGAATCTGATTAGGTCTTCGCTTTGGTGCGTGACATATCGGCCTGAGCGTTATTACCTGAATATGCCGCAGTTGGGATTGGGGGGTTTTGAAGGTTTTCTTCTCTGCTCAGAACCTGAATTGGCGGCTTTTAACGGTTGTAATAAGAGGAAGTTCTAATGGGAAGTTGGGGGAAAACACTAGCCATTGCAGGAGTTTGTGCTGCGATTGCATCAGGAAGTTCAGCGGCAGTTGTGACTTTGGATTCGGTGGTCGGTGTTTGGCAGAACACTTTGCTTAGCAACGGTGCGGCTGCCAATAACGAAGGTACAAGCGAAATAACATGGGGCAGTGACCTGGGAGACGGTCTTTCCGGCTACGAATTCAACGCCGTGACAGGCTTGCCGTCAGTTGTCGGGTCGCCATTCGACTTGGGAGAGTTTGTCCATAACAACTTTCCGATTGGTGCACCTTCGTTGGAATCGGCGGATCTGAGCGTATCTATAACCGGCAACATCGACGGTTTGGCGTTCGCTCTGAATCCCGTTTTTTCGTTTACGCACTTTGAGACGACAAACTTTCCAAGCGGCTCTTGCGCTGCTGGCGGAGTTGAGCCGTGCCCGGATTTGGTGACTCTCGTGAATTCGCAGGATCTTACCGAGGTTGTTAACACTCCTGATGGTCCTTTGACGTTGACAATACTGGGTTTTGACACTGGAAGTGGGCCATTTTCTTCGTTTCTGACTCTGGAGGACGAATCGAATTTTGCCACACTTAGAGCGGAGTTCCTCGCGCCGATCCCGGGGACAACGGTTGTTCCCCTTCCCGCGGCAGGATGGATGTTGCTTGCAGGAGTAGGCGGCCTCGCGGCGTTCGGACGACGCAGGAACAAATCGCTTTGATCTGACGATTGACAGCTAAATCGCCCAAGGCGGCCTATGGGCCGCCTTGGTGGTGCATTTATAGCAACCCAGATGCGTCTCGGGCTGCTTTTTTCTTCCCATCCGTGGCTGTATCCGGGGTGACGTAGCCCATCGCTCGCCGGATGGCGGTCAGGGCTTGCGCCATGGTACTCGCAGCGCCAAAGAGGACACCGGGACCGGTCCGCCCCGGTCCGGGCCGCGTGTTGAGAGGCAAAGACATGATCCTGAAGATACTGAACCTTGTCGAAACCCTGTACGATGCGCTGCGCGCGCCCTTGTTGCTGTGTGTGCGGCTTGTGGTGATCCTCTATTATTTTCCCGCCGGGATCGAAAAGATCCAGAATTATTCGGACAACGCCAGCTTCATGGCATCTCATGGTGTACCGGTGTGGTTTCTGCCGCTTGTGATCCTGCTGGAAACTGTCGGCAGCGTGATGATTGCGGTTGGGTGTCTCACCCGGATCACGGCCACGGTTTTCGCCATTTTCACCTTTAGCGCGGACTACATCTTCAACCGTGGAGGCACCGGCACGGAGGCGCATTATGTCTACATGGCGGAGTATACGATAATTGCTGCATGGCTTGCTCTGATGGCGGTGGGCGCGGGCAGGTGGTCGGTGGATGCGCTGTGGCGCAGACGGGTGGCTGCCGCGTCAGAGACCTGACGCGCTGTTCATGGTCCGGCCGCTGGCCCCGCAGGAGCGGACGCGCTGCGATGGTGCGCGTGCAGGCTGTTGAGAAACACCTCGGCGCGAGACAGATGCATTTGCATTTTTACCGAATCCATCTGCTCTGCCGCGCGGCACGTCATGGCCCAGCGGGGGTTGGCGACGAGCGCCTTGCGATGGGTCCAGATGAAACGCCAGTAGAGCCCGTCCCAGATCTCGGCCCAGTCTCCCTTGGCCCAGTGGCTCATCTTGCGGATGTAGTTTGAGCCGGAAAAATAGGGCTTGGTGGTGATCAGTCCGCCGTCGGCGTGCTGGCTCATGGCGTAGGTGTTGGGCACCATCACCCAGTCGTAACTGTCGACGAACATTTCCATGAACCACCGGTAGACGTCATGAGGGTCGATCTCGCACAGAAACATGAACCCGCCGAGCACCATCAGGCGTTCGATATGGTGGCAGTAGCCGGTGTCCAGCACCCGTGCGATCACGTCGTCAACCGGGTCGATGCCGGTGGTGCCGTCATAAAGGCAGGCGGGCATCGGCCGGTGGTGGCCCCAGTGATTGCCGGTGCGCATCCTGACTCCCAGATCATCGTAGGTGGCGCGCATGAATTCGCGCCAGCCGATCAGCTGGCGCACAAACCCCTCGACCGAGTTGAGCGGCACATCCACGCGCGCGGCCCGTGCAAGGGTGGCCTCCAGCACGTGCCGGGGGGTGAGCAACCCGATGTTCAGGATCGGTGTCAGCACCCCGTGCCACAACCAGTTTTCACCTGCGACGATGGCATCTTCGTAATCCCCGAACAGGGAAAAGCGCTCGACAAGAAACCGGTCCAGCCAGTGTTCCGCGCCCGCATGGCTGGTGGGGTAAAGCAGCGTGTCGATGCGGCCGGGCGCATCGGGAAAACGCGCTTCGACCCAGTCGCGGGCCGCATGGTCGAGCGGGTCGTGCGCCACCTCGGGTAGTGAGGGCAGCGCGTTCAGGCGCTGTTTGGGCACCTTCTTGCGATTGTCCTCGTCAAAGCTCCATTGTCCGCCTGCAGGCAGATCCCCCTGCATCAGCACGTTCAGGCGTTTGCGCTGGGCCTTGTAGTAGTCGGCCATGAGCCAGCGCGAACGTCCGCGCGTCCAGCGGGCATTGTCGCGCGGCGTGTTCAGAAAACCGGGCGTGTCGTACAGGACCAGCTTCAGCCCGGTCCGATCCGCCGCGCGGCGCAGCCGTTTGGCGGCGAGAAAGTCAACGGGATCGGCGGCCCTGATCCCGCGCACTCCCTCTGCCGCCAGCCGCTGCAGCAGGATCTGCAGCGCATTGCTGTCGGCCGTGTAGTCGACATAGGTCACGTCATGCCCGGCCTCACGCAACCGGTGTGCGATGCGTGTCATCGTGGCGCGGTGCAGCCAGAGTTTCTGTTTGTGCATCCGTGCGGGATAGAGAGGGTCGCCAAAAAACAGCGGATCCTCGAACAACACCACACGGTCCCGGGCAGCGGACAGGGCGGGATGGTGCGCGAACAGCTGATGTGGAAAGATCAGAACGGCTGTGGTCACGCGCGCCTCTCTGGCCTCAACCGGTCCCGCTGCGCCAGCCCTGCCGGAGGCGGGTCAACCGGGAGGACGGCGTGTCGCCCTGACTGTGCGACTTTCAGCACCGCGAAGCCTGTGCGCCGGTCCGGGGCATCGCCACACATCGTGCGGCCGCGGACCCGCCAGACTCTCTAGCCGCCACTGCGGGCCTTGCGGGCCGCAATGAAACTTCTGATGAACGCCACCATGGCCAGCAGGCATGTGCCCATCATGATCACGGTGCGGGCAAGGGCCAGAGGTGCCTCGTACACGTTGCCCAGGGCGCTGGACAACGGCACGATCAGCGCCAGAAGAATGGCCACGGTGACAAGCACCGCCACATGCGCAACAAACTTGTTTTCGGCCCTGACACCCGGTTGACACAGCACAAGGATGACCCCTGCTGCCGCCGGAATGAGCGCGGTCCATGACGACAGTGCAATCTCGGCAAACCCCCACACGGACAGAACGATCAGCGCGATTGCATTGATCAGGTTGGCGGTTGGTGCTGTCATCGTCTGTCTCCTGCCTTCACGGCATAGTCTAAAGCATGTTGAGGGACACCTGTCGCGCAGATTGTCGCGCCGCGCCGCGCACCGCGAAGATGTGCCGCGCCTTTCGGCTGACATGATGTGCCGGGGACAAGGCGAACCGCTGTCGCGGGGCGATTGCAAGCCCGGGGACCGCAGCGATGGGCCGTTTCGGCGAAATCGGCACGGGTCCGGATTGCGCACGCCGCCGGCCGTGGGGGGCATACGCCAAGAGCACTTGCATCCCGGGCACGCTCGGATAGCTTGCCGCCGATCAGCAGGAGACATGCGCGTGCGGCACTGGCAGGGCGAGGCGGACATCGGGACACCGTGGTGGTGGGAGGCCGCGCGCCCAGAAACCACGCAGGCCGAACTGCCCCGCCGGTGCGACGTCGCCGTGATTGGCGCGGGATACACCGGGCTGTCGGCGGCCATCGCTGCTCAGGGGTCCGGCGCACGCACGGTTGTCCTGGAGGCGGGGGTTCCAGGGCAGGGCGCGTCAAGCCGGAACGGCGGCATGTTCGGGGCGCATCCCCGTTTGCCCCTGGCGCAGCTGGCGCGCGCATTCGGGCCAGAGCTTGCAGATGCGATTCTGGCCGAGGCCGCGCCTGCGCTCGACTGGGCAAAGGGATTGATCGAGGCCGAAGGCATCGCGTGCGACTACCAGCAGACCGGTCGTATCCAGCTGGCGTGGACACCTGCCCAGGCCCGCGCGCAGCACGATCTTGCCCGCGAAATCCGCTCGCGGACCAAGGTGCAGGTGGAGTTGCGCGACCGCGCGGGTCTGCGGCAGGACATCGAGACAGAGCGCTACCACGGCGCGCTGGTGTTTCCCGAACACGGCGCGGTGCATCCGGCCAAGTACCATCGCGGTCTGTTGCGCGCGGCCGAGCGTCATGGCGTTCAGGTTGTCAGTCACGCGCCGGTGCAGGCCCTGGACCGTCAGGGACATCGCCATCGTGTGCGCACCCCTCAGGGTGATCTTCTGGCAGAGCGCGTTGTGCTGGCCACCAATGGCTACACCACGCGCCCGTTCTCGTGGCACCTGCGGCGGGTGTTTCCGCTGCCGTCGTATCTGATCGCGACCGAGGAACTTCCGGCCAACCTTCTGGGACATCTTGTGCCGGGACGGCGAATGATGGTCGAGACCCGCGCACGGCACAGCTATTTCCGGCTGAGCCCCGACGGCAAGCGCATCCTGTTCGGAGGGCGTGCCGCGATGCAGGACATCCCGCTTCCGCTTGCGGCCGAGCGGCTGCGGCTGACCATGGCGGAGATCTGGCCGGATCTGTCTGATGCGCGCGTGGCCTATGTCTGGTCGGGATACACAGGCTTCAGTTTCACCCAGATGCCGCATGTCGGGATGCGCGACGGGATCGCCTTTGCCATGGGATACAGCGGGTCGGGCACGGTCATGGCGCCGTATCTCGGTGCCAAGGCGGGGTGGCTCGCCGCTGGCGATGCCCGCGCGGAAACAGCTTACATGCATACGCATTTTTCGCGCCACCCCCTGCACCCCTTTGAAAAACCTTACTTTCTGCGCGCGGCGGATCTTTGGTATCGCCATTGGGTGGACGCTCGGGAGAACAGGCAGGCCCGATGATCGGCAAACCGTTTTCCGAGGATGCGGCCTGTGGCATGCTGGTCGGCCTTGCTGTTGGCGACGCGCTCGGCGTCGGGGTTGCCGGGCGCGAACGCGGCAGTTTCAGCCCGGTTTCGGATATCGAGGGCGGCGGTCCGCTGGATCTGACACCCGGCAGTTGGGGCGAGGCCACGTCGATGGCTTTGTGTTTGGCGCAGATGCTGCGCTCTGCCAATGGCTGGGACGCAGAGGATGCGATGCGGCGGTTCCTGAACTGGCGTGATCACGGATATCTGTCCGCCACCCGCGTCTGTTTCGGCATGGATGAGGAAACCGCGATTGCGCTGCGCCGGTTCGCGCGCGACGGCACGCCCTATGCGGCGCGCGACGGCGGTGCGGCGCAGGAGGGCAACGCCGGGATCATGCGGCTTGCTCCGATTGCGCTGGCATATGGGGCGCGGGTTGAAAGTGCCGTTGCCGTGGCGCAGCTGCAATCGCGCCTGACGCATGGTGGTGCCATATGTGAACGCGCCGCCGCCGCTCTGGCCGAGGTGCTGGTCAGCGCGGACCGGTCGCGGCTTCCCCGGCCCGACGCGCCTCCGGAGCACGCCGGGCGGGATGTCAGACAGACGCTGCACGCCGCATTCTGGGCAGTCGGGCAAAGTCATGACTTCCGCAGTTCTGTCTTGCGGGCGGTCAATCTTGGCGGCGATGCGTCGCGGGTGGCGGCGGTGACCGGGCAGATTGCCGGGCGGCTTTACGGATATGGCGCAATCCCGCGCGCCTGGCGCGCGCAGCTTTTCGATCACGACAAGATTGTACGCGCCGCAGAAGATCTTTATGCGCTGCGGCCGATTGATGCGTGATGGACGGCCCGCCACGGGCTGCGGTAGCCTGCGGGCGGACGGGACGGAGAGGCCGAACAGGCCCGGAGGGCAGACATGACCAAACCCTGCATTATCTGCGTTGCGATCACGGGGTCGGTGCCTCAGAAGTCGGATAACCCCGCGGTGCCGATCAGCGTGACGGAACAGGTCGAGTCGACGCATGCGGCGTTCGACGCGGGCGCGTCGATTGCGCATTGCCATGTGAGGCGCGACGATGGCACGCCCTGTTCCGACCCGGACCGGTTCGCGCTGCTGAAAGAGGGGATCGAGGCACATTGCCCCGGCATGATCGTGCAGTTTTCCACCGGCGGGCGGTCCGGCGCCGGGCAGGCGCGGGGCGGGATGTTGCCGGTTCGACCGGAAATGGCCTCGCTGTCCGTGGGCTCGAACAACTTTCCAACGCGGGTCTACGAAAACCCGCCGGACCTGATCGACTGGCTGGCCGGCGAGATGCAAAGCTATCAGGTGGTGCCGGAGGTCGAGGCGTTTGACCTCAGCCATATTCTGCAGGCCGTTGCGCTGCACAAGGCCGGCAGGCTTTATGGCAAGTTGTATGTTCAGTTTGTCATGGGGGTGAAAAACGCCATGCCGGCCGACAGGGATGTTTTTGATTTCTATGTCAAAATCATGCGCGAGCGCGCGCCCGGGGCCGAGTGGTGCGCGGCCGGCATCGGGGCGAACCAGATCCGCGTCAACGAGTGGTCGATCGCCGCGGGCGGACACACGCGCACGGGGCTGGAAGACAATGTGCGGCTGGATCGCGAACGGCTGGCCCCGTCGAACGCGGCGCTGGTGGAACGTGCGGCCGCGCTGTGCGCGCAATATGATAGGCCGGTCGCCCGCCCGGACGAGGCGCGCAGGATTCTGGGACTGCGCCCCGTCGCGTGACAGAGTGACCGGACGCGGCCGCCCGGTCCGGCGGAATGACGGCGCGGCGCGACGCCGCACCGGGTTCGGCAAAACGGGGCAGGCGGGCATCGAGTCGGCTTCGGAGACGGAACAGGCGCGAAGATGTGGCACAAAAGTCGCGGGCGTCCGGCAAGTTGGTGCAGCGCGTCACAGCGCCGCCGCGTTTTGGCCCGCAAGGACGGTATGACTGCACGGCGGAGTTTCGCAGTTCGCAGTGCCAGGGCCCATAAAACATGGTGTTTTGGCACGCAGGGCGCGGCGCATCCTCTGCGCGCCGGGGGCTGTGTGTGAATCTTGTCACAACGCCTGCAACAAGACGGCGAGCCGGGGGGCGTGCGTTGACACTTTGGACCGATATGGCGCATTCAGACGCATATGCCGCATTCTCGCGTTGTGGGGGGCGGCAGGAACTTAACCTGCTTTAAGGAGGGACAACCTTGAAAAAGCAACTCCTCTGCACCAGCGCGATCGCTCTTGGCGTCGCTGTTGCAAGCCCCGTAGCCGCGCAGGAATGGAATGTCGGCCTCGGTGGTTATTACGTGCTCCACATGGGCTTTGGTGACTATGGTGGATCGTCGGGTGTCCTGAACCCGAACGCCGCTGCTGTTGGCGCCGGTGCTCTGCAGGGCGACTTCGATGGCTTCCAGATGTTCCAGGACGCGGAAGTTCACGTGATCCCGCAGATCACGCTGGACAACGGCATGACCTTCGGCGCGAACATCCAGTTCGAAACCGCTGACGGCTCGGACATGGACGAAGTGTACATCCAGGTGTCCAGCGATACCTTCGGTACGCTGCAGCTGGGTTACGAAAACTCGGTTGGTGCGCAGTCGATGGTTGCCGCACCCAACGTGACACTGATGCCGATCAACTCCGGTTCGACATCGGGCTTCACACCGCTGACCGGTTCGGGCTTTGGCTCGGGTTCGGGCGGTGGCTTCGCGTTCCTTGACGCGTCGCGTTCGGCCTACACCGAAGTTTGGGGCGGATACGGCAACAGCGACGTTGCACGTATCAACTACTTCACACCCAGCTTCAACGGCTTCACCCTGGGTCTCAGCTACGCAGCTGACAACGTCGGCAGCGACGGTGCGTTCGGTAACCCGAACAACAACACACCGGGCGTTCTTTCGGACATCTGGGACATTGGTGTGAACTACTCGCAGACATTCGGCACAACCGATGTCGCGATTGGTGCACGCTACGGTCAGGGTAGCGCGGCTTCCGGGTCGTTCCTCACCGCAGCCGTTGCAACCGGTGGTCCGGGCTC
>JBCCHI010000142.1:0-8352 GCA_039028815.1 Pseudomonadota bacterium
ATCGTCTGAAAAGACCGCGCGCGACGTCTTTGAGAAAGGCGGCGTCGGCGACACGCTTCCCACGGTCGAACTTGCCCTTCCGAACATTGCCGGGGGCATCGCGAATACCTCCCTCTTCGTCGAAGCGGGACTGGCAAAATCTGGGAAAGAGGCGCGTCGCCTGATCGCGGACGGGGGCGCGCGGATCAACGACGTTGCCGAAACGGAAGTCCGCGTGTTGCACGAGGCCGACTTTGCCGACGGCCTCAAGCTGAGCGCGGGAAAGAAACGGCACGCGCTGGTCAGGCTTTCAAAATAAATGTCCGGCAGTCGGCATCCGCCGGTGTTGTCTTCGGCACATAATATCGATAATTCTCGATATATGGATTCAAAGAGAGCCCTCTGCGCGTTTCAGGCGCTGTCTCAGGACACGCGCCTGAACGTGTTTCGTCTGCTGATCCGCGCCGGCCCCGAGGGTCTTGCCGCGGGCGAAATCGCCACACGTCTCGATGTACGCCAGAACACCTTGTCGACCCACCTTTCCATACTCTCCGGCGCAGGGCTGATTCTGGCTGATCGCGACGGCCGCAGCATCCGGTATCGCGCGGATCTGCATGGAATTCGCGGGCTCCTTGGTTTTCTGGTGGAGGATTGCTGTGGCGGACATCCCGCCCGATGCCAGCCGCTGATCGAGGAAATCGCGATTCTGTCCCAGTGTTCACCACCAGGAAGTTCATGACATGAGCAACGCAGCACAAGATACTGTAAAAAATGTTCTTTTCTTGTGTACAGGCAACTCTGCCCGTTCGATTATGGCCGAGGCCATCATCCAGCGTGAAGGCATGGGCCGCTTTCGCGGGTTTTCTGCCGGTTCAGACCCCAAGGGCGCGCCCCACCCCCAGACCATCGCATTGCTCAGGCATCTGAATCACGATGTTACGCACCTGCGGTCCAAAAGCTGGGACGAATTCGCCGGGCAGGATGCACCGCAAATGGATTACGTGTTCACCGTCTGCGACAACGCGGGCGCAGAGACGTGCCCGATCTGGCCGGGTCAACCGATCAGCGCGCATTGGGGCATACCGGATCCGGCCGCCGAGGACGGATCTCAGGCCCGGATCGGACTCGCCTTTCACGACGCCTATCGCATGTTGCGCAACCGCATTTCGATTTTCGTCAACCTGCCACTGGCGCAGCTGGATCGCCTGTCGCTGCAGCGCAAACTGGACGACATCGGCATGACCAAGGACCACGAGGATCCGGAAACCGCATGACGTTCGACCTGCCGCGCCGTTTGACCGCCGAATTTCTTGGCACGCTTCTTCTTGTCTGCACTGTCGTCGGCTCCGGGATCATGGCTGATACGCTCAGCGATGATGTGGCCGTTTCCCTGCTGGGCAACACGATTCCCACCGGCGCAATTCTGGTCGTGCTGATCACCATCCTGGGCCCAGTTTCCGGAGCGCATTTCAATCCGGTGGTGAGCTTTGCCTTTTTCCTGCGCCGGGAGATTTCCTTGTCCGACACGCTGGCCTTCATTGCCGTGCAGGTGGCCGGAGGGATCGCCGGCGCCATCGTCGCGCATCTGATGTTTGCGCTCGACCCGGTTCAGGTGTCGCAGACCGTGCGCACCGGACCGGATCAGTGGTTTGCCGAGATCGTCGCGACCTTCGGACTGGTTGGCGCGATTCTGGGCGGGCTTCGCTTTCGGCCGGATGCTGTACCCGTGCTGGTGGGTCTCTACATCACGGCGGCGTACTGGTTCACGGCCTCGACATCCTTTGCAAACCCTGCGGTTGCCATTTCCCGGGCATTCACCGACACGTTCTCCGGCATTCGCCCTGTCGATCTGCCCGGCTTCATCACGGCAGAGTTCATCGGCGCGGCGATTGCGGTTTACCTGTTCGGATGGCTGTTGCGCCCCGGAGATCCGCGCGCATGAGTGTTGTCATCCATCACAATCCCGAATGCGGCACCTCGCGCAACGTGTTGCAGATCATTCGGGATGCGGGGTTTGATCCGGTGGTCGTGCCGTATCTGCAGACCGGCTGGACCCGCCCGCAGTTGCTGGGCCTGTTTGCCGCAGCCGGGCTGACACCGCGCACCGCTTTGCGCACGAGCAAATCGCCCGCAGCCGAACTGGGTCTTCTGGATGAGGCCGTGCCGGAGGATATGCTGTTGCAGGCAATGCTTGATCACCCGATTCTTGTGAACCGGCCGATTGTCTGTACGCCGCGCGGCGTGCGCCTGTGCAGGCCGTCCGAGACCGTGCTCGAAGTGCTGGACGTCTGGCCTCAAGGCCCCTACCGCAAGGAAGACGGAACGCTGATCATAGACGCCGGTGGCGGGCGCGTGGCCTGATCTGCGGCACAAGGGGCACAAGGCGCAAGAGTGCGCGCATGGCGCGGCCTAAAGCGCGCCCTCCAGCACATCGCGCACGGCACCGGTGTCGACATCATCCGCGACGAAGGCCTGACCGATGCCGCGTGCCAGGACAAACCGTAGTTTGCTGTCGATCACCTTCTTGTCCTGCGCCATCAGGTCGATCAGGACGGTCGCATCTGGCAGATCACCCGGAATATCGGAGAGATCCGCCTTCATGCCCATGTCGCGCAGATGCGCGCGCACGCGACCGGGATCCTCCTGCGCGCAAAGCCCCAACCGCGCAGACAAATCGAACGCCAGTGCACAGCCTATCGCGACACCCTCACCATGCAAGAGGCGGTCGGAATACCCGGTAGCCGCCTCCAGCGCGTGACAGAATGTGTGACCAAGATTGAGCAGGGCGCGGTCGCCCTGTTCGGTTTCGTCGCGCACGACGATATCCGACTTCATTTGCACAGAGCGGCCGATTGCGGCGATGCGTGCCGTCGTGTCACCGTCGCGCAAGGCTGGTCCGTGCTCTTCAAGCCATTGAAAAAAATTGTAATCTCCGAGAAGGCCATACTTCACGACCTCTCCGTAACCCGAAAGAAAATCGCGCCGTGGCAGGCTGGTCAGCACCTCGGTGTCCGCAAGCACAAGGGCGGGCTGGTGAAACGCGCCAATCAGATTTTTGCCCTGCGGGGCGTTGATGCCCGTTTTGCCCCCGACCGAGCTGTCAACCTGCGCAAGCAGACTGGTCGGGATCTGAACAAACCGCACGCCGCGGCGCAGAATGGCCGCCGCAAAGCCCACGAGATCGCCAATCACGCCTCCGCCAAGCGCGAGGACGATATCGCGTCGCTCGACCTGCCGCTCCAGCAGCCACTCCACCGTGCGTTCCAGATGGGGCCATGACTTGGTTGCCTCGCCCGGGGGCAGAACCATCGCGTGATACGTGATGCCCGCCGCGTCAAGACTGGCCTGCAGGGCCGGCAGATGAAGACGCGCCACGGTCGCGTCACTGACGATGGCGACCTGCGGACGCGCCAGAAACGGTGCAATATGGCGCGCGGCCTCAGACAACAGGCCGGACCCGATCAGAACATCGTAGGCCCGTGTATCGAGGGGCACATGAACCCGTTCGAGCATCGTGTCGCTCATGCGGCTTTCTCCAGTATCCCCTTGTGTCGGCAGAGCGCTTCGCACACTTTTTCCGCCATAGTTTCAATGCTGTATTCCGCATGTGCGTCCACGGCAATCTCGGCCAGCCGGTACACCGGGACACGCGCGGCATAGATGGCCGACAAGCTGGCGTAGGGGTCCGGCGTGCGCAAAAGCGGGCGCGTGTCCTTGTGCTTGACGCGCGACCACAGCAGATCAAGATCCGCATTCAGCCAGATGGCGACCCCCTTGGCGGCGATCAGCGCGCGATTGCGTTCCGACAGAAATGCACCCCCCCCGACAGACAGGATGGCCGGGCGGTCGTCGAGAAGGCGGTCGATCACCTCGGTTTCACGGTCGCGAAAAAATGCCTCTCCGTCGCGTTCGAATATCTCGGCGATGCTCATGGCGGCGGCAGCCTCGATTTCGGCGTCCGAGTCCCGAAACGGTACTTCCAGCAGGTGCGCCAGCGCACGACCGATCGCGGTCTTTCCCGCGCCCATCATCCCCACCAAAACGACGGTTTTCTTCAAGTTCCAGACTTCGGTCCCCGCCACGGGTCGGCGCTCCTCTGCCAATCGTGATCCGCCCGGGCCTGAATGACGTGATCTTACGCGAAAGGCCAGTTATAAAGTCCCAAAGACAGGCAATTATTCAGCAGGACAGACATGCTTCGGCTAATCAAATGGGTGGGGTACCTGATCGGTCTCGGGTTCATCGCGCTTGTGGGATATGCATATGTAGGGCCCTTTTTCGGAGCCGATTTTTCGGCTCCGCAACAAGAGGTTCAGCAGGAAATCGACCTTGGCGACGGTTAGGCCGGGCGCACTCGGCTGTGCCTGCGCGGCGTGCCTGACTGTGCTGGGGACGTCCTTTGCCACAGGCACGGAAGGTCCGCTGTCGGCCATTGACTGGTTGAACGATCCGGCCCCGATCAGCCTGACAGAACCCCTGCAGACCGCCCTGCCCGCGGTCCCGGCGCGTGCCGATGCAGCAGGCGAAGGCGCGCGCGTGCCCGAGGTTGAGGTCAGCCCGCTGGCCGCCCAGCAGCCCGACGCGGCGGGCCTGCTGTCCTCTGCCTCCACCGGTCTGCCGCCGACGCTTTGGCGGGAAAGCGGAATTGACACGGTTGCCGCGCTGATCTCGCGCCTGCCGCCCGACCCGTTGCCGGCGCTTCAGGCGTTGTATTACACGCTGCTTCTGGCCGAAGCAGAAGCACCCGCCGACACCGGAGCGGATGCGCGTTTTCTGCATGCGCGTATCGACGCGTTGCGCAAACTGGGTGCGGTCGACCCTGCGCTGGCGCTTCTGGATCAAGCCGGTCCGGCCGGCACCATGGTCTTTGACCGCTGGTTCGATCTTTCATTGCTGGCCGGCACCGAAGACGTGGCATGTTCAGCCCTTGCCGACCGCCCCGATCTGACCCGCAGATACGATGCGCGTGTCTTTTGTCACGCGCGTGCAGGCGACTGGCAGACCGCCGCGCTGACATATGAAACGGCACTTGCGCTGGATGTGCTGGAACCCGGAACCGAGAACATGCTGGCTGCGTTTCTCGACCCCGAACTGATAGAGGACATGCCCCCGCTGGCCCCATCGAGCACGGCCATGACACCGCTGATTTTCCGCCTGCATGAGGCGGTCGGCACCCCCCTGCCCACCACCAATCTGCCAAGGGAATATGCCGTGGCCGATCTGCGGGGATTGTCCGGCTGGAAGGCCGAGATCGAGGCCGCAGAGAGGTTGACACATACCGGCGCCCTGCCCGCCAACCAGTTGCTGGGGCTTTACACCAGCCAGGCCCCCGCCGCGTCGGGAGGGGTCTGGGAACGCACGGCAGGCGTGCAGGCGCTTGAATCCGCGCTTGAGGACAATGACACTGCGGCCGTGGCGCGCATTCTTCCGTCGCTCTGGGACGGCATGCGACGCGAAGGGCTGGCCGTGGCGTTCGCAACCCTCTTTGCCGACCGGCTGGCAATGATGCAGCTTGACCAGACGACGCGTGCCCTGGCGTTTCGCATAGCGCTTCTGTCGCCCCAGTACGAAAGCATTGCACCTGGGCTGAGCAGCACCGCGCCGCGAGATCGTTTTCTTATCTCTCTGGCCCGCGGGGCACCGGATGCGACGCTGGCCAACAGCTCTGGCGAGCACGCCGTAAGTGCCGGGTTTTCCACCGGAGGGCGCCCCTCGTCCGACCACGCGGACCTGCTGGACGCGGGCAGGCTTGGCCAGGCCATTTTGCTGGCCGCGCTGCAGCTCGATGCCGCAGGACCCAATGCAGTCAGTGACATAGAGGCAGGTCTGGCGACGCTGCGTGCCGTGGGGCTGGAAGACACGGCGCGACGTGCGGCGTTGGAAATCCTGCTGCTGCGGGCGGCCTCATGACCGCACAGGGCTGGATCTCCGCATTCCTTGACGCCCATGCCGCGGAACTGGGTGCCGCGCACAACACGCTGGTGGCCTATGCCAGAGACCTTGCAGATTTCGAGGCCTGGCTGACCGACAGGGCGGTGTCGCTTGCCGGTGCAGGTCAGGACGACATCGAGGCCTATCTCATTCACTGCGATACGATGGGGCTTGCCCGGTCCACCATCGCGCGGCGTCTTTCGGCGATCAAGCAGTTGTACCGCTTTGCATTCGAGGAACGGTTGCGCGCAGAAAATCCCACCATCCGGATACGGGGGCCCGGCCGGGACAAACGGCTTCCGAAGACTCTGAGCATAGAGGAAGTCGACCGTTTGCTGGCGGCCGCGCGCAGCGCGGGACGGTCGGCGTCGGACCGGGCGCGCAACACCTGCCTCATGGAGGTGCTGTATGCCACTGGCATACGGGTCAGCGAACTTGTTTCGCTGCCCGTCGCCGCGGCGCGCGGCACACCGGAGATGCTGCTTGTGTGCGGCAAGGGCGGCAAAGAGCGCATGGTCCCGCTGTCTCCGCCCGCGCGCGAGGCGCTGGACATCTGGCTGAGCGTCCGGGATGCCGCCCAAGATGCGTCAAGACAGAAGGGCAAACCCCCGTCCGCGTTTCTCTTTCCGTCGTCGGGCAAAGCCGGGCACCTGACGCGCCATCGCTTCTATACGCTGATCAAGGATCTGGCGGTTGTCGCGGGTGTTGCGCCCTCGAAGGTCACGCCCCATACCCTGCGCCACGCCTTTGCCACCCACCTGCTGGCGAACGGGGCGGACCTGCGCGCCATTCAGACGCTTCTCGGCCACGCCGACGTCGCCACAACGGAAATCTACACCCATGTCCTGGACGACCAGTTGCGTGCGCTTGTGTTCTCGTCGCATCCCCTGGCGCAGGACCGCAAGGACGCCGAGCGGAAAGCGAGGGCGCCAAAGTCGCGGGGGCCATGACCCTGCGAGTGTGGCGGACTTGCCTGGATCAGCCGGGATCTTTGCCGACCCTCTCTTGCCAGAGACGTCGCAGGACCCCATAACCCTGTGGAGTTTTGCTTCGAGTTCCGATGGATCCCGCTGCCCTTTCACCTGACTTCGACCTTGCGTTCTGGATCACCTGCGGCGCGATACTGGGATTGCTGGTCCTGTCGGCCTTCTTTTCGGGGAGCGAGACCGCTCTGACCGCCGCCTCGCGCGGCAAGCTCCGGGCCCGCGCCGAAAAAGGCTCGCGCGGCGCGGAACGCGCGCTTGAAATCACTCAGGACAACGAACGCCTCATCGGGTCCGTTCTGTTGGGCAACAATCTGGTCAATATTTTGGCCACATCGCTGGCCACGGCGCTGTTTACGCGGGCCTTCGGTGAAAGTGGTGTTGCGCTGGCCACGCTTGTGATGACGCTGCTTGTGCTGATCTTCGCAGAGGTTCTGCCCAAGACATATGCAATCACCAATGCAGAGGCCGCCGCCACGCGCACCGCACCGGTCATCGGCCTGGTGATCCGCATCTTTGCCCCGATCGTCAGCGCCGTGCGTCTGCTGGTGCGCGGCGTGCTTCGGCTGTTCGGCGTCCGGACAGACCCGGACACCCAGGTTCTTGCCGTGCGTGAAGAGATTGCCGGCGCGCTTTATCTGGGACAATCCGAAGGCGTGGTCGAAAAAGAAGACCGTGACCGCATTCTCGGGGCGCTTGATCTGGGGGATCGCACGGTAGAGGAGATTATGCTGCATCGCAGCCAGATCGAGATGATCGACGCGACCTCCGAGCCCGAGGCGATTCTGGACCAGTGTCTCAAGAGCAGCCACAGCCGTTTGCCCGTCTTTCGCGACGATCCCGACAACATCATTGGCGTTGTCCATGCCAAGGATCTTTTGCGGGCGATGCACAAAACCGCCGCCGATGACGAGACGATGCGCGACGCTGTGGCCAATTTCCGCATCACGGATGTGATGAAAAAGCCGTATTTTGTTCCCGAAACAACCACGCTCGACGATCAGATGCGGCAATTTCTGCGCCGGCGCGCCCATTTCGCGCTGGTGGTGGACGAGTATGGCGATCTGCGCGGGCTGATCACGCTGGAGGATATTCTGGAGGAAATCGTCGGAGAAATCAGCGATGAATTCGACCCGCTGGCCGAACATCCGATCCGGCGCAGCGAGGACAACCAGTTCCTGATCGACGGGGCCATGACCATTCGTGACCTCAACCGCGCGACAGACTGGTCGCTGCCCGATGACGAGGCCAACACCGTGGCCGGTCTGGTCATCCACGAGGCACAGGTCATCCCCGAGATCAACCAGGTGTTCAATTTTCACGGGTTTCGCTTTGAGGTCGTCGAAAAGGACAACAATCGGATTTCCAAGCTGAAAATCCGCAAGCTCTGATCGTGAGCCGGTGGATCATGCGTATCCCGCCGGACGCCGGGTTTGCCGTTCCCGGCACGACCGGGTAA
>JBCCHI010000143.1:0-8198 GCA_039028815.1 Pseudomonadota bacterium
CGTCGTCGTGCACGATGTGCATGATCTGACCGTCGAAGGCCCCTCGGTCGAGCGTGAACTCGCGCTCTTTCGCGTGATCGGAGAAGGTGAAAAACGTGTCGAAGCGCTGCGCCTGGCCGACATCTTCCGTGCCAATGTCGTTGACAGCACGCTCAACAGCTTTGTGTTCGAGATCACCGGCACATCGGAGAAGGTCGATGCGTTCGCGGATCTGATGCGCCCGCTCGGACTGCAAGAGATCGCCAGAACAGGCATTGCCGCGCTGCCGCGCGGTCAGTGACACATGTTCTTCACCTGACCCGCGAGACGTCGGCTGAGGAACAATGCAGGTGCCGGTTGCGCGGCTCGCGACGACACTATGTGCGACACGCCTTTGCGTGCCGTCCGACACGGTTTGCCACGACCTGGCGCGCTGGCTTTTGCGAAACATGGCCAAAGCTTCAGCCGATACGCGCGTCAGACCCCGGGACATGCATCGGATTCAGCGCGAAACGCTTGATCAGGCGCGCACCTGCCGCAACACCGTTTCATCGGGGCGGGCGGCAACACGCGCCGCAGGCACGAAGGCCACAACATTGTTGCACGGGGCGCAATCGGCGATGAAGCTCTGAACAGCAGCGGACGGGTCGCAGGCCTGCTGCAACTCGGTGGCCAGCGTTGGATATTCGTCCGCCGCGACAATCTCCAGGTCTATGGCGACACGCAACGTGTCCGTTTCAACCAGTTCGAACCGCACCAGATCGCCGGGTTCAAGAGCAGAGGATGATCGGCACTCGGAATCGAAAAACGCCAGGTCAGCATGGTCTTCGCACCAGATAAGAGCACGCTCGCTTTTCGTGTCACACCATAAAACTGCGCCGTACATCTTCACCTGCGTCACCCCGCTCCTTCGATCCCAAATTCAGGATACTCTATTCTTCTCAGTGTGGAACATGGAATTCACAGCGAAGCCATTGCGATTTTGTGTCACAATTCTTAAAATCTGACGCTAATTCGCGTCAAAATAACTCGCAAATCAATTTGAATATCCTGTATGATGGAAAAGGCGACACACTAGTACCGCAATAGTGGAATCCCATTTCGTCGGAATGACAAAAAATGAGCCCGGATGACGCGAAACAGAATCATCTCTGACACGGCTGATCCCGCGACCATTCGACGTGTGTTTGGCGAAAACCTGAAGATACTGGTGGCTCAGTACGCGTCCGTGTCCGCGCTGTGCCGGGATCTGGGGATCAACCGCACGCAGTTCAACCGGTACGTTTCGGGTGAGAGCTTTCCCCGCCCCGACATCCTGCATCAGCTGTGCACGTTCTTTCAGGTCGACGCCCGTGTCCTGCTTGAACCGCTGGACGACATCCGCACCACCGCGCCGGAACTGATCAGTCATCCTTTCGTCCGGGGCTTCTTCGGCAAGGACCACACCAACGTTCCGGAAGACGTCTTTCCAAGTGGCTTTTACAGCTTTGTCAGGCGCAGTTTCATAGACGACGAACAGTTCACGATGGGGCTTGTGCATGTCCGGCGCGACGATGGATACACATTTCTTCGCGGTTTCGAGCCGCGCGACGCCATGCGGGATCAGGGCCTGTCCACACGGTCTGAGGACCGCGAGTATCGCGGGATCATCATGCGTCAGGAAGAAGGTGTGATGGCTGTGGTCACACACAGGTTGTCGCTGGCGTGTTCGTTCAATTTTCTGACGCCGGAGACGTCGTTCCAGTCCAACATCTGGGAAGGCTATGCCACGCGCACCGTGCGGGAGAAGGTGACCGGCAGGCGCGCCGCGCGCATGGTCTACGAATACCTGGGGTACGATATGGCCCGCACGCTTGCGATTGCCCGTCAGGCCGGGCTCGTGCAGTTGGAACAGGTGCCGCATTTTCACCGGCGTTTGCTGCGTCTTGCGGAAGCATTTCGTTGACACGCCCCGGTGCAAGCATGTCGACAACAGGAAATTCACGTCGCAAACAGAAAGGTGAGGTGATCCTGTTTCTGACACCCTGCCTGCACGCCAATCCACGGGATATGCCATGACTGCCTCGCTTACCGATCTTTCTTCCGTCCGCCGCTCTGTCGAAAAGGCCAATGGCCTGCCGAACGCGCACTACATTGACGACACTGTGTTCGCGGAAGAGCGACACGCCCTGCTGCACGGTCAGTGGGCAGGTCTCGCCGTGGCAGCCGATGTGCCGGAACCGGGCGATGCCGTTCCGCTGACCTTTCTTGACACACCGCTTCTTCTACTGCGCGACAAGGACGGTGACGTGCGTGTGTACCAGAACATATGCCGGCACCGGGGCATGATCCTGGTCGATAAACCGACCAAGATCCGCGGCGCGATCCGCTGCCCGTATCATTCGTGGTGCTATTCGACAAAGGGCGCGCTTGTGTCCACGCCGCATGTCGGCGGACCGGGCCACAACACGCATGAGGCCGTGCGCCGGGAAGAACTGGGGCTGATGGAAGTACGCAGTCGTGTCTGGCGGGATGTGGTCTGGATCAACCTGTCGGGCGATGCGCCCGCATTCGAAGATGCGATGGCCGATGTCATTGCCCGATGGGAAGAATTTGATCGCCCGTTGTTTCACGGAGGGGCCGACAGCCGGTTCACGCTGGAGGTGGCGACCAACTGGAAACTTGCCGTCGAGAACTATTGCGAAAGCTACCACTTGCCGTGGGTGCATCCGGGTCTCAACAGTTACTCGCGTCTGGAAGACCACTACAACATTGAACGGCCAGGCCGCTATTCAGGACAGGGCACGATGGTCTACCGTCAGCTCAGGGACGAGGCTGGCGCGTGCTTTCCCGATTTCGAAGGCGTGGGAGAGAAGTGGAACGAACAGGCGGAGTACATCGCGATCTATCCGAATGTTCTTTTGGGAGTGCATCGCGACCATGCCTTTGCCATCGTTCTGGAGCCGCGCGGCACCGAACGCACGGTCGAGCACATTCATCTCTACTATGCGACACCCGACAGCGATCCGGCATTGCGCGCCATGAACACCGAAATGTGGAAGACGGTTTTCGAGGAAGACATCTTTGTTGTCGAAGGGATGCAACGCGGACGGCACGCGGACCGCTTCGATGGCGGGCGCTTTTCGCCGGTGATGGATGGGCCGACGCATTGCTTTCATCACTGGGTCGCCGGTCAGGTCGATACGCATCGCTCGAAAGCTCAAGCAGCCGAATGAGGCAGACGCTCGACGCGCAGATGCTCGCCGCGCATGAAGCCGGCGACGCATCCGCGCTGGTTCGTCTTTATACGCTGGCGGCGGATCAGACGAACGATCTTGATGCGGCGTGTTTCTACCTGACCCATGCCTACGTCTTTGCACTGGAAGCAGGCGCACCGGAGGCGGCGGCGCTGCAGGCCCGCCTTGCGGCGCATGGTCGTGAAGTCGGGACCACCGATGCCGGCGTCTCACCGCTGGTGTGATCATGCCCCTGCGCGATAGGCCTGAAGCCATGCCATCACACGCGCTGCATCCTGATCCGGCGGAAAAACCGGATAGTGCACCTGCCGGATCACGCCCGCATCAGCGATCAGCGTCAGACGTTTGAGCAACCGGACCCCTGCCACGTCGAAAGACGGCAGGCGCAGCGCGTCGCCGAATGCGTGGTCATGATCCGACAGCAGCGGAAACGGCAGATGCAGCCGCGCCGCCGCCTCTGCCTGATATGCGCTGGTCTGAGTCGACACGCCGAACAGATGCGCGACACCCAGGTCCTGCAAATCCTTGAAATGGTCGCGAAACGCACAGCTTTGCGGTGTGCAGCCGCGCGCGCCCGGGATCATGTCCCACCCGTCAGGTAAGGGCTGGTCCGGACGTCCCGTCATCGGATAGACGTAGATCACGCTCACACCAGGCAGAGCCGCAAGTGACACCGTGCTGCCATCGCTTGCAACCAGCACCGCATCCGGAAATGCGCGGCCCGCAAGATGATCCGCCGCCCCGTCATCGACAGGCTTGGGCAATGCGGACCAGTCGACTTCTGTGAGTGACATAAGGTGTCCTTTTGAAACCGGGATCAGGGGATGGCGTCCAGAGCCCGCACCAGATCATTCCAGAGATCCTCCGGCGATTCCAGCCCGATGCTGAAACGCAGGAGGTTTTCCGGAATGCCGGATTGCGGCTCGATGATGTGGCGATGCTCGACAAGGCTTTCGGGACCGCCAAGCGACGTGGCCCGGGCAAAAAGCTGCAACCGCGACGCAACCTGCGCGGCCGCCGCGTGGCCACCGCGCACCAGAATGGACATCAGGTATCCGAATCCGCCGCTCATCTGGCGCTGAGCCACATCATGACCGGCATGGCCGGCCAGACCGGGATAAAGCACCGCCTCAATGCCGGGGTGGGCCGAAAGACGCTGCGCCAGGTCGAGACAGGTCGCGCTCATCCGGTCGACACGCAGCGGCAGGGTCCGCATTCCGCGCAGGCACAGCCAGGCCTCGAACGGTCCCAGCAGGGCACCGGCATCATGCCGCTCTGCCACAACGGCCTGCCACAGCGGGTGCGCCTCGCACGCGCAGGACAAAACTCCGGCAATCACATCAGAATGTCCGTTGATCGCCTTTGTTGCCGAATGCATCACCAGATCCGCCCCCAGGCCAAGCGGTTTGAGAAGGATCGGGGTGGCGGCCGTGGCATCCACGACAAGCGCGGCCCCGGCCCGGCGGGCGGCCTCCGCGGCACGGGTAATGTCGGCCACGCGCAGCCACGGGTTGGATGGCACCTCGATCCAGACAAGATCGGCCGGCGCGGCGCAGGCGGAACGCAGGGCATCTTTGTTCGTTGCGTCAACCTCATCCAGGGTCAGACCGCGTCGCGCCGCCAGACCCCGGGCAAAGGTCGTGACCCCGTGATAGATGCCCGATTGCAGCACGATCCGCCCCTCGTTGGGCACGGCACGCATAACCGCTGCGGCCACCGACATACCGGAGGCGAACAGCCGCGTTGCCGCGGCGTTTTCCAGTTGGCGCAGGACCTCTTCGGCCTGACGCACGGTCGGGTTGTCGTCCCTGCCATAGCTGTTGGCAGGATCGACAAGCGAATAATCCGGGGCGCGCAGATACGTCGTGGCAAGCGACAGACCGGGCACCACACCTCCGGTTGCGGCATCCTGTGCGCCCGCGGCCCGCGCCGCGATGGTTGCCGGATCATAGGGGTGTTCAGACATATCCGGCCCCGGAAAACAGCCTGCCGAAACCCGGTCTTCGGGTGTCCGCATTGGCAAGCACCAGCATGTGCCACAGCAGCGCAAGGTTAGAGCTTATGACCGGCAGTTTCAGCTCGTCCTCAAGCTGTTCGATCACGCCAAAGCTGCGCAGGTTCGTGCAGCTCAGAAAGAGCGCGTCAATCCGGGCGTTCCGGGCCACGTCGCGCGCGGCCTGCGCCGTGACAGTCTGTGGGATTCGCGCAACCCGTCGGTCGTCACCTTCTCCGAAGCTGAGCTCCTCTACCACCTCCACACCATGCCGCGCGAGATGCGCCCGCATCGGAGCGACCACATCCGGCACATAGGGCGTCACCAGTCCGATCCGGCGCGCGTCAAGCGCATCAAGCGCCGCGCAGGTCGCGCTGATCGGGTTGGTCACCGCGACACCGGGCCGTCCTGCGCGCACCTGGGCGGCGACCTCGTCAGGGCCAATCATGACCGAGGCGGACGTACACGCATACCCGACCACGCCCACATGTTCCGGCAAAAGCGCCGCAGACGCCGTGATCCTTGTTTTCATGTCTGACAGCGAGGTCGGCGTCACGGTGTCGGCCGAAAAAATCCGGCTGTGATGCAGCGACACGGGCTGTGCCGCAAGCAGCGCACGCGCCTCGTTCTCCAGCGTTTCATCCGTGCTGAGCACCACCAGCCCGAGAATGTGGTCAGGTGCGGGATCCAGGTGCTGAACGGTCACGCCGCGCCCTCCTTTTTCGCGGTGTTCGGCCAGCTCACCGTTCCGCCGGAGACGGGCGCGGCGACCCCGGTGGTCGTCGGGCAGGAGGTCGGCAGCCCGCGCAACACGCGCACTGCCAGATACCCGAAGGCCTGCGCTTCCAGCATATCGCCGTCCAGACCGACCGCCTCGACCGGCTCGACCTGTGCATCAAGGGCTGCACGCAGCATCGCCATCATCACCGGGTTGCGTCGGCCTCCGCCGCAGACAAGCACCCGCTCCGGCGGAGAGGGGCAGTGTTCGAGGCCCTGCAGAACGCAGGCCGCCGCGATCCCGGTCAGCGTGGCGGCGGCATCGGCATCCGAAAGCGGCCGCATTTCGTGGCGCAGTGCACCAAAGGCATCCCGGTCAAGCGATTTCGGCGGTATCTTGCGGAAATACCCGTCGGTCAGAAACCGTTCCAGGACCTCCAGATCAACGTTGCCCCGCATGGCAAGCGCTCCGTCGCGGTCAAACGGCACCCCGCGCCGGTCGTTCATCAGATCGTTGAGCGGCGCATTGGCGGGGCCGGTGTCAAAAGCCAGCAACGCGCCGGGCTCTTCGGGTCGGGCGTGCGCGGGGTCGATCCAGGTCAGATTGCCGACTCCGCCGAGATTGAGAAATGCAAGCGGGCGCTCGGCTGCCATCCACTTGGCACAGGCAAAGTGAAAGAAGGGCGCCAGCGGCGCGCCCTGCCCGCCCAGATGTACATCGGCGCTGCGGAAATCCCACACGACCGGCAAACCAAGATGCGCGGCCAGGCTTTCTCCGTCGCCGGCCTGATGCGTGCCGCGCCCATGCGGATCATGCGCAAATGTCTGGCCGTGAAACCCGACCAGATCCGCCCCCGGAACCTGGGTCAGTACGTCAAGATGCACCTGCTGAATCAGCGGAACCACTTCCTGACCCAGGGCCTCGGGCCACTGCCCGAGCGCCGCGCGCAACACATCCTGCTCGACACCGGTATAGGGGCGGTACGCGCTCTGACCGAAATCGAATATCTCATGACCGTCCGTGAGAACCAGCGCGGCATCCACCCCGTCCAGCGACGTGCCGGACATTGCACCCAACGCCCAGACCGGACCGGTCACGTTTCGGGCGGTCAACATGCCCTTTTCCTTCCCCGCATCGCTGCCTATACATGCCGCGCAATCCATCCCGGGACAAGCGCGATGACCTACATTCCGAAATCGGATTTTCTGTCCGTGATGAAAGAGCGCGGCTTTATGGCCGACTGCACCGATCTCGAGGCGCTCGACACGACCCTGCGCGCGGGCCCGGTGACGGCCTATATCGGGTTTGACGCAACCGCCACGTCGCTGCATGTCGGATCACTGATCCAGATCATGATGCTGCGCTGGTTCCAGAAGACGGGGCACAAGCCGATTACGCTGATGGGCGGCGGCACAACCAAAGTCGGCGACCCGTCTGGCCGCGACACCGAACGCTCCTTGCTCGACGACACCGCAATTGCGGACAACATCGCCGGGATCGGCCGGGTTTTTGCCTCGTTCATCGCGTACGGCGATGGCGCCACCGACGCGATGATGATCAACAACGCGCAATGGCTTGAATCCCTGAACTATATCGAGTTTCTGCGCGATATCGGACGGCATTTTTCGATCAACCGTATGCTGGCCTTCGACAGCGTGAAAACCCGGCTTGAACGCGAGCAATCGCTGAGTTTTCTCGAGTTCAACTACATGATCCTTCAGGCCTACGACTTTCTGGAGCTGAACCGCCGGCACGGCTGCATGCTGCAGATGGGGGGGTCGGATCAATGGGGCAATATCGTCAACGGCATCGACCTGACACGCCGCGTCGCCGAGGTCGAAGTGTTTGGCCTGACATCCCCGTTGCTGACCACCGCAGACGGGCGCAAGATGGGCAAAAGCCAGGATGGTGCGATCTGGCTGAATGCCGATCTGTGCGCACCCTTTGCGTTCTGGCAGTTCTGGCGCAACACCATGGATGCCGACGTCGGCCGTTTTCTCAAGCTTTACACGGAGTTGCCGATTGACGAATGTGACCGGCTGGGACAGCTTCAGGGGGCTGAAATCAACGAGGCCAAAATCGTTCTGGCCAACGAAGTGACGCAACTGCTGCACGGGACCAATGCCGCCATATCGTCTGAAAAGACCGCGCGCGACGTCTTTGAGAAAGGCGGCGTCGGCGACACGCTTCCCACGGTCGAACTTGCCCTTCCGAACATTGCCGGGGGCATCGCGAATACCTCCCTCTTCGTCGAAGCGGGACTGGCAAAATC
>JBCCHI010000144.1:0-8095 GCA_039028815.1 Pseudomonadota bacterium
GCACCACCGGCCGCGCCAATCGCGCCACCGACAACCGCGCCCTGTAACGGTTTGTCCGCCGCGATCGCACCGACGCCCGCACCCAGCAATCCGCCAAGCAGCGCGCCTTGTTTTGTGTTGTTTCGGTCCGCCGTGTCGAACCGTGCCGGAGAAGAACAGGCACTGGCCGCCGCCAGCGACAGAACAGCAAGAATCAATACAGGTTTAGCTTGTTGGGTCATCTCGATCCGCCTCATGTCAAAACGTCCGTTTTCCCGGACTTGGCGTCAATATACCGGTTTGCATCCAATTCCCCAAGCGCAAACTTGTTCTGCGCGACGAGCGGCGCTCTTGAACTAAATAGGGGACAGGCTTGAACGCTCACGACATAGCGTCTATTGACGCCTGTCATTGGCGCATGCGGGACGCCTCCCCTCTCAAAGGTTAAAAGATGACCAATACTCTAAAACTTCTACAACAACAAAAACAGGAACTGGAACGCGAGCGTGTGCGCCTGGATGCGGATATCAGCGATATCGACGCCGCGATAAAAACAATCAGTGCGCGTCACGGCAGCACAACGCGAACAACAAAGGCCAAGACTGCAGCAAAGAAACCTGCTCAGACACGGGCAAAACGTGGCGGGAAAGGCACCTCTCTGGATGCCGCCATTGTCAAAGCTGTCGCGCAGGCGCAGCGGACGCCTGTTTTGATTCACGAATACGTCACCGGCAAGATGGGTCTTAGCACGACCATTAATTCTGTCCGCACGCGCGTCTCGCGGCTGGGACGGGAAGGGACACTGCTGCGTGACAAAAGCGGCTGGGCGGTGCCCGGCAAGGCCAGTGCCGACCGAGCGCCGTCAAAGCCCAAGCCCAAAGCGGCGGCAAAGCCAAAGCCTGCGGCCAAAGCTGCCACCAAACCTGCCGCTAAACCGGCGGCCAAACCTGCGGCCAAGGCCGGAAAAGCATCCGGAAGCTAAAGCGTTTCGCAGCTTGCAGCGACATGCTTTCATGATGAGATACCGCTCTCAACACTCGATGGTTTGTATGACCGCCGTGTGTTGAGAGCACGATGATCTCCCGGAACATGCGTCCCGAAAACGATGACAGGTCAGTGTCAGTGCCTGTCACTTCTGCTGGGCGCGGTCCACACTGCGCAGAACCATGCGGCGTGGCGCAAGTGGCAGGATCCAGTTCAATACAAACTTCAACACGCCGTCGTTGAAACTGATCAGTTCGCCTGCGCGCATTCCCATGTATCCCTCACGCGCGACATCCTTGGCTTCAGCACCACGCGCGCTCACCAGCTTTGTGCCGTGAAGATCTGCCACCTCCGCGAATTCGGTTTTCACATAACCCGGGGCAAGCACCGTGCAGGTGACGCCGCGGTCGCGCAACTCCTGATCAATCGCCTGGCTATACGAATTGACGAACGCCTTCGTCGCAAAATAGATCGCCTGCTGCGGCCCCGGCATGAATCCCGCGGTTGATCCAACATTCAGAATTTTGCCGCCGCCACGTTCAGCCATGTCGTGACCGAAATGATGTGTCAGGGTCACCAGCGCTTTGACGTTGAGGTCGATCATTTCAAGCTCGGTCGCAAGATCCCGCTCAATATGAGTGCCACGCCCCCCGAAACCGGCATTGTTGATCAGGACGTCGACTTGAAGCCCGGCCTTTATAACGTCCTTGTACAGTTTTTCCGCGGCGCCCGATTTTGTCAGGTCGGTTGCAAAAACAGTCGCTGTGATCGCGTTGCTGTCTTCCAGTTCCGTCTTCAGGGTTTTCAGAGTGTCCTCGCGCCGTGCAACAAGAATAACGTCACCGCCCTTGCGCGCGTGAACACGCGCCAGTTCCATGCCGATGCCCGAAGAGGCGCCTGTGATCAATGCCGTGTTTGCCAAGTGATCCTCCATATCAGAGAGATTGAAATCGAGGCCAAGTCTAGCACTGTTTCGATTCAAGAAGGACAGTTGAGATGACGCAGGTCTTCTCCCGGTCGCCGCAACACAGGGTTCCGGCAGGCACGGCTGACCGGTCTTCCTCATGCAAGGCACGACAGGCAAACGAAAATCACCACTCAGGCGATAGCGCCAAAACCTGTCAGTTCGGTCAGTCCGATCCGCGCATTCAAACGTCTGCGCGCGCGCTTTCCCACGCCAGCATTGCGCGCTTCACCGGCAATCCCCAGTGATAGCCGCCCAGCCCGCCGGATTTGCGCAACGCACGGTGGCACGGAATAAGAAAGCTGATCGGGTTGCGTCCGACCGCCGTGCCAACCGCACGCACGGCATTCGGATGCCCGATCGACTGCGCGATTTCCGAATAACTTGTCACATGGCCGGACGGAACCTGAAGCAGCGCCTCCCAGACCTTGATCTGAAACGGTGCGCCGATGAGGTAAAGCGGCACATGGGCTCCGATCACCGGGGAACCAAAGGCCGCGTCAGTCCATGCTTCAAGAGGGGCCGGATCCTCGCGGTAAACCGCATCGGGCCAGCGCCCCGACAAATCGTCCAGCGCGGCCTGCCGGCCGGTTTCCGACGTGAAGCCTATGCCACAGATGCCCCGATCCGTGCCCATCACCAGGACTTCACCAAAGGGAGACTCGAAAAATCCGTAGCGAATCACCAGTCCTTCACCCCGCCGCGCGTACTCGCCAGGGCTCATTGCTTCCCAACGCAGGAAGAGATCGTGCAATCGCCCCGCGCCCGACAAGCCGATTTCCTGCGCGGTCCCGAGAGTGGTAAACCGTTCGGTCAGCAGGGTTTTCGCCTGCTCTAGCATCAGGTATTGTTGATACTTTTTCGGGCTGATCCCCACCCATTGCGAGAACAGACGCTGAAAATGTGCCGGGCTCATCTGCATCTGCGCCGCCAGATCCGCGAGCGTCTGGCCCGGCGCGCCCGAGTCGATCAGGTCGATCGCGCGCCGCATCACGCCGTAATGATAGCTGCCTTCGCGTGTGTCCGCCGTCATGGTCCATCTCCTTGTCTTGGCCAACATCTAGGCAATCCGGTCGTTCGCTGCGACCCGATTGTTGCGCATCCGGTGCGGGCTGTGTGCCCTCGACACGACGCCACGATTCGCTATGACAAGGCGTCATGAACGCTAGACCGGCCACATCCCCAACGCTGAAGACAGCAGGTCGCAAACCTGACGGCAAGACACGAGCGACACGCCTCACGCCGCAACTCGACTTCAAAACCCTGAACGAAGTATTCCGCCGCTTTCACGAAGCGGAACCAGAGCCCAGAGGCGAACTGAACCACGTCAATGCCTACACACTTGTGGTGGCCGTCGCGCTGTCCGCGCAGGCAACGGACAAAGGCGTGAACCGTGCCACGAAAGATCTTTTCGCTCATGTGGATACCCCCCAGAAAATGCTGGACCTGGGTGAGGAGGGTTTGATCGGGCATATCAAAAGCATAGGGCTTTATCGAAACAAAGCCCGCAACGTGATGAAGCTCAGCCGCATTCTGGTTGACGAGTATGACGGAGAGGTGCCCAGTTCCCGCGCCGCTCTGCAGGCCTTGCCCGGCGTGGGCCGGAAAACCGCGAATGTCGTGCTCAACATGTGGTGGGGATTTCCGGCACAGGCGGTCGATACGCATATTTTTCGCGTAGGCAACCGTACCGGCATCGCGCCGGGTAAGGATGTGGATGTGGTGGAACGCGCCATCGAAGACAATGTTCCCGCTCCGTACCAGCAACATGCGCATCACTGGCTCATCCTGCATGGCCGTTATCACTGCATGGCGCGCAAACCCCTCTGCGCCACCTGCCTCATTCGCGATCTGTGTCTCTACGAGGATAAACTCATATGAAAAAATATCAGGCCATGGGCATCGGCAACGCCGTCGTCGACGTGATCAGCCAGTGCAACGATGCCTTTCTGAGCCGCATGGGCATCGAGAAAGGCGTGATGCAACTGATCGAACAAGAGCGCGGTGCCGCGCTCTACGACGCAATGGAAGACCGCACGCAAATGTCCGGTGGCTCGGTGGCCAACACAATCGCCGGACTGGGGGCCTTGGGTCTGCGCACCGGCTTTATCGGCCGGGTCAGTGACGATGCTCTCGGTCATTTCTACGCCGACGGCATGGCAGCCTCGGGTACCGATTTTGTCAGCACTCCGGTCAAGGGGGAAACTCTGACGACATCGCGGTCCATGATCTTTGTCACCCCGGATGGCGAGAGGTCGATGAACACCTACCTTGGCATTTCTACAGAACTTGGCCCGGAAGATGTCGAAGACGCCGTGGCGGGAGCGGCCGAGATGTTGCTGCTGGAGGGCTACCTCTTTGACAAGGACAAAGGCAAAGCCGCCTTTCTGGCGGCCGCCCGGGCCTGCCGGGCCAACGGCGGACGCGCAGGGATATCACTGTCGGATCCGTTCTGTGTTGAACGGCACCGGGACGACTTTCGCACGCTGACGCGCGAACTGGATTATGTGATCGGAAACGAACAGGAATGGCTATCGCTCTACCAGACGGACGATCTGGGCCGCGCATTGGAACAGGCGGCGGCAGATGGCGGGCTGATCGTGTGCACCCGTTCAGGCCACGACGTCGTGATCGCGCAGGACCAGGACACGGTGACCGTGCCCGTGCGTGAGGTCAGGCCGGTCGATACGACCGGCGCCGGAGATCAGTTCGCAGCCGGATTTCTCTATGGTCTGGCGACCGGCGCAAGCCTGGAGGCCGCAGGCCGCATGGGGTGCATCGCCGCCGCCGAAGTGATTGGCCATTATGGCGCACGTCCCGAAGCCGACGTCGCCGCATTGCTGCGCGCCGAAGGTCTGATTTGAGCACGCAGTTTGTGGAAAAGCGGCGATGCCCCCTGGCGTCGGGACGGGCGGATCAGCGCAGGATCGGTGCCGAGATCTTGCGTCACGGCCCGAGCCCCAGGCGTTTCGCCAAACGCCCTGAGTTGTGTCGCACCTCAATGGCCCGGTCGGCCTTTGAGGCGCGCACTGACATCCATGAAGGCCCGCGTCCCTGAAAGCCTGCGTTCAGGATTGCCGTCATCCTTGCGCGTCATCCATGCAAGGGGTCGGTGGCGTTCACTCGCCCAGTTTGGCGTGTACCTCATCAAGATCAATGTCGCGCACCGGCATCTTGTTTCCCGGATTGTCAAAGTCGTATCCGAACAGTTCAAAGTCCCGATGATAGATTTCCTTGATCAGATGCATGGAAAGATCGTCGAAATACTCCTCGACCGGATGGGCGCGTTTCGGGCCGTGACCCTCGCTTTCATTGAACCGCGGGATCGAGTCCAGATCGACCGTATGGGGCGTGTCTATCTCACTCAGGACCGCGCCCATACCTTCGTTAAAGCGCTCGGTCCAGAAGATGCGGTCATAGTGTCCGCCATTGATTATGAAGGTCGAGACATGGCCAGCCATTGAGGACCAGTGAATGTCGGGATCCATCGGACGTTTCCAGCGAATCGTATCGCGGGCGAACAGCAGAAAGCGACGGAAGCTGCGGATCTGATCGAATGCCTCCTGCCCGTCTTCGCCGCCAACCTCGATACCGTACTTCTGCACCAGCAGCGGCACCAGCTTGCCGCGATAGCGTTGCCCATTGCGCTGGATGCCGCAGATCTTGTCAAAAAACGATGACAGAATGCGCGTGTACGGGTTGCGCACGCAGGTGAATGCAAACGATGCATGCTCACGCGCATTCTGGGCAATCGCCGGCTGGCTGTCCTCATGCGCCCATTTGTGCAGGCCCTCGGATGCGTCGTGAATGTCACCGTCAAAGAACGTCCCGTGATCGGAATAGTACATGATCTGACCAATGGTCGAACACGCACACTTGGGCACAACGCGATAAACGACGCTTTCGCTTTCCGTCATCCATGTCCCGGGAAACCCCATGTCAGATCTCTTAACTGCCTCCGGCGCCTTGTTTTTCTGATCGCGCCGCACTTGGTTTAGACTGTTCGGCCGGTCAAAGAAAGCCTGTTTATTCACAGCCCGTTCAGCACTATGACTGTAGCAAGCGGCAACGAAAAGGGCAGTTCCGTCCGCTATGGCGAAGATCGCATTCATTTTGCTGTGTCACAAAGACCCCGAAGCCGTGATCGGGCAGGCCAGCATGTTGACCGCCGCGGGTGACTGCATGGCGATCCATTTCGACGCCCGCGCCAAGCCTGCGCACTACCGCCGCATTCGCGACGCGCTGGCGGATAATCCCAACGTGACCTTTGCCCGAAAACGGGTCAAATGCGGCTGGGGGGAATGGTCTCTGGTCGAGGCATCGCTCCTCGCCCTGCGCGCTGCGGTCGAGGCGTTTCCGCGGGCCACGCATTTCTACATGCTGTCCGGCGATTGTGCCGCAATCAAATCCGCGCACTACGCCCATGATTTTCTGGACGCTCAGGACGTCGATTACATTGAAAGCTTTGACTACTTCGACAGCGACTGGATCAAAACCGGGCTGAAGGAAGAGCGACTGGTCTATCGGCACTTTTTCAACGAACGCAAGAACAAACGGCTGTTCTACAGCGCGTTCAATCTGCAGCGCAGGCTGGGCCTGACCCGGCCAATCCCGGCCGATCTGCAAATACAGATCGGAAGTCAGTGGTGGTGCCTGCGTCGCAGAACCATCGAATGGATTCTCAACTTTGCCGACACGCGCCGCGATGTGATGCGGTTTTTCCGAAGCACATGGATCCCGGACGAAACATTCTTTCAGACGCTCGTGCGCCATCTCGTGCCGGAAAACGAAATCAGATCACGCACGCTGACATTTCTGATGTTCACCGACTACGGCATCCCGGTGACATTCTACAATGACCACTATGATCTGCTGCTCAGTCAGGATGCGCTGTTCGCCCGGAAGATCAGCCCGGAGGCAACCGAACTGAAACGGCGTCTCGGCGCGCTTTATGCCGACGACGCGGCCCGGTTCAACATCTCGAATGAAGGGCGAAGCCTGTTCAAGTTTCTGACCGGCCGCGGGCGCATCGGGCGCCGTTTCGCCACCCGTTTCTGGGAAACCGAAAGCTCGCTCGGCCGCGATCGGGAACTGATGATCGTGATTTGCAAGAAGTGGCATGTCGCCAAGCGCCTGCTGGACCGCATCCGGCAACTGACGAACGTCCCGGCCATTGAGTATCTGTTCAACGAAGAAAGCGCGTACCTGCCCGATCTCGGCGGCATTCAGGCCACACTCGGCAAGCGCACGCGTCATCGGCGCGCGCTTATGCGCATGCTGTTTGACTATTTCGACACCGATCGCCTGATCGTGTGCATCGACCCTGGCAGTATAGATCTCCTGCATGATTTCTGCGGTGACCGGTCGACAACACGTCTGCTGGAAATTCAGTGCGACTTTACCGACGAGTATCTGGTTGGCCATGCCAAACGTGTCGGTCTGGCGGGTGAACAGACGTCGAGCGAAACACTCGAACGGCTGTTGCCGACGATCCGGGGCGACATCAACCACGAAGCGGACCGCATCCGTGATGCCGAGTTTGCAAACCACCTGATACTGCGCCAGTCGCACGACACAGAAGAGCAGGCCGGGCTGCTTGCCAGGTTTCTCGACGTGCCGCAGGACAACGCGATCGAAATCGCCAGCACAGAGTATCTATTCGCCGATTGAGGGGGCAGAATGACCTACGCCTACGATACCCAGAACATCTTTGCCAGGATACTGCGCGGCGAGATTCCCAATGACACGGTTTTGGAAACGGAACACAGTCTGGCATTCAACGACATCCAGCCGCTCGCCCCGGTTCATGTTCTGGTGATCCCGAAGGGCGCGTATGTCTGTCACGATCATTTCGCGACCGACGCCAGCGCCGAAGAGATCGTGGATTTCATGCGCGCCACGGCAGACGTCTGCCGCTTGAAATCCGTGTCTCCGGGGGCGGGCAATGCCGGATACCGCACAATCTCAAACGCAGGGGAGGCCGGAAAACAGGATGTGCCGCACTATCACCTGCATATTCTGGGGGGGCGACCGCTGGGCCGGATGCTGCAGCCGGATTGAAGGCGGCGGGCACGCGCCGTGAACGCAATGGCAAGCGGGGGCAGTATCTTGCCGCGATGCCGCACTTGCCCCATATGCCCTGATTATGAGCGACGCAGCCAACACGCA
>JBCCHI010000145.1:0-8029 GCA_039028815.1 Pseudomonadota bacterium
GATCGCGCCCAGAAAAGCCAGTGGAAACTCGATACTGTTGCCGAGCCGCAGCAGCACCCTGTCGCCGGGTTCCAGACCCTGCTGCAACAACCCCGTGGCGGTGCCGCCGACAGTCTGGTTCAGGCGCGCGTAGCTCCACCGTTCGGCGCCGGATCTGTCCAGTATTGCAAGGGCAATTTTATCAGGCTGTGCGCCCGCCTGCGCCAGCACGTAGGAGGCAAGGTTGAAGCGATCGGGCGGTGGCGGGATCGGGTCAGGATCAGTAACGGACAGCATATCCGTGGCTTAGGCAAGCCGGGCTGCGGTTGCAAGCGCGCTTCGCCATGCCTATGAGACAGACATGAAGGACCGTTCGCCTGTTTCCCTGATCCGGCTCGCCCGCGAAAGCGGCGAGAGCGACACCGCGCAACCGCTCGATCTGGGGGAGCGGGTGCGTGAGTTGCGCAAGCAGCGGGGCTGGACGCTGGAACAGGCGGCGCGGCAGGCGGGGCTGGCGCGATCGACGCTGAGCAAGATCGAAAACGCGCAGATGTCCCCCACTTATGACGCGTTGAAAAAACTGGCCGAGGGGCTGAATATCTCTGTGCCGCAACTGTTTACGCCACCACAGCGCGACAAGGTGTCAGGCCGGATGGCAGTGACCAGAACCGGGCAGGGGACGCGCCACGCGACAGTGACCTATGAGCATGAGTTGCTTGCGGATGCGCTGACGAAAAAGGCGATGCTGCCGTACCGGGCGCGGATCAGGGCGCGGTCGGTCGAGGAGTTCGACGGCTGGGTGCGCCATGACGGGGAAGAGTTTCTGTATGTTCTGACCGGGGTGATCCGGCTCTATACGGAATTCTACGAACCGATTGAAATGCGCCGGGGCGACGGGGCCTATTATGATGCCACGATGGGGCATAACGTGATCTCGGTCAGCAACGAGGATGCGACGATTTTGTGGGTCACGTCATTGTCCGGCTGAAAGCTGTGGCGCATCCGGGTTAAGGGCAGAAAAACAAGGCAAGTAAAGTGTCGGTGGCACGTCGGTGTTGCGGCGTCGCCCGACAGGCAGGTCTGTCGGGTGAATGCGTCATCTCGGTGCCCCGGGGTCACGGTATTGCAATCTGCATCAGGCGCGGCCGGTCCCGCAGAGCCGCGATGTCAGCGTCAGAGTTCGCCGTGGGGTCCGTCGCACGCGCCTCCGGCGTCACGCGCAAGTGTGCGCCTCTCGGCCCGGCACAGCGAGTCCAGCGCCTGTTGTGGCGACAACCCCCTGGCCAGCGCCCGCGTCCATATGCGGCGGGCCGAGGAGGGCGACCAGGGCAATGCGGCCTCCGACAACCACTGACGCAGTGGCGCGGGCAGCGCGTCGTAGACTGCCATTGGGTCAACCGCCCGCCGTTTGCGGCGCAGGTTGCAGTCGCCGAGGTTGCGTCTCATATCCCGGCCTCGGGATCGGCCACGGGGTCGACAACAAGCACCAGACGCGTTTCGCCCGTCCCTTCGATGGGCGGGGATCTGTGACGAAGCCCGGCGCGCGGTGTTTCGGGCCAGAGCGTGCCGCGCAACAGGATCGGGGCGCCTGTTTCCACGGTAAAGACACGCTCGGGATCACAGTCGTTCTCAGAGGTTCCGAACTGCGTGCCGGTGCCGCGATAGGTGCAGACCAGCCGACCCTTGATCGCGTCGACGTGGAACTTGCGGCACGCATTTGTTCTGATCACATCGAGCCGCAGTCTGAGATATCGTGTGTTCATCAGGTCCGTGAACACCTGAGCGAGATCCACGATGTCCTGCTGAAGCCACACGCGTTCCGGGCCATGCGGCGTATCGGCCCTGTCGCAGAGCTGATCGACGGATTTCGAAATCGCACCGACAGGGATTATCACGCGGCCCTGCGGCAGGGTTTGGTCGCGCAGGCGGTTGAGCCAGTCTGACACAGCCGGCGGAATTTGCCGGCGCCAGATCGCGGCGGCGCATCCCGGCGTGCAAAACACGTCCAGCGCGGCGCAGTCGCTGACGATCCCCACGCCCGGTGCGGTATCACAAGAGACGGGTTGCAGGACGTTCATGCGGCTTCCTCGGCGCGCCGCCAGATCGGAAAGGGATCGGCGTAGTCCGGCAAATCATGTGGTCCGCTGGCGGCCACGGCGGGCACAAGACACTGGTCAAGCTGGGCCTTCAGGGCTGGCCAGTCGATACCCGCGCCGATAAAGACGATCTCCTGCCGGCGATCGCCCCACGGCTCCTGCCAATGCGCCTGCATGTAGGCGCGCGCGGTCTCGTTGGTCGGGCGTCTTTCTTCGGGCACGCTGGCCCACCACTGGCCCAGCGGCGTGACAGAAGACAGCGTGCCTGCAAGCGAGTATTCCGCCACCCAGTCCGGGCGCGTGGCGATCCAGAAATGGCCCTTCGCCCGAATCACGCCCGACAGGCTACCGTTCAGAACCGTCAGAATGCGCTCGGGCACGAACGGCCTGCGCGCGCGATAGACGTAGGATGAGACACCGTATTCCTCGGTTTCCGGAACATGATCGGCAAAGCCATACAGCTCTTTGGCCCACAACGGGTGTTCGTGCGCGCTTTCGAAATCAAAAAGCCCGGTATCCAGAATGTCCGCTGCCGCGACCTCCGAATGGTTCGTTTCAATGATCCGTGCATCAGCGTTCAGGCTGCGGATGATCTTGCGTGCCGCGTTGGTGCGTTCCGGCCCGGCATCGGCAACCTTGTTCAGGATCACGACATCGGCAAATTCGATCTGATCGGTCAGCAGATGGACCAGCGTGCGTTCGTCTTCATCGCCCAGTGTCTCGCCGCGGTCGCTCAGGAAATCATGCGAGGTGTAGTCATTGAGCAGGTTCACCGCATCCACAACGGTCACCATCGTGTCCAGGCGCGATACATCCGACAGGCTGTCGTCATTCTCGTCCCGGAACTCGAAGGTGGCCGCGACCGGCAAGGGCTCTGATATGCCGGTGGATTCGATGAGAAGGTAGTCAAAGCGGCCTTCGCCAGCGAGGCGCCGCACCTCATCCAGCAGATCGTCACGCAGTGTGCAGCAGATGCAGCCGTTGGACATTTCGACCAGAGTTTCATTGGTGCGGGACAGTTCGGTATCGGCACGCACAAGATCGGCGTCGATGTTCACCTCTGACATGTCGTTGACGATGACCGCAACGCGACGCCCTTCACGGTTGTTGAGAACGCGGTTCAGCAAAGTCGTCTTTCCGGCGCCGAGGAAACCGGAAAGCACCGTCACGGGCAGGCGGGTGTCTGTCATTGAAGAGTGCCTCATCTGGATTGTCCCGTTCGCTCTGCGTGGCCTGTGCCGGTGACCGAACGAGGACTGTCTGATTTCGATACAGCGTGTTTATTATGTTATAATATAACAGATCACAAGCGCATTCAGCGCCACGTCCCGCCGGGAATCATTTGTCAGTGCGGGCGGTGCCTGCGGACCCGTCGGACAGGGGCTGTCGCATGCGCGGGCCTCCTGCGCGGGTCGGGCTGACCGATTACCGTTTTTGCACCGCATGGAAGATATGTGTGAAGGTGGCGGCGCCCAGGATCGGGATCACGAGATTCATGATCGGGACCGTCAGCGGGATCGCCATCAGCGTGCCGGCCAGCCAGATTGTGCCCCGGTTGCGTTTGCGCATGGCGCGCGCATTCTGCCGACCGATGCGGCGCATGGCGGCCAGCTGAAAATACTCCATCCCCAGGAGATAGCCGTTCAGACCCCAGAAAATGAACAGCGCCAGCGGGCTGAACAGCACGTACAGAAAAAACGCAAAGAAATTGGCCACCAGAAGGATGCCAAGGTAGTTCACGCTGTCTTTGACGGCCTCTCCCATTCTCGTTCCGGAAACAGGCGACAAATCCGGATAATGCTTGTCCTCGACCGCTTGCGCCACCTCGTCCAGAAACATCGACGTGATCGCAGAGGCGACCGGAACCATGAGAAAGACCGAAAGCAGGACCATAAGGGCAAGACCGCCCCAGCTGAGCAGATCGTCCAGCCAGCGCACCTCGCCGATCAACGGTAGGGTTGTGGTGTCGCCGGTCAGCCATCCGATCAGCAGCATGAATCCGGCCGTTGCCGCGACAAGCAGCAGAATCGTCAGGCCGATGCCCAGAAACAGCACGCGGCGAAAACGGGCGTCGTCGATCTGTCCCAGAGCCAGAAAGAAAGCGTGCAGGATCATTCCGCCATCCAGGTTGTGATCCGGTCCAGATCCGGACGCGGCCGGTCAGGCGGCGCGGCGCGCTCGGTTCCCAGAAAGATCAGTCCGGCGACGGTCTCGTGTGGCTCCAGGCCAAGGCCCTGCGATACAAATTCACGGTCATGGCTGGGCCAGCCCGACAGCCAGTTGGCGCCCCAGCCAGAGGCCAACGCGGCGTTGAGCAAAGCCAGGCAGACGGCACCGGCAGAATAAACCTGTTCGATCTCGGGGATTTTCCCGGACGGTTTTGGTGCGCTGATCACGGCGATCGCGAGGTGCCCCTGATCGTACTGGGCGCGGGCCTTGTCGCGGGCTTCGGTGTCCAGCCCGAGATCGTGCGCGCGGACCCCCGCCAGCTCGGCCAGCCGTGCCAGTGCGGGCCGTTCCAGAACGATGAAGCGCCAGGGCTCCAGCTTGCCGTGGTCGGGCGAGCGGGCGGCTGCGGTCAGGATCGGAATCAGATCGGCGCGCGCCGGCGCGGGCGCGTCGAGTGTCTTGGCCGGTCTTGACCGGCGGGAGAGCAGGAAATCAAGGGCAGCTTTGTTCGGATCTGGCATGTTGGCCTCAGCAGGATGTGGGTTGGAAACTTGCCCCCCGTGCGCGTCGCACCGAGTCAGGCAGGGCTGGGGCGCTTGCTAAGTCTCTTGCTGGCGCAGTCGGTACACGCCCTCTGGCAGGTTGAGGGCGGCCGCGAGATCACGCAGTTGCGTCATCGACAGGGTGACTTTCTGGACCCGGTCCGTGCGCGGGTCAAGTTGTTCGACCGTCACGCATTCCTCGAACGCATTCACGGTGATATCCTCATAAAGCGGGGCTGCGCCGTCATCGACGAGTGTGATCACGGTGGCGTCGAATTCGTGTTCAATGGAAAACATGGCGTCACCCTAACCGCTGGTGCGTTGCGCGCAACGGGTCAAATTGCGCTGATGTGATGCTGCGGGGGCTGGCGGGTGCGGTGGGTCTTGTTAAACTGGGGCCTGTTTCAGTGATGGAAAGCCCGAGATGCGTGTTGTTGTTGTTCTGATATGTCTGATTGCTCTGACCGGGTGCGGCGCGCCAACGCCGACCGGCCAGCCTGCCCCGAATCCGGAGACGAACCGGAGTTCGATGGCCAAACGCGCAGCGGCCACGCCGTCGGGCGCGCAGATGGCGCAGTTCCGGCAGGTGGTCAGCCGGGTCGAACCGGTGGCAGAGCGCTATTGCCGGCGGGTGAATCCGCAGTCGAACTGCGATTTCAAGGTCGTGGTGGACAAACGCAAGGGGCTGCCTCCGAACGCCTATCAGACGCTGGACCGGTCGGGTCAGCCGATTCTGGCGTTCACCCAGTCGATGCTGGCGGATGTGCGCAATCCGGACGAACTGGCCTTTGTGCTGAGCCATGAGGCCGCGCATCACATCCGAAACCACATTCCGCGGTCGCAACAGAACGCCATGGCAGGCGCGATCCTGCTGGGCGGTCTGGCCAGCATTGCCGGTGGCAACGCGGCGGCGATCGAGGCGGCAACCAATGCCGGCGCGTCAGTGGGCGCGCGCAGTTACTCGAAGAACTTCGAGCTGGAGGCCGATGCGACCGGAACCGTCATCGCCAAGCGCGCCGGGTACGATCCGGTGCGGGGCGCGGCCTATTTCTCTCGCATTCCTGACCCGGGGGACGTTTTCCTGGGATCGCACCCGCCCAATGCCGAGCGTATTGAGACCGTCAGGCGGACCGCAGCACAGATGATGTAGGCAGGCAGCAGGCGGGGGCCCGGTTCAGGGCAGGGCCTCTGTGACAGGCTGAGCCGCCTCAGCGGCGCCCTTGTGGGTCAGGGCGGTGGAAATGCCCAGAAAGCAGCAGGCGGTGGCCACCAGAACGCAGACATGCCACAGCGCGTTGCAGTACTTGAGGTTTTCCCAGCAATAGAAAACCACCGCACCGGTGTAGATCAGCCCGCCCGCCAGGATAAGCGCGACGCTGTTGTGGGGCAGGTCTGACCAGAGCGGAACAATCAGCAGAATACCCAGCCACCCAAGCCCGACCTGCGGCATCCAGCCCACCGACATCTTGCCGCGCGCGGCGCGCAGCTTGCTCAGTGCCCCCGCCAGCGCGAGCGCCCAGATCACGGCCAGAACCAGATAGCCCGCGCGCGTTCCCAGCAGAACGGCCAGCGGCGTAAGTGTGGCGGCGATCTTGATGTAGATTGCGGCGTGGTCGATGCGGCGCAGCCAGGGGCGCGCCTGGGTGTGTGCCCCCATGTGATAGGCGGCGGATGCGCTGAGCATCAGGATCATGCCGGTCGTGTAAACAAGCGCCGCGATGTATGTGCCCGGGCGAAGCCCGTCCGATCCGAGCGACAGCAGAAAGACGGTTGCCGTCAGAGCCGCGCACACGCCCACCACATGAACAATGTAATCGGCAATGCGTTCTTCTCGTGTGTAGTCCGGGTAGGACACTGTCAGCCTCCTGCCGGAACTTGAGCAGATTCTACCGGCGATAACATGGCAAAGAGGTTTCGTTGCCATGATGCCTGTTTGGGGCGAATGCGTCAAATTTTTGGGAAATCGCACAAAACAAGTGAAAAACGGGCCTGAAACGGCCCGTTTGTCCACGAATTGTGCAAGATGGCGCGGTCAGGACCGGCGTTCGAGGTAGACGATTGTCGCGGCGGCCACCAGCGCGTAGATCACATGACCCACGAGTGCCACCCAGGTGATGCCGGTGAAGTTCAGGAACGGCGGGTTGCCCGCGAAGGTCGCGATGCCGCCGATGGCAAAGACCCACAGACCGACACCATAGGCGGCTGCGCCCAGACTCCAGGGCAACCCGGGGACAAGCCGCTTGAGCACCGGGCGCGCCACATAGAGCCATCCCACGGGATAGGCGATCATGCCCACCAGCAGCAGGTGCATCAGATGGCCCTGCGGAGCTCCGTTCGGCAGGCCGAGCGTTCCGAGAAAGCCGCGGGCCAGGCCCACCGGAGCCAGCGAGGCAAAGCCCAGCATGGGCGCAATTGCGCGGCCGAAGATGTCAAAGGCAAGCGTGCCGGCCGCACCGGCGAGAACGATCAGCATGATCGTATCGAGGGACAAAGAGGGAAAGGCGCGCGCGGGGCTGTTGGTCAGGGTTGAAGAGGTCATGGCGTTATCCTGTGCGTTATCCGGTTAGTTTGTGTTCCGTGGTATACAGATTGCGCCTGTGTCGCCCGATGCAAGAAATGTGACCGGAAATGCACGCAACGGTGTTCCCTGTTACAGCTTTCTTTCAGTGCCTCACAAACACGCGCGCGGATCGCGAGGCATGTTACAGAATCAAGCGGATCGCCGGACGTGATGTCTCAAGTTCTGGGCGAAACGCTTTACAAGCGCGTGAGCAGGCCGCGCCGGCCGGGATCAAAGGTTGCCGGAGACGGCGGCGCTGGTAGAGTATCGGGGCGCGGCAACCGGGGGCGAAGATGCGGTGGCTTCTGAGAATTGTGGGACTTTTGGTGATCGTCGTGATCGGCATGGTGGCGCTGGTGCTGTTGCTGCCCGGGGATCGCATGGCGCAGCTCGCCGCCGAACGGCTGAGCGCAGCGACCGGCCGCGCGGTGACGCTGGACGGAGAGGCGCGCATCAGCCTCTATCCTGTGCTTGGAGTCAGCACGGGGCGGGTGACGATCGCCAATGCCGACTGGGCGGGTGACACGCCGATGTTTCAGGCCGACAGTCTGAAGATCGGGGTCGAACCGCGCGCGTTTTTCGGCGGCGACATCCGGATCACCGGGCTGGAGGCGATTGCCCCCCGGGTTGATCTGCGCCGCGATGCGCAGGGTCGGGTAAACTGGGAGCTTGGCGTGGAGGGC
>JBCCHI010000146.1:0-7923 GCA_039028815.1 Pseudomonadota bacterium
GACATTGCCGGGGCTGGTTGTCATGGCACTGGTCAAGGCGGTGTATTGCCTGATTTGCGCAATTTTAACGATAGGATTTGCAACGCTGCGTCTGTGGTGGTTGCGCCGCAGTATCATGCACTTCGGTGTGACGGCGGGGCTGATCAGGCTGAACCCCAGAACCCGGTACTAAAGCGTTTCGCGTTTGCCCCGAGACATCAGCCGAAGGCGAAAGGCGCGCAGCGCAGGAACATTGCACGGCGTGACGCAACACTCCGTAAGCCGGGTTTGTCTCGTAACGCTTTGGAGGGTGTCCCGCGAACGTCTCAGCACCGCATGAGTTGGACATGCGTGCAACATGCCAGTCATTCACAAGCGATGCGCGGACCCGTCTTGTCGGCCGGACAGGCCCCGATCGAGAGCGGACACAACGGCAATGCGCAAAGTGCCGACAGGTTCCACGAAAACGTCCCGCGGAAGATCCAGGAGACGCGTGCGTGCCGCGACAAGTGGTGCCGGGTCGTTCAGCAGTGTGTCTACCAGCGCGGGCAGTGTTTGTTCCATGGGCTCTTCCAGAACAAAACCGGCGCCGTGCCCGGCAATCCACTTCCCGGTTTGCGACGACTTTGGTGCCGCGGGCGGGCAACCAAACCACCCCCCTTCATAAAGCCGGTTGGGCAACAACCAGTCTGAATTCAGGCTTGCGTCCATAAAATCGCCTGCCCAGACCAGGTCTACACTGTCGTAAATCGCCTCAAGCTCATCAGGCCATGCGTAACGCCCGCCAAATTCGATGTTTGCGTGCGCGTCGACGATCCGCTGAAAGTCCGGCAGTTTCGCCGTCGCGGGATAACCGCGAAGACTGATCTCGACCTGCGTCCTGAACCTTTCAGCAACTGAGCACATGAGTTCAAGAGAACGCGCGCAACGTAAATTGCCAAACCATCCGATCCGAAGTTTCCGTTCGTTGTTGCGAAACCTGGTACAGCGCTGACCAAGCGCGGTCTGCAATCTGTTTTCCAGAAGCTGCACACCCTTTACGTCCGGATAGTGTTTCTCGAAATGCTCTGACTGAAAAGCCGGTGAAGAGACCCAGACAGCCGAACACTGGTGCAGCGCGTTGCGTTCGAGGAGGCGGAAGGCGCCACCAATCGGGTCCCTGCGAGCAACGAGCCTGTGTATGTCGAGACATTCGTAAACCAGCGGCGTTCCGAGACCCGCGCGTCGGCGCGCCAGAGCGGCCGTCAGCAACATGTCGAGGTTACGCGCGACAATCACATCTGCGTCCGACAGCGAGGGGTTCTGAGCCTTTCTGGCTCCGCGAATGATCGACCCGGCACGATGGGCGTACCCGTTGTCGAACGTCCTGCCCAAATTGACGACAATCCAGTCCGGCGGCTCTGGGTCCATCCTGTAGCTGGCGAACCCGTATACCTCCAGCCCGTCGCGTTCAAAGCCCGCAACACGCCTCTTTATGGCAGAATCTCCCCAATCATGGGCAAAATAGGCCACGCGCAAAGGTATTTCGTTGTCACGCAAGCGGTCGGTTCCACCGTTTCAATGCTTCGGCGTACACGGCTGAATCAGCGGCGCACATGTCGTGCAGTCTGTCCCTCTGAGGACCGGTAAGCTCGATTTCAGGACCGCGGGCCTGATTGTATCTGTTCAGAGTCAGTTTGGCGCCAAATGTCTTTTCGAACTGGGTCGAAAACGTCTCGAGATTCTGGATAAAGCCGATCAGACTGAACTGGTCAAGCGCGTCAAGAGCACGGTTCAGGCTCTCGGGTTCCGCTTCCGGGTCTACATGATGCTGGCCCGACAGGTACCTCAGATACGTCGTGCAGTGCGCGCGTGCGATCGCACTGCCAAGCCACACTTCCGGGTCAGGGTCTGCAATGCCGACAGCGACAGCCATGCGATAGTTCGAAATCGTGCGGCTGATCGGGTCCCGCATGAGGGTCAGCAGCTTGTAACGCTCAAGAAGATGCCGACGTACCCGATCCGTCAAAAGAACATGGCCGTGAATCAGTGCCGTGTTCCAACACCCATGCGTCAGCAGCAGGCGCTCGCGCAGATCGAATGTGAAGTGTCCGTATTCCAGATCATCATGACAACGCCAAACGTCATCTTCGCCGAATTCCATCAGGGCCGCCGCACGTCGGGTGGCAAGTGCGTCTATGACGCCGACGCGCTTCTGTATCGGAACCGTTGCGTACAAAGCCTCGGACAATGACGTTCCGCCGCATTTCGGCAGATGCAGAAAAACAGTCGGAAACCGCAAGCCAACGCCAAGCAGAGATCGCCGGATCCTACCGGAATAGACGCGGGATCTGCGTGTTGTCCGGGCCTGTGTGACGTCGGACAGGCTCATCGGTTTACCTCTTTGCTTGTCGCTCGCTGCACTGATTAAATCATTGGTAAATGTGGCATGAATGCGTCAGTGCATTGCGTCGGCAAAGAACAGCCCAACGGCAGACCGACCACAGTGCGCAGATCGCCGCGGCGCGCCGTGATACCGCCACCTTTGCGCCCCTGGCGATACAATCGGGCCGAGGCGGTGCCCTGTCGACCGCATTTATCCCTTGCCCCGAGCGGAGGGCACGGTCAAATCCGATCCCTGCAAGTGTTTCAGCGGGTCTATTCCGAGCGGATCGCCTCGGTTTCCACCTTTATGTCCACGACATCGCCCACCAGGCCATTCTCCACGGCATAACTCATCCCGAAATCGCTGCGCTGAATCGAGGTTTCGAGGGACAGACCGAGCACCTCGCGACCGTGCCCAAACGGGTATGGCGCCGTCTTGTTCAGCGTGACCGCCAGTGTGACCGGCCTCGTTTCTCCGAGAAGTGTCAGATCACCGGTGACCGTACCGGATGTGTCGCTCTCCGGCGTGCCACTCTCGGCGACAAAGACGATCTCAGGAAATTGCGAAACGTCCAGAAAATCCTGATTTCTGACATGGTTGTCGCGTGCCGCGTTAAATGTTTCGACACTGACCGCATTGATTGTCACGTCGACGCCGCTCAGCGCCTGGGTTGCGGCATCGTAGCTGAAGCCGCCTTCGACCTCCGTGAACACACCAAGGGTTTTGGCATAACCAATGTGATCCACCGTGAAGTAGACGACCGTATGGCCCGGGTCGAGCTCGTATCGCACCATTTCGGCCTGGGTGGGAATGGCGCCAAGGCTGAGCAAGCCAGCAATCAGGAGTGGTCGCATAGTGGGTCCTTTCAACGCATGGTCTGGCCCCCCGAGAAAATTCAGAATCTTCGGTGTGAGCCGGTAAGTCAGATAATACACTAGCGCGACCTGCGGCGAACGCGGCAAAAAGTGGCTGTATTTCAGCAAAACCGGCCCCTTTCAACATGAACCACCGATCGCGCACGCGGCTGTCGGCAGCGTTCCGGATGCCACCTGCCTGGCCCCCTTCGGCACATGGTGTGGATTAGAGATGGGCTTTTCAGGATCCGTGCTACGTCCTATAGCGCAGCGCGAAACACTCAGATCCTGCCTGCGTTTTGCCCTGGGCGATGCCACAGGTTCAGGACGGAGCGCTTTGGTCAGTACGGACACCAACCCAAGCATGTTGCCCAGCGACATCGACACCCCTCCAAAAGTGGCGCCTCTCACGAAGCTTGGCATTGCGGCAGGCATTCTGGGTCTTGCGCTGACTGTCGCGTCCATTCAGACGCTTGGCACGGCTTGGGCGTCCGTTGGCGCGTATCTGGGGATGAGCGCGATTGTGCTGCGCGGTGTAGCGCTCACCTACCCCCATGCCGTTCTCGGTCTTTGCAATCTGGTTACACTTTTTCGCGCCACGCTTGTCTGTTTCCTGTTCGGAGCGGTCTTTGACCAAAGTGCGTCTGTCTGGCTGGTGTTGGGCGTTGCCGTGTTTGCCTATGCGCTGGACGGCGCGGACGGATGGCTGGCGCGTCGCGCCGGGCTGGTTTCGGATTTTGGTGCGCGATTTGACATGGAAATCGATGCGGCACTGGCGGCGGCCATAAGTCTTTGGCTGCTGGCCAGCGGAACTGTCGGCTGGGAGATCCTGGCCCTTGGGTTTACACGCTACGTTTTTGTTCTGGCTTCATGCGCCCTGCCCGCGTTGCGCGGCGCGCTTCCGTACAGGCTCCGGCGGAAGGTTGTCTGCGCCATTCAGATCGGCGCGCTGATCCTATTGTTGTGCCCTTTGACGCCCTCGATAGTTGTCCTTCCTCTGACGATCGCTGCATCACTTCTGCTGCTATGGTCTTTCGCGATTGATATCATTTGGTTGCTGCGTCACGGCACTCCCCGGGATTCCCCGGTAACGCCCGGCAGGCGTTCCGGCGAAACCGCAAATCTGCACGTCTGGCACCACGCGCCGCGTCTCGGGGCTGCGACACTGATCCTGGCTCTGGTTCTGGTTCAGCCCAACCATCCGGCGGGCGTGTCCTGGGGGGCAATGTCGCGGTTTGCACTGGAGTTGCCCTTTATAGTGCTGGTGCTTCTGGCGTTTGGGAAGACGGCTTTGGCACTGCCCCTGCGGTTGGCGGTCACTGGCGCGCTGCTGTCGCTGAGCCTGCTCAAGGCTGGCGATTTCGCCATGTTCACGGCCCTCAATCGCGCCATGAACCCGGTGGGCGATCCGGCCCTGGTGGAGGCCGGCCTCCGCCTGTTGTCGGGCGCGATCGGACCCGTTTGGTCCGTGGTCACATTGCTGGGCGCGGGCGTGATCTATGCTGCGCTGGCCTCTGCGATCTGGTGGGCCAGCGGCGTTCTGACCCGCGTTGCACCAGACCGGGGATGGCCACGATCCGGCACGGGTCTGGCCGCGTGCCTCGCTGGCGGGCTGGTCGTCATGGATGCAGGCACGCGCCTGAAGCTCTGGACCCCTCTCTTTGATCCGCCCGGCACGACACGGTCCACGACACTGGCGGTCGGCAAGTTAAAGCTGGCGCAGGCGACACTTCGGGATCTGCGCGCATTTGAAGCCGCAGCCGCCAATGATGCGCTGGCCGGCGCCACCGGTCTGCTCGACCTGATCGACCGGGATGTGATCGTGATTTTCCTGGAAAGCTATGGGCGCGCCAGCCTCGACACACCGCTTTACGCCGATCTGCACCGCACGACACTGGCCACCGGGCAGGCAGAACTGGAGTCACGGGGGCTGACGACCGCCTCGGGCGTGCTGTCTTCACCGACCCGGGGCGGGCAAAGCTGGCTTGCGCACGCAACGTTTGCGAACGGATTATGGATCAACAGCGACACGCGGTATCGCGCAGTGCTGGCCTCGGGTCGCAAAACGCTGTTTCACTTTGCCGAGGATGCCGGTTTCCACACGGCCGCCGTGATGCCACAGATTACGATGGACTGGCCTGAAAGCAGCGTAATGGGGTTCGAGACGATCCTTGCAAATGCGGACCTGGGCTACAAGGGAGAGACCTTCAACTGGGTGACAATGCCCGATCAGTTCACCTTTCACGCGCTCGAGCGCCTTTTGCGCAGGCCAAATCGCGACCGCCCGGTGTTCGTTCAGGTGGCGACCGGATCGTCCCACGCGCCGTGGGTGCCGGTGCCCGAACTCGTGGATTGGGAAAGCATTGGTGACGGCCGGATTTTCAACAAAATGGCGCGCCAGGGCGACACACCCAAACAGGTGTGGCAGGACCGTGACCGGGTGCGCGCGCAGTATCGTCTGGCCATGGACTATGCCTTGCAGACGGTTCTGTCATACACGGCGCGGCTGGCCGACGACCCGCCGCTGATCGTGGTGGTCGGGGATCATCAGAGCGCAGGCTTTGTTGCACTGGATGAACGACCGGATGTGCCGATCCATGTGATCGGGCCTGCGCACCTGGTCAACCGGACGGCACAATGGGGGCTGCGACCGGGCCTGCTGCCTCCGGATGATGCGCCCGCCCTGCCGATGAAACAGATGCGCGACCTGTTTCTGAAGGCGTTCTCGACATCCGAAATCGTGCGGCACGCGGAACGATGATGCGCGGCGCGTCCCCCTGGCTGGCAAGAGGCGTCAAGGCCGCGCTGATGGCCGGCATCCTCGTGCTGCTGTGGCGGGTGGCAGATGGCCCGGACGCGATCGGACGGGTGCTGAGTGTCACTGCGCACTGGGCAATCGCAGCTTTGCTGGTGCTGACGCTGCAAACCGTGCTTTCGGCGCTGCGCTGGCGACTGACGGCGGCACAGCTGGGCATTGAGCTAAGCCGCCGCACAGCCCTGCGTGAATATTACCTATCGCAACTGTTCAATCAGGCGCTTCCGGGCGGCATTTTGGGCGATGCCGGTCGCGCTGTCCGCGCCCGCGCTCCTGCAGGGCTGTTGCCATCGGCTCAGGCGGTCCTCTTTGAACGGCTCGCAGGCCAGATCGCGCTCTTTCTGGTGTTCCTTGTCGCAGCCATTCCCATGCTCACGCTCCCGAGCGGCTTCGCGGTGCCTGCGTGGCTGCGCGGCGTGATTTTGACCGTGCTGCTTACAGGGGGCCTGGCGTTGCTCGTCCTTGGGCGTCCGGGGCTTTGGCCAACCGGTGCGGAACGTGCATTCCGGTCCCCCTTTCTCCATGCGCTGACAGCGCGCGACGTCCGCGTGCGACAGATCTTTTTGAGCCTCGGCACCGCGCTGTGCAACATCGTGGCATTTGCCCTGTGCGCCAAGGCTGTGGGTGTGACGTTTCCCGCGCTTGCCGCACTGGTTCTGATCCCGCTGGTCTTGCTGAGTATGCTGGTACCGCTCACGATCGGCGGTTGGGGTCTGCGGGAAGGCGTTGCCGTCATCATTTTGCCGCTGGCGGGAATGTCCGTTGGTGAGGCACTGGCGACAAGCGTTGTGTTCGGTCTCGGAGTTGCCATCGCGTCGCTGCCCGGGGTTCTTGCGGTGACCAGGCCTGCCTCGCCCAAAGCCGCCAGGTCGTGACGAATGTGCGGATCATTGCATCGCTCCGGACTTCGACCCGCCTCATGACACAGCGGCACGCGGCCTTTGCCATTCCCGGCGATCTGGACACTGTAACCGGCGGTTACATCTATGATCGACGCCTTATCTCGGGACTGCGGCGCGTGGGGCGCAACATTCAGCATATCCCCCTTGGCGGCAGCTATCCCGATCCGACACCGGCGGACAGCGCGGATGCCGCACGCCGACTGGCTGCGATTTCGCCAGATTGCCCGACGATCATCGACGGTCTGGCACTGGGGGCGCTGGAGCCGCACGCCTTGCACGGCATGTCCGCGCCGATGGTCGCGCTGATCCATCACCCGCTTGCACTTGAATCGGGACTTTCACCCGAGCGGCGCGCGCAGTTGTTCACGCGTGAACGGGATAACCTCGCGCATGCCGCGCATGTTGTCGTGACCAGTTCGCACACCGCAGATCTGCTGCAATCGGATTATCAGGTTCCCGCCAGTTGCCTGACAGTTGCACGGCCCGGCACTGATGCCGTCCTGCACTCTGACAGCAGACCCTCACCACGTCATCCGCCCCTGATCCTGTCGGTCGGCATACAGGTGCCGCGCAAGGGGCATGACGTGTTGCTCAGGGCTCTGGCACGGGTAAAGCAGCGGCCATGGCAAGCGGTGATTGTTGGCGCTGCGCAAGATCCCGACTGCGCGGCCGACCTGGCCAGGCTGGCAAGCGATCTGGACCTTGGCGCGCGCGTTCGGTTCACCGGCCGTGTGCCAGATGAAGAACTGGCCAGGTTCTATTCCGACGCATCCGTCTTTGCCCTTGCCACCCGGTACGAAGGGTATGGGCTGGTTTTTGACGAGGCCATGCTGCACGGTCTGCCGATTGTGGCGTGTCGTGTGGGCGCGGTACCCGACACCGTGGCGCAGGACGCAGCACTGCTTGTCCCGCCGGAAGACCCCGTGGCATTTGCACATGCGTTGGCGCGTGTTCTCGATGATGAAAGGCTTGCGCAGGACATGGCCTACGCCTCCGAGGCCGCAGGGA
>JBCCHI010000147.1:0-7858 GCA_039028815.1 Pseudomonadota bacterium
ACTCGTGATGGATGGCCCACCAGACTTCGCTCTGTCTCTTGATGTATGGGCGGCATTGCTTGGGATGGCAGCACTATCAACTGCGCTGGCTTATGTTCTGTATTTCGCAATCCTTGCACGCGCTGGTGCCGCAAACCTTCTTTTGGTTACGTTGCTCGTCCCGCCGTTCGCCATCGGTCTAGGAGCCACATTTCTGAACGAAAGAATGGAGCCGAACGCGTGGGTTGGGTTTGCTGTGATTGCTTTAGGTTTTGCTGTAACCGACGGTCGGCTTTTTGCACGCCGGGCCAGGCGCAAACCCCTGAAAGCAGACTGAGGCGCATTTGGGAATATGCGGATCTACATACTGCGGAGTGGCGGCGCACGCCGACCGCCACGGCGCGTTGGCGGGGCCGGCTGCTGTTGTCGATCGGCCTGAGGCTGCGATCCGAAACCTCCTGCACGCCGAATGGATCGAGCGGGACCCTGCATCGCGACCCGGTTTCGACCTAGACGCGTTTGAAACTGCCTGCGCAGCGATTTGAAAAGACCAGGTTGAGCAATGACGAACGCCGGCCGCAACACGCTGCCAGAGACGCACTGCACGCGCGCACCGGAGTATGGCGAGCGCGTGCGTCGGAACAGGCTAAGGCGTTTCGCGACAAACCTGACCCACAGAGTGTCGCGAAACGCCGTGCATCGTTCCTATGCTGCGCGCCTTTCGCCTTCGGCTGATGTCTCGGGGTCAAGGCGAAAGGCGTTGGTGTCCTTGCAAGGGGCCGCCTGAACGGCACGGCACGTCCGGAACTGCCGGGCGAAGATGACGAGACGCTGCCCGGGTCGGCACCGCCCGGGTTTCGATGAGGGTTCCGACACCCCCCTGTTTGGGCAAAAACCTTCCCCGCATCCTTCCCCGGATACCCTGTTCGGCAAATGCGATCTCCCTGACTCCCGCGCAACAGGGGGTTTGCGGGCAAGCCTGGCAGTGGGTTTCGAATGCCCGCATGTCTCGAAGCCCCTGCGCGGACGCAAGTGGTTCTAGGCGGGTGCCCAGGCTGCGCCACCATCTATTTCCCGCAGAAGGAAATCCATCAGAACGCGTACTTTTGCGGACAGGACATTGGCCTTGGGGTAAACCAGCCAGAGCGCGGTCTGCCCGACCTGAGACCAGCCCGGCAGGACACGCACCAGCCGGCCGTCGGCCAGTTCCTCGTGAACACTCCACACGGAGTTGATGGAGATACCGGCGCCATTGATGGTCGCGATTTTCTGGCTGAGCCCGTCATCAATGATCAGGTAGCGCGCGGCATTGGCAGGGTCGAACACACCGGCGGCGTCACCCGGCCCTGACAGGGGCTGTGCGACGGTGTTCTTGAATGCAATCAGCCTGTGTCCGGACAGATCATCGGGATGGCGTGGCGATCCGTGGCGATCGACATACTCCTGCGAGGCGCACAGAACACGGGTGTCCCCGGCCAGTTTGCGGCCGATCAGGCTTGAGGGTTCAAGCTTCATGTTTCGAAGCGCCAGATCAAAGCTGCCTTCGATCAGATCGAACGAGGTATCCGACAGGCGCAGATCAAGCGTGACACCTGGAAATTCATCAAGAAACCCCGGCAGCAAAGGGGCGATATAGAGCTGGGCGAACGTACTTGGCGCGGTGAAGCGGACAGTGCCTGTCGGGTCCGCTTTGCCTTTGCCGAGAACGGCAAGGCCTGCGTCCTCCTGCGCTATGATTTCGCGCGCGTAGGGAAGAAAGCCCACCCCCTCCAGAGACAGCGAGACCTTACGCGTGGAGCGATGCAGCAGATCTGCGCCGACGGTCTGCTCAAGTTTGGCGAGTTTCGCGCTGGAGACCGCCGGAGCCAGCCCCAGCACCCGGCCGGCCGCGCTGATGTTGAGTTTTTCCGCCGCCAGCACGAACAGACGTAGGGCATCCGTATCCATATCACTATATCCAAAATCCGAATTATCATTCCTATTTTTCGGAGTTTATGCATGAAATTCAATATTTATATTCAGCGCAACCGAAACCCTATGCAGGACGATTGGACAATGCTTGATACCGGCATTCAGGGCTTTGCGCGGATCAATCCGGGCTACGCTTCGACATTTTGCCCCGACAGACTGTCGATTGGCCTGGTTGTGCCACTGGAGGCGTATCCGGACCGTGCGGTCCCGACGATGGGTGCGCATATCGCGCGGGCGCAGCTGGCAGAGCGTCTGGGGTTCGCGGCGCTCTGGCTGCGCGACGTGCCCTTCAATGTCCGATCGTTCGGCGACGCCGGCCAGATATACGACCCGTTCGTCTATCTTGGCGCGCTCGCCACGGCCACTCGGGACATAGCGCTTGGCGTTGCCTCGGTGATCCTGCCGCTCCGGCATCCGGCCCATGTGGCCAAGGCCGCCGCAACCGTCGACCAGTTGTCCAATGGGCGGCTGTTGCTTGGCATCGCCTCCGGCGACCGCCCCGAGGAATACCCGGCGCTGAACATGGATTATGCAAGCCTGGGCGAAAGGTTTCGCGACAGCGTGACCTATATCCGCGCGATGGCTGAGGACTATCCGCGCATGCGCACGGCCCAGGGCAACCTGAACGGCGATGCCGACCTGCTGCCGAAACCCTTTGGCGGGCGGCTTCCGCTGCTTGTCACGGGTGGGTCGCGGCAATCGCCCGGCTGGGTTGCACAAAACGGGGATGGCTGGATGACGTATCCCCGCGACCCGCTCTCTCAGGGTCGCGCGGTGGCTGATTATCGACGCCGGGTCGCCGAGGCCGGCGCACACGACAAGCCGGTCATGCAATCGCTCTACATTGATCTTGCCGACGATGCCGATGCGCCACCCAGACCGATCCATCTGGGCTTTTCAGCGGGTGTCCGCTTTTTGCGGGACTACCTTCTCGACGTTCAGGAACTCGGGGTCAATCACGTCGCTCTGAACCTGCGATTCAATCGTGCACCGGTTGACGACACGATGACGCGGATCGCGGATGAGCTTTTGCCGGATTTCACCAACAAAGAGGTCACTCAATGACCAGGAAAATTCTCATAACGGGGGCCACGGACGGCATCGGTCTTCTCACCGCCCGAAAGCTGGCGGCGGCAGGACACCAGGTGCTGATTCACGGGCGCAGTCAGGCGAAGTTGTCGGCGGCGGCAGACGAGATCGGGACAGTCGAGACATACCTGGCGGATTTCTCCCGTCTGGGCGAGGTCGCCGCCATGGCACGCACGATACGCGATCAGCATGACCGGCTGGACGTGGTGATCAACAACGCCGGTGTTCTGAAATCCGCCACTGCGCGGACGGAGAGCGGACGTGACATCCGGTTCGAGGTCAATACACTGGCTCCGTATCTCCTGACGCGGTCGCTTTTGCCGATCATTCCGCCCGAGGGCCGAATCGTTAACCTGTCTTCTGCCGCTCAGGCCCGGGTAGACGTCGCGTCGATGACGGATTACCGGCCGATGGACGACATGAGCGCCTATGCCCAGAGCAAGCTGGCGCTTACGATCTGGTCGGCCGAGATGGCCGGAGAGCACCCTGACGGGCCCGTGATCGTTGCCGTCAATCCGGGCTCTCTGCTGGCATCAAAGATGGTGCGCGAGGGCTTTGGACTCCACGGCAATGATCTGAATGTCGGCGCGGACATCCTGATCCGGGCCGCAGTGTCGGACGAGTTCAAAGAGGCATCGGGACAATATTTCGACAACGACAGCGGTGCGTTCGCTGCGCCGGACGCAGCAGCGTTGGATGCAACACATACCGCCGAGGTCATGGCCGCCATCACGTCAATCCTTGATACCACCCCCTGACGCGGGCGGTCCGAACGCCCGACCCCATCCCGTCAATTCAACCCATCACCCGCGTCACCGGTGACGCGCGCCCGGAAAGGACCGCCAAGTGAAAACCGAAACCGTCCGGGCCTTTGACGTGAAGTTTGAAAACGCGATCACGACGGTAACGTTCGGGTTCGGGTCCGTCAGCGTTCAGGGACAGGACATGCTGTCAGACCCGAACAGTCTTGCGATGCGGCTGGAACGGGACCGGGACACCAAAGTGGTCGTTTTCCAGTCTGCCAATCCCGAAATCCGGGTGTGTCACGACGACAGCGGGTTGCTCAAAGACATGTCGACAGAGGCAGTTTCGCGCGATGATGCACGGTTGTGCACTATCAACAAGGCGCAGCAACCCGATGAAGTCGGCCCCTGTGTCGACGCCCCGGCACAGTGCATCGCGCAGTTTCCGCCTGTTTCGGTCAAGCGTGCTGAGCCGATCAATACGTGCAGACAGATGCCCTGCGAGCCCATCGACAGACCCACCGCTGATGCAGTGAGGGCCGAAGCCCACTGGCTCTATGAGAGCTACCAGAAAAATGTTGGCGATCAAACGCTTAACGCTCGTCGGCGCGCAGGGCCTCGAACACGATATCGCAAATCAACGCACCCGGAACGAGCTTGTCGTGAAGGCCCAGGTATTCGCTGGCTGAGCGCAGCTGAAAGACGACTTTTGAGGAGATGAAAATGAAAGCAATGGTCCTGAACAGTTACGGCAATGATGCGGTTTTCGAGCCGGTTGAAATGGCCAGACCGGACGCAAGGCCCGGTCATGTTGTTGTTCGTGTCGCTGCCACCAGCGTGAACACCGTGGACACAATGATCCGGGCGATGGGGCCGGACCTGCCTCTTTCGCCGCCGCTGCCGGCGGTTCTGGGTATGGATTTCGCCGGAACAATCGAAGGTGTCGGCGAAGGTGTTTCAGAGTTTGCCGTCGGCGACGAGGTCTTTGGCTGCGCCGGTGGATTACTGGATCTGCCGGGGGCGCTGGCTGAATACATGGTCGCCGACGCGCGCCTTGTTGCACGCAAACCCACATCGATCTCGATGCGCGAGGCGGCGGCGCTGCCCCTTGTCGGCATCACTGCCTACGAAGGCCTGTCGCGCGCCGGCACGGGACCCGGACAAAAGGTGCTGGTTCACGGAGCCGCCGGTGGCGTTGGCCATCTCGCCGCGCAGATCGCCCGGCACATGGGGGCAGATGTGGCCACGACCGCAACCGGTGCAGAGAAAATGGCGGCTGTCCGGGACCTGGGTTTTGCGGTGATCGACTACGCTGCGCAAGACATCGACGATTACGTGACCGAACATACCGGCGGCGCCGGCTTTGACGTGGTCTTTGATTCTGTCGGTGGCGCCAACATGCTCAACTCATTCCAGGCGGCGGCATTGAACGCGCATGTCGTTACCACCGTTTCGCTTCTGGAACTGGATCTCACACAGGCGCATTTCAAAGGTTTGTCGCTGCATGTGGTCTTCATGCTGATCCCGATGATCCACAACGTGATGCGGGAAGATCATGGCGAAATCCTTGCCAGGATTGCCAGCCTGGTTGATGCCGGGCATGTGAAACCTTTGCTCGACGCGCACGAGTTTGGCCTTTCGGATATCAATGACGCCTACGCGCGTCTCTCAGGCGGGACTGCCATCGGAAAAGTTGTTGTTGACGTTTGAGGCGGAACTGAACGGCAGGCTGGTGACGGGCGTCGTTCACGCCGCCTTGCCCTGCGTCGCGACGGTGCTCTCCTGCCTGTCCGGGCCGCATTGAAACCCGCCTCGACAGCGGGCGGTCATCACGTCCGGGGTGTCTGGCTTTCAGCCGGGTCACGCCCTCCCCGCCCCTGCCCGGGTTCGCCCTGATGATCCGTCACGGCCCTGCTGCGGGGGACCGGGCTGGATGATCCCCGACGCCGGGCGCGCGCGGGTATTCCGGGCAGTGAAAACGCGCGTCCGGCCCGTCCCCGCGCGGCGCTGAAAAGAGCGGCGGCAGGCCGGATTCACGTGATTTACCGGTGCGCCTTTCCGGTGGTTCAGGGGCCGAAAAGTTGCGTCAAACGCGAATTTTGTGCATCCTGCTGCCCGAAGACGCCGTTTTTTTACCGCTGCGCGTCTCTGTATTTTGCCATAACGACTTGATTTTTTGGGAGATTACGATGAGGACAATTGGCCTTTTGGCGGCCATCTTTGCCGCAACCGCCGCCACGGCAGATGCCGCCACATTCCTTTTTCTGGATGATGGAACAACCACCGCGACCATCCAGGACGAGTCGGTGAGCGACTTGAGCGCCACGCCTGGCGTGGTGACGTTTTCAGGGGCCCTGGGCGCCTGGTCTATCAACGTCAGCACCGGATTGGGGTTTCCGTTTGTCGGCACGGCGGACGCCCCCGAGATCCAGCTGAACTCGGTCAACGTCAGCAGCGCGCCGGGCACGCTGGATGTGTGGGTGTGGGAGACCGATCTTTCGCCGGCGGTCAGCATGCTCAGCTACGATTTCATTTTCGGCGGAACGACGCAGGGCGCGGCCGAGGCCGAGTTTTGCCTGGACACCACGAATTCGGCCAGCACCGGTTGCACCACCAGCCTGAGCAGCCTTGGGCCATTTTCAGGATCGGGAACCCTGGCGTTCTCTGATCTGGACGCCGGCGACATTGCCGGGCTGACCGGTCCTGTTGCGTTCAAGATGCGTGTGAGGCTGGAGCATGGCCGCGCGGGTGCGGTCACCAGCTTCAACGCGGAGGTCGCGACAAAGGGGCCATCGGTCATTCCGCTGCCGGCGTCTGCCGTGATGCTTGTGTCCGCGGTTCTGGGTCTGAGCCTGCACCGCCGGAGATCGGGTTAAGCCCGGGGGCCGGCCACCGCGCTGGCGTTTCGCACGGCTGAAACCGGCGCTGTCGCGTTCAGGGTGGCCCGGGGTCATTCGGATGAAGGCTTGTCCAGTCCGGGCCGTGGTCCTGCATGATACGTCGGACCGCGGGGCGCTGCTCGACAAGCTCCACGCATCTTTTCACGTTGGGATATCGTGCACGCATGGCCTCAATGTCCCGGTGCCATCTCGATAGCATCTGAAGGTGCAGGTCGCATGCGCTGAATGTCGGGCCCAACAGGTAAGGTCCGGGGGTGGCACAGGCGGCATCGACAAAGCGCCAGCTTTCGTCAAGCCGCTCCAGTCCCCTGGCCGAAATTTCATCATGACCGGCAGACGCGACCGTATGCCTGTCCGGCATAAAGTAGATCTGCATGGCGATCTGCAGCGTGTTCGTCATGTAGGTCATCCATTTCAGAAAGTCGCCGCGCCCGGGCTGGCCGGCCGCAGGGCCGAGACCTGCGTGCGGGAAACGGTCGGCCAGGTAGATCAGGATTGCCGTGCCCTCGAAGATCACGGAGCCATCCGTGTCAACGAGCACCGGCACGGCACCATGCGGCGTGAGCGCCTGAAATTCGGGATCTCTCTGCGCCAGAGGCCTGTCGATGTCCACCCAGCGGTTTTCATACGCGCAGCCAATCTCTTCCAGAGCGGCATGGGCCGACATGGCTGTCGACGCCGGGCTGTTGAAAATTTTGATCATGTCGAATCCGTCGGGTTGGGATTAGGATGGGACTCTACAAGAGGATCTTGAGGTTGTGCGGTCAATATCTATGGCAGGACGCCGGGCGGGCCACGCCCCTTTGAACGTCGGGACGCACGGATGAAACGGCCTGTTTGCGCAATTGTCGGTGCCGGAGAGGGGTTGGGACAGGCCCTGTCCGCCAGGTTTGCAGCGCAGGCATTCGATCTTGCGCTGTTGTCCCGGACAGAAGCAGGCAGCGCCGCCGCTGTGAGATCTGCGAAGACGGCCGATAAAGACGCTGACGCCAGGTTTTATCCGGTTGATGTCACCCGCCCCGAAACACTCGAAACCAGCCTCTCGAAGGTGCGCCGCGAAATGGGGGAGATAGAGGTTCTGATCTATAATGTCCGCGGGGCTTTTACATCCCGCGAACCGCTCGAAATGAGTTACCAGGATCTCTCGGACGTTTTTCAGACAGAAGTCATCGGCGC
>JBCCHI010000148.1:0-7845 GCA_039028815.1 Pseudomonadota bacterium
ACCCATGCGCAACCGCCGCGGGTTGCGCAGCGCTCCCGCGCACGTCTGCGCGACGGTGTTTTGTCAAATGCATGACAGCAACCACGTGCGCGCCCCGCTGCAAACGGTCGCACGTTACAGGTGCTGGCCTCCGTTGATCGGGATCTCCGCGCCATTCACATAAGACGACTTCTGACTGCACAGGAACAGCACGACTTCGGCCACTTCGGCCGGGCTGCCCAGCCGCTTCATCGGCACTTCCTGTTCAACCAGCTGATCGGTGCCGGGAGACAGGATGGACGTTGCGATTTCTCCCGGAGAGACGGCATTCACGCGCACACCGCTTTCTGCCAGTTCAAAGGCCAGTTCCCGTGTCAGTGCCGACAATCCGGCCTTGGACACGGCGTAGGCTGCCCCGGCAAACGGATGCACGCGGGTTCCGGCGATAGAGGTGACATTGACAATGGCGCCTCCCGCAAGGGCGAGCGGGTCCAGAAGGTTCTGACACAACATCAGCGGAGCAATAAGGTTGACCATCTGAACACGGCCAAATTCATCGGCCGTCGTTGCCGTCGCGGACAGCCGTCCGCCATCCCGGGCCTTCGGAGAGATCCCGGCATTGTTGACAAGGGCACCGAGGCCCCGTGTTCCAATTCTGTCCTGAAGCGTGTTGCACGCAGCGGCAATCGAGCGGCTGTCCGACAGATCGACCTCGATGTGCCGGATGATGCCCTCGGCCCACGGACAGACCGCAGAAAAGGGCGTGCGGGCCAGTGTATATACCTCCCATCCCGCACTGTGAAAGTCCTTGACGATCGCGTGTCCTATGCCGCGGCTCGCACCCGTCACGGCCACGATCGGCTTGTCTGAGGCGGCTGTCTCATCGGTCATGGCAGTGTCCCGAAAAAAGGGGTTGATGTGCCGGGCGTGATGGAACTGGATGGCCGGACACGTGTGAAAGAGTGTGCCCAAAGCCACTGGTCCGGGCAACCCGGTTCCGTATCAGTTGCGCGCCGGGACCAGTTTGCCGGGATTCATGATGTTGTCAGGGTCGAGCGCGGCCTTGATCGAGCCCATGACAACCCAGCCCTCGCCGTGTTCTCGCGGCATGTAGCCAAGCTTTCCGATACCGATACCGTGTTCACCCGTGGCCGTCCCACCCATCTCAAGGGCCATGTCGACAAGCCGCTCTGAAACCTCGATCACGCGGGTCCTTTCGGTCGGGTCTGCATCGTTGAACTGCAGGACGGCGTGAAAGTTTCCATCCCCGACATGGCCCAGAATCGGCCCTGCAATGCCCGCGTTGTCCAGTTCCGAGCGGCACGCGTCGATCGCGTCTGCCAGTTTCGAGATCGGCACGCAGAGATCTGTCACCAATGCCTTGGTGCCGGGCCGCGCAGCCGTGATGGCGTAGTACGCGTTGTGACGCATCGCCCAAAGCGCAGAGCGGTCCTCGGTCTTGCGCGCCCAGTCAAATCCCTTTCCGCCAAAGTCGCGGGCCAGCTCGCCAAAGCTTTGTGCCTGTTCCGCGACACCCGCCTCCGAGCCATGGAATTCCAGAAAAAGATGAGGGCAGGGCGCAAGATTTGATCCGGCGTAGGCATTGACGGCCGCAATGCTCTGCGTGTCCATCAACTCGATCCGCGCCATGGGCAAACCCATTTGCACGGTGGCCATCACCGTATCGACGGCGGCGCGCACGGTGTCGAACGCGCACACAGCAGCCGAGATCGCTTCGGGGACGCCCTGAAGGCGCAGGTTGATCTCTGTGACCAGTCCAAGCGTGCCCTCGGACCCGACAAACAGCGCGGTGAGGTCGTAGCCTGCCGCCGTTTTTCGTGCGCGTGTCCCCGTATGAATGATGTCGCCCGAAGCCGTCACCACCTCCAGCCCAAGCACGTTTTCGCGCATCGTGCCGTAGCGGACTGCGGTGGTGCCACTGGCCCGGGTGCTGGTCATGCCGCCAATCGTGGCGTTCGCGCCCGGATCGACGGGAAAAAACAGACCAGTGGCGCGCAATTCGTTGTTGAGCGCCTCGCGCGTGACGCCGGGTTGCACGCGTACGTCCATATCTCCGTGCGCAATCTCCAGGACGCGGTTCATGCGGCTGAAGTCGACACACAGCCCACCCTGGACCGCTTGTGCCTGTCCTTCCAGCGACGTGCCCGCCCCCCATCCCACCACCGGACAGCGATGCCGCGCACAACAGCGAACGATGGCCGCCACCTCTTCGGTGCTTTCGGGATACGCCACCGCGTCGGGCGGGGCTTCGGGAAAATAGGTTTCACTCAGGCCGTGCTGACGCAGATCGGACTTGGAGACACTAAGCCTCTGTCCTAGAACGGAACTCAGTTCCGCAACCGCATCGTCGATCGCCATGCTCACTTCCCTTGCCCCGGATTGCCCCACATTAGGACATGTGTACCAGACAGGGAAGATACGCTTCGTCGCAAGGTTTGTCCGGAATGAGTGATATCCCCCCTGAAAAGGCCAAAAAACACCCACCTCAGGGTGACGGCGAGGGACGGGCTCATCACCGGCTGAGCGGGGTTTCGCCAGCCAAGGTTCTGGCGATGCTGCGGTCCACCTGGCAGGTCATGCGCCAGAAGGGCCCGTCGCAACTTCAGTTCTGGTTCATCGCACTGGTGATCGGGGTGGCGGCGGGATTTGCGGCTTTGCTGTTCCGCAAGGGCATTCATGCGCTGCAGTCCTTCGTTTACGGAACCGAGGATGTGTCGCGCATCCACAGCTGGGCGGACATGTTGCCGTGGTACTGGGTGCTGGTCGTCCCTGTGGCGGGCGGGCTGATTGTCGGCCTGATACTGCACTGGTTCACGCCGGATGGTCGCGTGCGGTCCGTGGCCGATGTGATCGAAGGGGCCGCATTGCACGAAGGGCGTGTTGAAAAACGCGAGGGCCTCGCCTCTGCCGCAGCCTCGCTCATCACGCTGAGCACCGGAGGCTCGTCCGGGCGCGAGGGGCCGGTGGTGCACCTGGCGGGGGTGATTTCAACCTGGGTGAGCGATCGGATAGAAGCCAACGGAATCACGGCGCGAGATCTGTTGGGATGCGCGGTGGCTGCGGCCGTGTCGGCGTCCTTTAATGCGCCGATCGCTGGCGCGCTGTTTGCGCTGGAAGTGGTGTTGCGCCATTTCGCCCTGCACGCCTTTGCGCCGATTGTGATCGCCTCTGTTGCAGGCACAGTCATCAGCAGGCTCGAATTCGGCGATGTGGCCGAGTTCAACCTGCCCACGACCAACCTTCTGGAGTTCTATGTCGAGTTGCCGGCCTTTCTTTTGCTGGGCCTCGTGTGCGGTCTGGTTGCCGCGGCCTTCATGAGAGGCACGTTGTTTGCCGAGGACTGGGCCGATTACTGGCAGGCCCGGACCGGAGTGCCGCGGTGGATGCGCCCCGCCGTGGCCGGGGCTCTGCTGGGTGCGATTGCAATCTGGTTCCCGCACATCATCGGCGTGGGCTACGAAACCACGCGGGCTGCTCTGACGGGCGATCTTTTGCTGTACGAAGCGGTGATTTTTGCCGCGCTGAAGGTGGTGGCCGCGTCGATCACCATCGGCGGGCGCATGGGCGGCGGCGTATTTTCACCGGCTTTGATGGTCGGGGCGCTGACTGGCCTGGCGTTTGGGCTGGTGGCCACCAGCGTTTTGCCGGATTTGTCCGGAACGGCCAATATCTATGCGCTTGCAGGGATGGGGGCCGTGGCCGCCGCTGTGCTGGGCGCGCCGATTTCCACGACGCTTATTGTGTTCGAGCTGACCGGAGACTGGCAAACCGGCATCGCGGTGATGGTGGCTGTGTCGATATCCACCGCGCTCGGGTCCAAGCTGGTGACGCGTTCGTTTTTCCTGACCCAGCTGGAGCGTCGTGGCGTGCATGTAGCCGCCGGGCCGCACGCCTATCTGCTGTCAATTCAGCGCGTTGCGGGCGTGATGCGGGATCAGGACGATCCCGGCGCCGCGGACCCTGAACAATGCTGGGCGCTTATCGAAGGCGGAATTTACATAGACCTGAATGCCACGCTTGAAGACGCCATGCCTGTCTTTGACCGAACGGGCGCGACGCTGCTGCCGGTGGTGCGGCTGACGGGCAGTGGTGCTGCGCCGGAACTGTGCGGTGCGTTGTTTCACGTCGATGCGCTTCGGGTCTACAATCGCGCTCTGGCAGAGGTATCTGAAGAAGAACACAGCTGATCGTTCATTAATCCGACTGAAAAACTCAATTTTACTGTTGAAATTCCCGACTTTAACGGTAGGTCTTGCGGTGCAAGATCTTAAGGCAAGGGGAGATACACATGCCTTCGACGAAAAATGTGACACGGCTGGCCATTGTCGCCAGCCTGTTGGCTGGAACAGCCGCCTATGCTGAAGGCGAGTTGAACCTCTATTCATCGCGCCACTATGACACCGACGAACGTCTGTATTCCGATTTCGAAGAGATGACCGGCATCACGATCAACCGGATCGAAGGGAAGGCCGACGAACTGATCACACGGATCAAGGAAGAAGGCGCCAATTCCCCCGCTGACATTCTGCTGACCGTGGACACCACGCGTCTCGAACGGGCCAAGGCCGAAGGTATTCTGCAGCCGGTGGAAAGCGTGGTTCTGGAACGGCGCATTCCCTCGCATCTGCAGGACGATGACAATCAGTGGTTCGGCTTTTCACAGCGTGCGCGCATCATCTTTTACGACAAGGATGACGTCACGGATCCGCCGCTGACCTATGTTGACCTTGCGGACCCGAAGTTCAAAGGTCAGGTCTGCCACCGGTCCTCGGGCAATGTGTATTCGCAGACGCTGCTGTCGGCGGTGATCGAAAACCACGGTGTCGACGATGCAAAAGTCTGGGCCCAGGGACTGGTCGACAACTTCGCACGCGACCCTCAGGGGGGTGACACCGATCAGCTGCGCGGCCTTGTGTCCGGCGAGTGCGATGTTGCCATCTCGAACACCTATTATTTCGCGCGTGCCCTGCGCAAGGACGTGGACGGACTGGGCAAGGCGGATCTGGAAAACATCGGTTGGGTTTTCCCGTCGCAGAGCGACGAAGGGGCGCATATCAATCTGTCCGGGGGCGGGCTTGCCGTGAACGCGCCCAACAAGGAAAATGCGATCAAGTTTCTGGAGTACCTCGCCTCTGATCAGGCGCAGCAGTACTTTTCCGCAGGCAATGACGAATATCCGGCCGTGGCAGGGGTGGCGATCAGCCCGTCTGTTGCCACGCTCGGGATTTTCAAGCCCGACGATGTGGATGCCAGCGCCATCGCACAAAACCTCGAAGCGGCTCAGACGATTTTCAATGAGGTGGGCTGGAAGTAAACCTTCCCGTCACGCGAGCAGAAGCGCGGCCTTTCGAGGCCGCGTTTTTTTTGTCCGGGGCACGGGTCAACGGACCGGGCATTGCACCAGTAGTGACGCTCAGGCTGAATGTAACGAGGCGTTACTTCAGAGCCGCCTTCAGATCCTTGTCGGGAAAGCACGTCGCGCTTTGGCCTTCTGCAAGCTGCCAGCGTCCGATGGCGCGGCGTGTCTTGAACCCGGCCAGCCCGTCAACGCCGCCCACATCGTGGCCCTGGCGCACCAGCGTCTCCTGCATATGCGCCACGTCGCCCCGCGTCAGCGCATGGGTCCCGGCGAACTGCGTCGTGAAATCACCCATGCCATAGGCGATCCGGTCGCCCACATTGCCAATGTAAAGCGCATAAAGATCGCTCATGTTGTAGTCCTTCAGGACGTAGAAATTGGGTGTTACGACAAATGCCGGCCCGAACCGTCCCGCCGGCATCATCAGATAGCCTTCGCCTGTCAGCTCATGCGCCGGAAACGGGCGCCCGTTGACGCGCGTTATGCCCATCGCCTGCCAATCGGCGATCGGCCTTCCCTGATCGGGACCTTCCAGTGTACAGGGCACGTCGGCGGGCACATGGACCTCGAACCCCCAGTCGCGACCCGCGATCCAGCCGTGCCCGGCCAGATAGGCCGCGATGGACGCCAGCGTGTCGGGGGCCGAGGTCCAGATGTCGGCGCGTCCGTCGCCATCGCCGTCCCGGGCATGACGCAGATAGCTGCTGGGCAGAAACTGTGGTTGCCCGAGCGCTCCGGCCCAGGAGCTGCGCAAGACATCGCCCGGCGCATGGCCCGCCTGTGCGATTTCCAGTGCCGCCAGAAACTCTGCCCGGAAAACATCGGCCCGACGGCTCATGAAGGCCTTGGTGCCCAGCACCTCGAAGGCATCGTGCGGTATGGCGGCGCGTCCGAATGCGCTTTCACGGCCCCATATCGCCAAAAGCACATGTCCCGGCACACCGGTTTCCGCCTTCAATACGTCGAGCTGCACGCCGTGTTTCTGCATCAGAACTCGACCAATGGATGCGTCGCTGGCCGCGTGTCGGAAGTATCGCGCGGGGCTGCGAAACTCTGCCTGAAAATTGCGCCGGGGGGGCGCGGCCTCTGTTCCGGGGGGCACCAGATCGGGCAGGTCCCAGTTGAGTGAGAGCCCGGCAGTTGCTGTGTCAAACGTGGGTCGCGAGACGCCGCGCGCATGTGCCTCTGGCCAGATGTCCTGGTCGAGCCATGCTCTGAATTCCTTCTGAATCAGAGACTTGTCCTGGGCCGTCGCCGGTGGTGCGAGGGCTAGGGTCAGGGCCACAGCCACACGGGCAAGGCGTGAAGTCGTCATTTGACATCCTCGGATCGGAAATGGTGCACGCATGTGGCCTTGTCGGATTGGTAGAGAGACATGTTCGGGACAACCGTTGGCAGTGTCACACCACCGAACGCATCCAGATACTCTTGCACATAACTGACGGCGTGGTCTGCACGAAAAACGACTGCCATCTTCAGCGGCTCGGAGAAACCTGGGTCCGCGATCCACGCGAACATGGCGCCTCGTGAAGTGTCGCGACCATAAATCGGGTTCGACCGAAGGATTTGCCGGTAAACGAGAATCGCAGTCCTAAAGCTTTCGCAGCGGTCGGTGATCAATCCTTCATCAGCGGCGTCGGTCTCTGCGATGCTGATCATCGGGTGCGATTGCGGCGTTTCCGCCTTCGACGCGCCGGGGGCGCAGATGCCCAGCGAAACGACACACGCAAACAGATGCCGTTTCGCGATCAACCCAGGCTGACGGAGGCCGCGCTTTCAGGCAGTTCCTCGTCAAAGCATCGCTGATAAAACTCTGCCACGGTCTGGCGCTCCAGCTCGTCGCATTTGTTGAGGAAGGTCAGCCGGAACGCATACCCCACATCGCGGAAGATATGCGCGTTCTGCGCCCAGTTGATGACGGTGCGCGGACTCATGACAGTCGACAGATCGCCATTCATGAAGGCGGTTCGCGTCAGATCGGCCACGGTGACCATCTGGCTGATGGTCTTGCGGCCCTGTTCCGAATTCATGACCGGGTTCTTGGCAATCACGATGGCGGTTTCGGCGTCGTGGCTGAGGTAGTTTAGCGTTGCCACGAGGCTCCAACGGTCCATCTGCGCCTGGTTGATCTGCTGCACGCCGTGATAGAGGCCGGTCGTGTCGCCCAGGCCCACTGTGTTGGCCGTGGCAAACAGCCGGAAACAGGGATGAGGCGTGATGATTTCATTCTGATCGAGCAGCGTCAGTTTGCCGTCATGTTCCAGAACGCGCTGGATCACGAACATCACGTCGGCGCGACCTGCATCGTATTCGTCAAAGACGATGGCGACAGGATTGCGCAGCGCCCAGGGCAGGATGCCTTCGTGGAACTCCGTCACCTGTTTGCCGTCACGCAGCTTGATCGCATCCTTGCCGATCAGGTCGATCCGGCTGATGTGACTGTCCAGGTTCACGCGCACGGCAGGCCAGTTCAGACGTGCCGCGAC
>JBCCHI010000149.1:0-7825 GCA_039028815.1 Pseudomonadota bacterium
CGCTCTGCCTCCTGACGCAGAACGGCGGCGATGTTTTCATCAAGTCGTTGGCGGGTGGGTTCCGCGGGGACTGGATCTTCCGCACCGGACCCGGCGCTGGCCTGCGCGTCGGCGTCCGTGTCACCGCCGTGATCAGACGCCGTTTCGACAGGATCTGCAGAAGCCTCTTCAACGGCGTCATCCGTCGCGGCCGCGTCCGGCAGATCAACAGGCTTTGTCGCGTCGGTGTCATCTTCGGGCGCGGTGGCCGAATCGTGTTCGGTGCCTGCCTCTGAACCGGCCTCGTCGGGTTCCGGTTCGCCCAACGGCTCGGGTTCTTCCGCGTGATCCGGCTCGTCCACAGGTTCTGCGGCATCGACCGGTTCGGGATCGGGATCCGTGTCGAACGCCTCGTGCGGTTCGGTCTCTTGGCTCGGATCAGCTGCGAAGTCGGGCTCTGACTCGGGGAGGTGCGCCTCTGCCGGATTGCGGTCCGCGTCGGTCTCCGGATCGGGCGACGGCGCCGGCTCGATGTCTGATTCGGCATCCGGCTCGATATCCGGCTCGAATTCCTGTTCGATCTGAGGATCGTGTGGCGTCAGATCGTCATCGTGGTCGTCTTCGGCCCCGTAATCCTCGTCTCCAGTATCTTCGCCTGTATCCTTGGCCGGTTCGTCATGCGCTGTCGGAGCGGCATCGTCCGTATCCGGCGCGGCGTATTCCCGCGCGGCTGGTTCCGGCGCCGTGAATTCAACCGGATCTTCAGCGGCTGGATGATCGGGATGGTGCTGGAACCACGTTGTACCGCAATCCGAACACTGCACGTCGCGCCCGGTTTCCGGAATGACCTCGGCAGGTACCTCATATTGGGCCCCGCAGTTCGGGCATGTCAGCCTCATGTTACCACCCGTGGTCCGGTGCCCCCGTCCGGTCCGCTCTTGATTTTCGTCTCAGGACCATAGGCGCAAAATGTTAACGGAAAAAGAGCCAATGCCGGAAGCGGCCTTAAGTGATTGCACAACTGTGTCCTGTGAGGCATGAAAGGCGCGAACTCCGGGGGGCGTTTCGTGATCGAGCTGGACAATGTCGCCTACAGCTATGGTGGCGGGGACCTTCTTGGGGATGTCTCTGTGACACTTGAACCAGGGTCGTTCCATTTTCTGACGGGTCCCTCCGGTGCTGGCAAGACGACGCTTTTGAAGCTTTGCTATGGCGCATTGCACCCGAACGGAGGCGCTGTACGCCTGTTCGGTCAGGATCTGGCCGGAATGGATCGTGACGATGTGGCTTTGATGCGCCGGCGCATCGGCGTTGTGCATCAGGACTGCCAGTTTCTTGATCATCTGAGTGTCGCTGACAATATCTCGTTACCCCTGCTGGTTTCGGACAGTGACATGCTTGCCCACGCGCCCAACCTGAAAGAACTGATCGGATGGGTTGGTCTGAAGTCCCGCGCAGAGGCACGTCCGGCCGAATTGTCAGGTGGAGAGCGTCAGCGCGCGGCACTGGCGCGCGCCGTCATCCTGTCGCCCGATGCGATTCTGGCCGACGAACCAACGGGCAACATTGATTGGGACATGTCGCAGCGTCTTTTGCGCCTTTTGATCGAGTTGAATCGGATGGGCAAAACGATCCTGGTCGCAACGCATGATCTGGCGCTTATCCGGGCGGCAAAGCCGCATGTGCAGGCGCGTGTATTGCGGATAGCCAACCGACGGGTTCAGCTTGCGGGGTCGGATCTGTGACGTTCGGTCTGGGCCAGATGGCTGAAATGTTGCGTGAAAACGGCGAAAGCGCCGTGGTGCCGCGTACAGGGATGACGGCGGTTCTGACCGCGTTCAGCGCCGGGGCTATGGCGTTTCTGACCGTGTTCGCGCTGGCCCTGTCCATTGCAACGGGAAAGCTGGCCGACCGCTGGGAAGCGGAGCTTGCCAACAACGCAACGGTGCGGATCACGGCCTCGGAGGCGGTCATGGAAGACCGGGTCGCGACCGTGCTGCGGCTTTTGCAGACAACGCCGGGCGTCGCCGCGGCGCGCGCGCTCAGTTCCGCCGAACAGCGCGCCCTGCTGGAGCCGTGGTTTGGCCCGGATTTGCCTGTCGAGGAGTTGCCCATGCCGCAACTGATCGAGGTGACAGAGGATACATCGGGTTTCGATGTCGAAGGACTGAACCTGCGGCTGGAGGCAGAGGCGCCGGGCGCAGTGCTGGATGACCACGGCCGCTGGCGCGCGCCTCTGGCCACGGCGGCGCAGCGGTTGCGCGCCATTGCAACCCTGTCGATCGTCCTGATCACAGGGGTCATGGCGGCAATGATCACACTGGCCGCGCAGGCTGCGCTGGCCGCCAATGCACAGGTGATCGGCGTGCTGCGGCTGGTTGGCGCCCGGGACGGTTTTATTGCTTCGGCGTTTGTGCGCCGGTTTACCCTGCGCGCGCTGGCGGGTGCGGCAGGGGGCACGCTGATGGGGGCACTGGCCGTGTCGATCCTGCCCGACGCGCAGGACAGCGCCGGGGCACTGCTGACAGGTCTGAGTTTTCGCGGCTGGCAATGGCTGTGGCTTTTTCTGATTCCGCCTCTTGCCGCCGCAGTCGCATTTGCGGCAACGATGCATGCCGCGCGCCGGGCGCTGCGGGCGCTGGCATGAACCTGGCTGTTCAGTGGTTAAGGTCAGTGGTCTTTGTGGTGCAGGCCTATGCCATGATGGTGCCCTTGGGCCTGGTTTTTCTGCCCTGGGCGCTGTTCAGCGCGCGCGGCGCGAATGCAGCCTGCAAGACATGGTGCCGCTGGACGCTGTGGACCGCGCGCTGGATGGTTGGCATTCGCACCGAAGTTCGGGGCACGCCGCCGGCGCACGAGTGTCTGATCGCGGCCAAACACCAGTCTTTTCTGGACATCATCCTTATTTTTTCGACCGTTCCGGCCGGCAAGTTCATTATGAAACGAGAGCTGATGTATGCGCCGATCATCGGGCAGTATGCTCTGAAACTGGGATGTGTGCCGGTCGACCGGGGCAAGCGCAGCCAGGCCGTTCGCAAGATGGTCGAGGATGTCGGGAAGGGCAGGGCAACGCCGGGGCAGCTGATTATCTATCCTCAGGGCACGCGCATCCTGCCCGGTGTCAGCGCGCCTTACAAGATTGGGTCCGGGGTTCTGTATCAGGAACTTGGGCAGGACTGCGTGCCGGTGGCCACAAATGTGGGTCTGTTCTGGCCGCGGCGCGGAATTCTGCGTAAACCGGGGCTGGCGGTGGTGGAGTTTTTGCCGGAGATTCCGGCGGGCATGGACAAAGAGCCATTCATGGCTCGGCTGGAGCAGGATGTTGAAACCGCGTCAAACCGGCTGATGCGCGAAGCGGGGTTTGATCCGAATGGAGTATCTTGACAATACAGGTGCGCTGGAGGCGCTTTACGGCACACCGGCACCGGCATCCGTCGCGAAAGTTGCGCACAAGCTGACGCCGCTTTACCGCAAGTGGATCATGACCTCGCGGTTCTGCATTCTCAGCACGGTGGGGCCCGAGGGCACGGATGGCAGCCCGCGCGGCGATGACGGGCCGGTGGTGGCGGAACTGGATGAGCGCACGCTGACCATGCCTGACTGGCGCGGAAACAACCGCTTGGATTCACTGCGGAATATCGTGGAGGATGGCCGCGTATCCCTGATGTTCATGGTGCCGGGTTCAAACACCGTGGTGCGTCTCAACGGTCGGGCACGGCTGACGGAGGACCACGCGCTGCGCACGCGGTACGCGCGGAACGGGATACTGCCGGCGACAGTGATCGTGATCCGGATTGGCGAGATTTTCACACAATGCGCCCGGGCGCCGTTGCGGGCGGGGCTGTGGCAGCGCGATGACAGCGCTGGCCTGCCCAGCGTGGGCGAAATCCTGGCCGAGCAGACGGACGGTGACCAGGGCGGCGCGGACTATGATCGCGACTGGCCCGAGCGGGCGCGCCGCACCCTGTGGTGACTGCCCCGCCAATGGACCGGCGCCACCCTATTGTTGCCACCATTGTCTGACACCCTGTGCCCAAACCTGAGACTAGGTGAGAGCACGGCAGATGGATTTTCTTGTGGACATGCTGGTCAAGTACGCCACGCATGCGAAAGAAACGCTGATGACAACGGCGAATCCCGAAAGCAGGGTATTCTATGTCTATCTTCTGACATCGCTTGTCATGGCGTTTGCGATTTACAAGGGTGCCCGGGCGCGGCTGAGTTCGGATGAAACGTCGTTTCTGCGCTTTCTGTTTCCGCGCAAGGTCTGGCGCCACCCGTCAGCCTGGCTGGACCTGCGCTATTTCTTCTTTCACAACCTGACCGGCAAGTTTCTTGCGCTGAGCTTTGGTGCCGGGTGTACGGCTTTGGGGTTCTGGCTGGGATCGGGCGGTGTCAATCTGATCGAAGCAGCAGGGCAGGGCGAGTTGTCGACCGGGGCCGATATCGGAATCGCGATCGGATACATGTTCATTGCCTTTGTCGTGGCGGACTTTCTTGGCTGGTTTTGTCATTGGCTGCAACACAAGTCGCCGTTGCTCTGGCAGTTTCACAAGGTGCATCACAGTGCGGAAGTCATGCATCCGGTGTCGAACTTCCGCGAACATCCGATCGACAATCTGTTCTACGTCACGGTGATCGGCGCCGGGTTCGGGCTGGTCAGCGGGTTGGCCATGCGCGTCTTCGGTTATGTGCCCAGCATGCCCTCGCTGCTGGGCGTGCCGCTGACCATGCTGGCCTTTAACCTCGTGGGGTACAATCTGCGGCACAGTCACATCTGGCTGCGCTGGCCGGGCAAGCTGTCGATGATTTTTCCGTCGCCGGCACATCACCATGTGCATCACAGCTATCACCCGGATCACATCGACAAGAATTTTGCCTTCATGCTGCCGGTCTGGGATGTGATTTTCGGAACCTACCACATGCCGGAAGACAATCGTGACGTGAAATTCGGGATTGGCGAAGGCAATGCGGATGAACTGACAAGCTGCTGGCAGTTGTACTGGGTTCCGTTCCGGGACGCGGGCCGGGTGTTGCGTGTGCCGAACAGTGAGGCGCGCGCCTTTGACATGTCCCGACCACCCGCGCCGGGCGAGACGCCCGCGCCGCCGGCGAAATTGCCGCATCCAGCAGAATAGCCGGCAGCGCGCGCAGCGCGCCGGACAGGCCGAGCCACTGGATGTGTGGCGCGATCTTGACGTTCGCCGGTGCCGTGGCCCTTTGCGTCAGGCGTGAATTGCGCCATCTCCGCAGGCCAGCGCGGCCTCTCTCACCGCTTCCGATACCGTGGGATGGGCATGGCACGTCAGCGCCAGATCCTCGGCCGCGGCGCCGAACTCCATTGCGACGCACACTTCGTGGATCAGATCACCGGCGTTGGGCCCGATGATATGCGCGCCGAGAATCCGGTCGGTGTCCTTGTCCGCGAGGATTTTCACAAAGCCGTCCCCGGCCATCATCGCCTTGGCCCGGCCATTTCCCATGAACGAGAACTTGCCGACCTTGAAGGCGCGGCCCTGATCCTTCAGATCCTGCTCGGTCGCGCCGACATTGGCCACTTCGGGGTGCGTGTAGATCACGCCGGGGATGACCCCGTAATTGACATGACCGTGTTTGCCGGCGATCACCTCTGCGGCGGCCATGCCTTCGTCCTCGGCCTTGTGAGCGAGCATCGGGCCGGCGATTGCGTCACCGATGGCGTAGATTCCGGGCATGTTCGTCTGCCATTGCGCGTCTGTCTTGATCTGGCCGCGTTCGGTCATGTCGATGCCCAGCTCTGACAAACCCAGACCGTCGGTAAACGGTCTTCGCCCCGTGGCCACGAGTACGGTGTCCGCTTCGATCAGATGGTCGCTGTCGTCCTTGCGCAGCTTGTACCGGACCTTGGCCTTGGTCTTCAATGCCTCGACGGATTGCACCGCCGCGCCCATCACGAAGTTCAGGCCCTGTTTCCCGAGAATACGTTTGAATGTTTTCTGAACCTCGGCGTCCATGCCGGGCGTGATTGCGTCGAGAAATTCGATCACGGTGACCTCTGAGCCCAGTCTTGCGTAGACCGAGCCGAGTTCCAGCCCGATCACGCCCGCGCCGATGACCACGAGTTTCTTGGGAATTCTGGCAAGCTCCAGTGCGCCTGTCGAACTGACAACCACCTTTTCGTCAATCTCGACACCGGGCAGGCTGGATGGTTCGGACCCGCTGGCAATGATGATGTTGCCGGTGGTGTAAACCTTATCCCCGACCCGGACCTTGCCTGCCTCGGGAATGGAGCCCCAGCCTTTCAGCCAGTCGATCTTGTTCTTCTTGAAGAGAAACTCGATGCCTTTGGTGTTCTGGCCGATGGTGTCGTCCTTGTAGGCCAGCATCTGCGTCCAGTCGACTTTGGGCGCGGTGCCCTTGAGCCCCATCGTGGCAAAGTTGTGCTCGGCCTCGTGCAGCATATGCGAGGCATGCAAAAGCGCCTTGGACGGGATGCAGCCGATGTTGAGACAGGTGCCGCCCAGCGTTTCGCGCCCCTCGACGCAGGCGGTCTTCAGACCAAGCTGCGCGCAGCGGATGGCGGCCACGTAGCCGCCCGGGCCCGAGCCGATTACGATCACGTCATAGTCTGCCATGTGAGTGTCTCCTTAGGTGCCGTGTGTGCTTGGGGCAAAGGCCGGCATGAGTATTTGGGGAAAGATGAAGGTCATAGAAGCGCGCTGAGAAGCATCAGGGTCGTTGCGGCAAAGCCCACCATCCAGATCAGCGAGCGCCAGGGGCGCCAGCCGAAAAAGTAGGCGGGAATGTAGAGAATGCGCGCGGCGAGATAGGCCCAGGCGCAGGCGGCGGTGAACGCGGTCGAGGCCCCCCCGAGGGTGACGACGACGCAGGCGATTGTGAACAGGATGAGGCCTTCGAAATGGTTGTTCATGGCGCGCAGCAGGCGGGCTGTTTTTTCCGAAAGAAGATCTTCGAGAGTGCCACCAAGGCGCGTGCGGTCTCGCGGTGATGTGGTTTTTCCGGGTCCGAGTTCCAGATTGGCGGGCACGGACAGCAGCACGAACTGCACGACCTGCAGCAGCGCGGCGAGGGTGAGAACCTGCAGCTCTACGGTCATGCTGTTTCCTTTCCGACGAGTCCTGAGGGAACTTTAGCCGTCTGCAGCGCCGCTTGCGATGGCAAAGACGAGTGGTGCGGGGCCGTCAGCATTTGACCGGCGCGATCAGCAACTGGTCATTCGGGCCAGCGGTGTGTTTGGCTGTCATGGCGCGCAGGATTCCGGGGTCTTCAGTCGCAAGTCTGCAGGCGCCGTCTTGTTTCAGGCTGGCTCTGGCAACGGAAATCCGTTCGTCCATCGGGCGGTCCCGAAAGGGCGAGATCAGGAACAGCGTTTCAGTGCCGCCGCCGGAATAGGCGATATCCGTCCGGATGATCTGCACTTCGTCATCTCCAACCTGAAGGGTGTTCAAGGCTCCTTCTCCGGAGCCGCATCCCGTCAGCAGCAGACCTGCACACAGCATCGCGAATACTCCCTTTGTCACCTCTTCCGCCTCCTGACATGCCCGGTTTGCATCAGATCCCGGCATCGACCACATCGCCGGCGGTCATCCTTGTTCCGGACGTCATCACCGGATCCCTAAGGCGCTGCAAGAAGCGACACGGACACATGCGCCACGCCCCCGCGCTCCCGATGCATGGCCAGATCTTCCGAGCTGAAGAAGGCGCGGGCGCGTTCCAGATCGGTGACCTCAAACAGCGCAACCGCGTGACCGGGCCTGTCGACATCGCGCCAGACATGGAGCTTGCGGATGCCGCTGGCCTCGCGGGAGGCGACGTCCTCATTGAAAATCCTGAGCCATATGTCGAA
>JBCCHI010000150.1:0-7825 GCA_039028815.1 Pseudomonadota bacterium
AGCGGCAATCTCTGAGGTATCTGCCTGCCAAAGGGCTGGCCCGGTCTCTCCCTCCGGGCCGGTCCTCAGTGGACCTCGACCGGACTGCTCCGAGACGCAGACCGGTCTTTTTTTGTCGATGGCGGTGACGCGGTCGCAATACACTTGTCGCCACACCTCCGCCCGTTAAAGCTTTTCGCCTCTAACCTGAAACATCAGCTGAAGGCGAAAGGCGCGCAGCATATGAACCATGCACCGCGTTTCGCGACACTCTGCGTTTCAGGTTTGTCGCGCAACGCTTTAGGCTTGTCCAGCCAAAGGAGGCTCGCACATGACACATCCCGCATTCACGTCAGAGTCCGTTGCCGTCGTGACCGGTGGCGCATCCGGTATCGGCCTTGCCGCCGCCACGGCCTATGGCGCCCTGGGCATGCGCGTGGTGATTGTCGATCGCGATGCGTCGAAACTCGCCACCGCGTCACAGGATGTCAGCGCAGCCGGGGCGGCAGAGGTCCTGACGGCAAGCGTCGACGTGTCGAACCGGGTGCAGCTTGAAGCGCTGGAACGGGATGTCACCGACCGGTTCGGCGGAACGGATATTCTGATGAACAATGCCGGTGTCGGAGGGCGTTCTTCCGCGCTTGGCCCGCTCGATGCCTGGGAAAAGATGCTCGGCGTCAATCTGTGGGGCGCGATCCACGGAACGCAGGTCTTTGCGCCGGGCATGATCGCGCGCGGGCGTCCGGGTCTGATCGTCAACACCGGGTCAAAGCAGGGGATCACGACACCGCCCGGCAATCCGGCCTACAATGTATCAAAGGCCGGTCTGAAAGCGTTTACCGAGGCATTGGCGCACGAGTTGCGCAACACCCAGGGCTGCCGGATCACCGCGCATCTGCTGATCCCCGGTTTTGTGCATACCGCAATGATCGGTGCGCCCGAAAAACCCCCCGCCGCCTGGACGGCGGAACAAACCGTGGCATTTTTCATCGACAGAGTGACACGGGGCGATTTCTACGTGCTTTGCCCCGACAATGATGTGCCCCGTCCGCTGGACGAAAAGCGCATCGCGTGGGCGGTTGGCGATCTGATCGAGAACCGTCCGGCGCTCAGCCGCTGGCACACGGACTACAAGGAGGCGTTCGCGGCCTTCATAAACGACAAAGACTGACCTCGTGTGCCGGTGACCGGTGGCGGCGAAAAGGGGCACCGTCGAGCCCTTTGGCGGTCAGTCGCCGAGCGGTCGGCGCGCGCCCCATTCGTTGTCACCTGACGCGCTTGGCTGAACATAGAAATAAATCAGCGCCAATGGTCCAACGATCGGGACAAGCCCGATCAGCAGCCACCAGCCGGTCCTGCCGGTGTCGTGCAACCGTCGCGCCCCGACCGCAAGGTTCGGTACGATCAATGCGATCGACACCAGAACCGACAACGGACGTGCCGCCTCATCAGCCGTGCGTTCCAGTCCGAGAAGCGGGTCGATCAGCGCCGCGTCGATCAGCGACGTGATCATCAGCGTGATCAGAACCGCCAGAAACCACCACCAGAGTTCGGGCCGCGAGGCCCGTCCGGAAAACGTGGCGTATTGCGACAGCACGTTTCGGCTTGCGCGCACCATTTTGTTCATGGTGATCCCTCCGGGCTGACACCTGTCCCGCATGCAGACTAACGCCGTTCGCCCTTAACCTGAAACATCAGCTGTAGGCGAAAGGCGCGCAGCAAATGTATTTTGCACTGCGACACGCGACACTCTGAGAGTCAAGTTTGTCGCGTAACGCTTTGGTCAATCGCGCACGCACACGCCAGATGTGTCGTCGGGTCGGCGAAAGGACGCGTTCGGCCGTCTTGTCAAAAGGACCCCGCCGATGAGGGCGGGGTCAGGTATGGTCAGGTACGACCTGACACAGGGAACTCGGGTCTCAGGCGACGTCGCGCAGGGCGATCCTGGGTGTCACGCCAAGCGCATGGCAGATGTCACGCGTCAGATCGGGGCGATTGAGCGTGTAGAAGTGCAGGTGATCCACCCCCCCCTCCAGCAGCGTGCTGCACAATTCGGTGGCCACCGCGATGGCCAGCAGATCCTCTCGCCCGTCCCGCAGAGCTGTTTCGAAAGCGGCATGCAGCCAGCCGGGCAGGGTGGTGCCGCACCGGGCTGCAAAGCGCTTGACGCCGGCCCAGTTCTCGATCGGTAGAATGCCGGGCCGGATCGGGGCGTCGATGCCCGCCCTGGCACAGGCGTCCCGAAAGCGAAAGAACGTGTCGGCCTCGAAAAAGAACTGCGTGATCGCCCCTGTGGCGCCAGCATCAATCTTGCGCCTGAGCCAGTCGATATCTGCCCCCGCGTTTGCCGCCTCGGGATGCGATTCTGGGTAGGCGCCGACCTGAATGCGGAACAGCCCCGTCTCCGCCAGCGCGGAAATCAGCGCGCAACTGTCGGCAAAGCCGTCAGGATGCGGCCGGAAGGCGCCCGATCCCCTGGGCGGATCACCCCGCAGGGCCACAATGTCGGTCACGCCCGCGCGCGCGAAGCCGCGCGCGATCTCCAGCGTCTCTGTCTGGCTGGCGTCAACGCATGTCAGGTGGGCCGCAACAGTCAGACCGCTGGACTTGTGCAGCGTCTCGACAACTTCGCGCGTCAACTCCCGTGTCGTCCCGCCCGCGCCGTATGTGACCGAAACAAAGGCCGGATCGAGAGGGGCCAGCGTCTGCACCGTGTCCCAGAGCCGGAACGAAGCCTCCAGCGTCTTGGGCGGAAAGAACTCGAACGAAACGGCGGGTGCGGGCATCGGAACCTCCTGTCGGGTGTATGCGCCTCTCTTGTGGCGCTCTGTCGAATGTGAAACAACTTCATAAAATTCATGGTCTGAATGAGGCTGGCTAATAATCTATGCATATCGACTTTCGGCATCTGCGCACGATACGGGCCATTCATCAGGCGGGCGGTCTGGCCCGGGCGGCCGATATTCTCCATATCACCCAGTCGGCTCTGAGCCACCAGATCAAGGGGCTGGAGGATCAGGCGGGTGTCGAACTTTTTGTGCGACGATCCAAACCTCTCAAGCTGTCCTCGGCCGGGATGCGGCTGCTGCGCGTGGCCGAACGCGTTCTGCCCGAGATAGAGGCGCTTGAGGCCGAATTTTCGGGCCTGCGTCAGGGCAGCGCCGGGCGCATGCACATTGCCATCGAATGCCACGCCTGTTTCGAGTGGCTGTTTCCGGTGCTCGAACGGTTTCGGGCCACCTGGTCGGACGTGGACATCGACATCAAGCCGGGTCTCGCCTTCGAGGCGTTGCCGGCACTGCAGAAGGAAGAGGTCGATCTGGTGGTGTCGTCCGATCCCGAGGACATGCCCGGCGTCCTCTTTCAGCCGCTGTTCGACTACGAACCGCTGTTTGTTGCGGCCAACGGACACCGGCTTGCGGGTCGGGATTATGTTCTGGCCGAGGATTTCAGGGATGAAACGCTGATCACCTACCCGGTGGACCGCACCCGTCTCGATGTTTTCACGGAACTTTTACTGCCTGCCAAAATCGAACCAAAGGCTGTGCGCCAGATAGAACTGACGGCGGTGATCCTGTTGCTTGTGGCATCCGGGCGCGGGGTGGCCGTGTTGCCGGACTGGGTGTTGCGGGAACAGCGGGCGAGTGCCGAATACGTGACGCGCAGACTTACGAAAAACGGCGTGACCAAACGGCTTTATGCAGCGATGCGGCAAGAGGATGCCGACAAACCATTCATGGCGCATCTTGTTCGGCTCGCACGAGAGATACCGCCCAGATTGCAACGCCCAAAGCCGGTTCTGCCGCAAGTGTGATCAGGTCGTGCGAACGTATGCGAATTTCCCGGTGATGCGGCGGGTGCGGCGGGTGTGGCGCTTGTTGCATCTCCCGGCGCTGTCTATGTTGCCGCCCGAAACGCGCGCGTGCACCGCATCTGCTGTGGCGCGTTCAGTTCAGGGTGAGGCCTAATGCAGAACACGTCGTCGGATCCAGTCACGATCCTCATTCCCGCCCGGAACGAGGCGGCGACGATCGCGCGGGTGATTGACCGCTTTTCCGGATTGCCCTGGGCAAGCGAGGTTCTGGTGGTCGACAACGGATCCGAAGATGGCACAGGTGCGGCGGCGCGCTCTGCCGGTGCCAGGGTCGTGCACGAAGACCGCCCCGGCATGGGCGAGGCCGTGCGCACGGGCCTGGCAGCCGCCCGGACCCCGTGGGTGATGAAGGTCGACGCGGATCTTGATCGCTTCGACATCGCAAAGTTCTCCGCGATGGAGGCTGCACGGGGCCCCCATGTCGGTCTTGTAAAGGGTGACTGGACGGATCCCGATGACGACATGCCGATGACACGGCTTCTGATACGTCCCGCGATTGCGCATCTGGCCCCGGCATTGTCCGGACTGCGGGCGCCCAACTCCGGCATTTATCTGGTCGACCGCCGCTGGATTGCCCATCATGAAATAGTCGGCACCTATGCCGCCGACCTGGACGTGATGCTGCGGGTCAGCGCCGCCGGCGCCGACGTGATCGAAGTCGATATCGGTCAGATCGCGCACGACACACGCTCGCCATCGCATTACGGTGCCATGGCCACAACCATCATGGGTTTCTTTCTGGAGCGTCAGCCGCTTGAGATGACAACGCAACTGGTCGTTGCCGCACCGGATGCGGACATGATCGCGCCCGAGGCGCTGGCCTTCTTTATCGCGCGGGCCAGAGGCGGCGCGCGGGTCACTCTGTTTCTGAACGATCCCGACACGGGCCGCGGGCGGGCTCTGACCGCCACGATGAAACCCTTTCCGACCTTTCGCATCCATCCGCTGCGCGATCTCAGGGCGCAGTGCCCGGGCGCCGCGACGGGCGCGACACGCATCTTTGCCCCCTATCCGGTCGCGTCGCAATGCGACATCACCCGTGGGGTGCTGTCGGTGCAATCTGGTCTGCGTCAGGGCGGCGATGACGCGTTTGCACTGTGGCTCCTGCCGCCACCTGACCGACAAGGCGTGGTGCAGCATTTCACTGCGGATACGGTCTTTGACGCCGGGTCGGGGGTTGATCTGTGCCGGCAGGTTCTGGCCGCGGGTCAAGACACGACACTGACCGACGCGGCTGCTTGCGGCGATCACGCGGTATTCCAAAGCTACGCCTCCCTGCCGGACGCGCTGAAACTTGGTCTGCTGGGGGTCGAGACCGAAACGCAGGGCGTCGCGGCGGACCCGGATGTGACCGGAAAACCCGCCTGATGTCCCGCATTCTGCGCCTTGCAACAGCCGCTTATCCGCTCGATCCGGTCACCTGCTGGGCCGAATACTCTGACAAGCTGGAACGGTGGGTGGCCGGCGCGGCGGCGCACGCGGATCTGCTGGTCTTTCCGGAATACGCCGCGATGGAACTGGCAATGCTGGCGGGGCCCGATGTGGCAGGCGATCTGCACAGGTCACTGCGTGCCGTGTCCGACCGGCTGGCCCGGGCCGATGACGTGCAGGCCCGGCTGGCGCAAAGCTACGGCGTGCATATCTGCGCGGGCTCCGCGCCGGTGTTTGACCCGCAGTACCCGGACGGACCGGTCAATCGCGCACGGCTGATCACCCCTGCGGGCGCCGTTGCGGTGCAGGACAAGCAGATCATGACACGATGGGAGCGCGAACCGATGGGCGCTGTACCCGGTGGCGGGGTGCAGGTGTTCGACACAGCGCTTGGCCGCGTCGCGATTGTGATCTGCTACGATGCCGAGTTCCCGCTGCTTGGGCGTGCCGTGCACGACGCCGAAATCCTGCTTGTGCCGTCCTGCACGGAAACGCGGTCCGGATACTGGCGGGTGCGTATCGGCGCCATGGCCCGTGCACTGGAAGCACAGTGCGTGTCCGTGATGTCGTCTGTGGTGGGCGAGGCGCGCTGGAACGATGTGGCCGACACGACCACCGGTGCGGGCGGCATCTTCGGTCCACCCGATACCGGATTTCCGGAAACCGGCATCATTGCAGAGGGCAGGGCAGGTGTGCCGGGCTGGACCTTCGGACAGGTCGATCTTGATGCAATCGCCACCGTGCGCGCGGACGGGCAGGTTCTGGGCCGGGCGCACTGGCCCGAGCATGAACAGCGCAGCACCAGCGCGCCAATCGTGCCGCTTGACGGAAGTTTCGCTTGAAAAAAGGTGCGAATACGCTCATTTAACCGCTGTCCCGCAACGGGCGGGGGTCTGAACAGGAGAAACCATGGCCAAGGAAGATACGCTCGAATTTCCCGGTGTCGTAAAGGAACTCCTGCCAAACGCGACGTTCCGGGTCGAGCTTGAAAACGGCCATGAGATCATTGCGCACACGGCAGGTAAAATGCGCAAGAACCGGATCCGGGTTCTGGCGGGTGATAAGGTGCAGGTGGAAATGACACCCTATGATCTGACGAAGGGCCGGATCAACTATCGCTTCAAGTAAGCTGCTGAATATGCGGCTTGTTTTGGGTTCCGGCAGCCCACGCAGGCTGGATCTTCTGGCGCAGATCGGCGTTGTGCCCGATGCAGTGCGACCACCGGAAATCGACGAAACACCGCACAGCGCCGAGTTGCCGCGCCCCTATTGCATCCGCATGGCGCGCCGGAAGGCGCAGGCTGTCGTGGCCGATGAGGATGAAATGGTCCTGTGCGCCGACACGACCGTGGCATGCGGGCGCCGGATTCTGGGCAAGCCCGAAGACAGCAGCGAAGCCGAACGCTTTCTTCAATTGCTGTCGGGACGGCGGCACCGGGTCATCACGGCGGTCGCGGTGCGGGTTGGCGCACATCTGATGGAACGCCACGTCGTCAGCACGGTGAAGATGAAGCGTCTGTCGCAGGTGGACATAGAGGACTATCTTGACACCGGCGACTGGAAGGGCAAGGCGGGCGGCTATGCGATCCAGGGGCCCGCCGCGGCCTTTGTTCCCTGGATCAGCGGCTCTTTCACCGGGATCGTCGGATTGCCACTGGCAGAAACCGCGGCGTTGCTGCAGGCCGTCGGGTACAGCGTGCCCGGCCGCGCGGTGCGTCCATGAAGGGCCGGGTCATCGCGCTTGGTCACTGGCGTGGCCATGAGGCGGCCGCCCTGATCGAGGACGGCCAGTTGCAGGACTTCATCACCGACAGCGCCACGCCGCGCCCCGGCACGCTGTATCGTGCGGTGGCGGACCGGCCCGCAAAGGGACAGGGCGGGGTGTTTGTCAGAACGCCCGACGGCACAGGCTTTTTGCGGCAGGCCAGGGGCCTGAGTGCCGGAAAGCCGCTTCTGGTGCAGGTGACGGGCGTGGCAGAACCGGGCAAGGCGATCCCGCTGACGGCGCGGATCCTCTTCAAAAGCCGCTACGCCATTGTTACGCCCGGGGCGCCCGGTCGCAATGTCTCGCGTGCGATCACCGATCACGATCTCAGAGACCGTCTGTTGCAGATGGCGTCCGAGGCGGACTTGCCTGCGGAGGCCGGGCTGATCCTGCGGTCCGCCTGCGCCGGCGCGGATGCACGGAACGTGACCGCCGACATGGACTCCATGACCGGACTGGCGGCTCAGGTGCTGTCCGATGCCGCACAGGGTCCGGCCGAAAAGCTTGTCGAGGGCGATGGTCCCCACGCGCTGGCCTGGCGCGACTGGCCGGATCCCGATTTGCTCGCCGAGGGGCCGCGTGCCTTCGTCGATCATCAGGTCGAGGATGCGCTGGAGACGTTTCTGCATCCCGTAGTTGCGCTGCCGACGGGCGGGTCCTTTGCCGTGGAACCGACGCGCGCGCTGGTGGCCGTGGACGTCAACACCGGGCGCGACGGGTCGCCCGCAATGGGGCTTAAGGCCAATGTCGCGGCCGCCCGGGATTTGCCCCGTCAG
>JBCCHI010000151.1:0-7778 GCA_039028815.1 Pseudomonadota bacterium
CGACAAAACCGGCGCACGGGCTGGCTCGACAACAGGCAAGAGCCGGTCGCACCGCCCTCTAACCGCGAAAGCCGCCGGGGCGCATAGCGCGGGCGCGGGCCAGCCGAATGCCAGCCAGGCACATAAAAACATAGGGATTTGTCCTTCAGTGGTGCGGCCGAGAAGACTCGAACTTCCACGGGTGTTACCCCACAGCGACCTCAACGCTGCGCGTCTACCAATTCCGCCACGGCCGCACGCCTGACGTCGGCGGGTCTTAGACGAAGCGCCTTGTCTTGTGAAGGGGCTGCAAAAAAAATCCGCGCCCGCTTCCGGGCCGGCGTCACGCGGCGTTTCGGACGACCCGGCGGAACAGCGCCGCCCGTTGCGTCCGGGCCATGCCTGCACGCCCGGGTTTCGGACCACTGCGCCGTCTCGTCCGGGGTCGAGAGCCGCGGGGACGGCCCGAACCCGCGCCTGTCAGCCGTGCGCCCGCGTGTCGCGACCGCACCTGCCTTGCCCGATCACCTACTGACTGACATTGAAGGTCGGAAGCACCCCGGCCCCGTCACTTGTGTCCGACACGTCCGACACCGGAACTGGCGTGGCTGCGGTTCCCGTGCGCGACTGGGTGGTGGCCGCCCGCAACAGCGCCGTGCGCTCGGGATCGCCAGGCATGAAGGCAGGCGGCGCGCCGGCCTCCAGCGCCGTCAGGGCCGCGTCAAACCACTGCATCGCCAGATCGGCGCGTGCGGTGGTGCCGAAGCCCTCCATCAGGTGATGGCCCAGCAGCTCGCCATAGGCCGGCTCGCCCATCGCGGACAGCAGCAGGGCAGACCCGACGGCCATGCGCATGTCATCCTGCCGGTAGCCCACGGCAAGACACACGCGCGCCGTCGCCGCCAGATCGGTGGGCGACACGCCCGTGCCCAGTGCGAAACTGCGCATGCTCTCTTCGGTCACGGCCTGTGCGTTCAGCGACACACTGTCGATCTGCGAAGAGACCGACGTCGCAAGCTGGGCGCACTGATTGGTGATCTGCTCCTGCGTCAGCCCGGTGATGGCGGTCATCTGCTGCTCGCCCTGGCTGATCGCATAGGACCGCGCCACACAAAACTGTTCTTCCAGCGTGAAAGCCGGATCGGACAGCGTGGCCAGGGTCGTGTAGCCGCCATTGGTCGAACTGCGCAGCATGACCGAGTTGCAGCGGTTGGCCAGCGATTCCGCGACCGTGCCACCGGCGAACAGGTTGGGCAGCTTGGCCTCGGGCGTCGAAAGCGTCTCGTCCGCGGACGGCGCGAGGGTGGTGACCTGCGCCGGAGCCGGATGTGACACGGCAACGGTCTGTCCCTGCGGGGCCTGATGCACATTGCGATAGGCCAGCAGCAGCGGTTGGCCGGTCAGCCGGGTCTGTGCCTGTCCGCCATTGATCGCCCAGTAATAGGCCTCCATCAATTCGTTGTACTGATAGCCGGAAAACGCGCGACCATTGACCGGATAGCCCATCGCCACCTGATAGCGCTCGATCGCGGCGCGCGTGCCGCGTCCGACCTGTCCATCGACGCGTCCGGCATTGAAACCGAAGTAGTTCAGTGCCGTCTGGGTTTCACGCCCCTGCTGGGTGGATGGAATGCCCTGCCGAGTCACCTGCTTGGTGCTGCCGGTCGACCGGCTCTGCTGTGTCTGCTGCTTTGACTTCTGATTCTGGTGCATGATCGCCCCGGTCACAAGACCCCCGACAATCGCGCCACCGATGAAATCACCTGCATCTGCCTGAGCCTTCTGGGCCGGCGTCGTGGCCAGCGCGCCCGCCACCAGAGCGGCGGTTATGACTTGAATACGCATCCCTGTCTCCATCACTTTTCATTCAATGATTTCACTTTACCACGGGTTTTACAGATTCGCCGGGATTTCTGGCCGGGTCCGCACCGGCGGCATCCATTTGCCTTCGCCCTGCCGGGTCGTTAGGCATCGGCCATGGTGGACTGGTTGATATCGCACGCCCCCGTGGACTACGCACTGGCCTGCGCCGAGATGGAGACGCGCGCCGAGGCCATCGCGGCCGGCCGGCAGGACGAAGCGATCTGGCTGCTCGAACATCCCCCCCTCTACACCGCCGGCACGTCTGCGCGGCCCGTGGATCTGGTAGAGCCGGACCGGTTTCCGGTCTTCCAGACCAAACGCGGCGGCCAGTACACCTATCACGGGCCGGGACAGCGGGTGGTTTATGTCATGCTTGATGTCGGCCGGCGCGGCCGCGACGTACGCGCCTTTGTCAAGCAGCTTGAAACCTGGGTCATCGCCACTCTTGACCGGTTCAACGTGCGCGGCGAGATCCGCCCGGGCCGTGTCGGCGTCTGGGTCGTGCGCCACGACAGGCCGCTCGCGGCCAATGGCGCGCCCCGCGAAGACAAGATCGCCGCCATCGGCATCCGGCTGCGCAAATGGGTCAGCTTTCACGGCATCTCGATCAATGTCGAGCCCGACCTCGATCATTTCGGTGGCATCATCCCCTGCGGCATCGCGGATCACGGCGTCACAAGCCTCGTCGATCTCGGCCTGCCGGTCGAGATGGGCGATGTGGACACCGCTTTGAAACACGCATTCACCGAGGTGTTCGGTCTGACCCCGTCACATCCGCCGGGACCGGCGGGCTGATGGCCCTCGCCCCCCGGCATCAGGGGACGGCGGAGCGGATCACGCGCTGGCCGGTGGCACTGCCCGCTGATAGAGATGCCAGGTGGTGTGACCAAGGATCGGCAGGGTGAAAATGAGCCCCAGAAACGCGGGCAGCAGCGACACCAGCAAGATGACCGAGATCATCGCCCCCCAGCTCAGCATGACCACAGGGTTTTCCGTGACAACGCGCACTGACGTGATCATGGCGGACACAAAATTGGTCTCCCGGTCAAGCAGCATGGGCATGGCAATGACGGTGACCGAAAACAGCACGGCTGCCAGACAGGCGCCCACGCAAACGCCGACCGCCAGAAATGACCAGCCCTCGGGCGTGAAGAAGACGACGTGCAAAAACCCCTCGAAATCCGAAAAAGCCGCATCCTGCAGAATGATCGCCAGCCACAGCCGAATCTGATAAATCCACACCCAGAAGATGAACAGGGTGACAAAGGCCATCCAGCCCATTTCGCGGTTGCGCTGATCGGCCATGACGCCGAGGATGTCAGACCAGCCGAACCGCTCGTTCCGCTGCAACCGCCGCGACATCTCGTAAAGCCCTGCGGCCGCAAACGGCGCGACCAGCGGAAAGCCCACGGCAGCGGGAACAATCATCCAGATCTTGCCGAGCCAGACCAGGATCCAGACAAACCCCAGCCCGAACACCGCATAGATCAGGCCGAAAAAGCCGCTCATGACCGGACGCGCCAGAAAGTCGGACACTCCTGCTTTCAGCGAGACGATGATATCCGCCGCGGTCACAGTGTTGACCCCGCGCATGACATGCGACCGGGGCGTCAGATCATCTGGTGGTGTGGACCCTGCCGTATTGGGTGTCATGACACGCCTCCCCCGAGACATGGCGCCGTGCCGAACCGGTTGCCGGCGGTTTCTATGGCCAGTCGGGCCTCCCGCCTGAGGATGCAAGTCTGCACCAGCCAGCGGACAGGAACAAGCGTCACGGCGGGCGGCATTCGTCCGGCGGACACACCACCACCACCACACCCGCTGCGGCCCGTCAGACTGCCCGAGCCGCGCGGCGCGGGGTCAGGCGCGCGGCCCGACCGCCCGCGCGTCGGTCAGAACGGAATGTCGTCCGCCCCGCTGACAAAACGCGCAACGATCTTCTTCACCCCCGCCTTTTCAAAGTCGATCTCCAGCTTGTCGCCCTCGATGCCGAGGATCGCGCCATAGCCGAATTTCTGATGGAAGACCCGCTCGCCCACCGCATGGGTGCTGATCGCCTGCGCGTCAATCACCATGTTGCGCGCCTCCTGCGGCTGGCGCAAGGGCCGCTCCGTGGCGCGCGCCTGCATCCGCTTCCAGCCCGGTGAATTGTAGACATTGGCCTGGGCTGCGCGCGCCTCGATACCGGCCTCTTCCTGCGGCATCGCCGCACCATAGCCCCCGCCATACAGCCCCGGCGGTGTCAGCACATCGACATGATCAGCCGGCAGCTCGTCGATAAAGCGCGACGGCATCTGGCTCTGCCATTGCCCATAGACCCGCCGGTTGCCCGCAAAGGAAACCGTGCACAGCTCCTCGGCCCGCGTGATCCCCACATAGGCCAGCCTGCGCTCTTCCTCGAGCCCCCGTGTCCCGGTCTCGTCCATGCTGCGTTGCGACGGGAACAGCCCGTCCTCCCAGCCCGGCAGAAACACCGCCGGAAACTCCAGCCCCTTGGCCGCGTGCAGCGTCATGATCGACACTTTCTCGCCCGCCTCCTCGGACTCGTTGTCCATGATCAGACTGACATGCTCCAGAAATCCCTGAAGGTTTTCAAATGCCTCAAGCGCCTTGATCAGTTCCTTGAGGTTCTCCAGCCGCCCCGGCGCCTCGGGTGTCTTGTCGGTCTGCCACATCCCGGTGTAGCCCGACTCGTCCAGAACGATTTCCGCCAGTTCCATATGGGTGAGGCTGGCATCCCCGGCCATCCGGCCCCAGCGGCGCAGCCCGTCGACCAGCCGCGCCAGTTCCGCCGCGCCCTTGCCGCCCAGACCCTTCTGTTCCAGCAAAACCGACGCGCCCTCCAGCAGCGACACGCCGTTCTGCCGCGCGCAAAGCTGGATTTTCTGCTGCGCCTTGTCGCCAAGCCCCCGCTTCGGCGTGTTCACGATCCGCTCAAAGGCCAGATCATCCGCAGGGCTGACCACCAGACGGAAATAGGCCATGGCATCGCGGATCTCCATGCGCTCGTAGAAACGCGGCCCCCCGATCACCCGGTAAGGCAACCCGATCGTCAGAAACCGGTCCTCGAACGCGCGCATCTGATGGCTGGCGCGCACAAGGATTGCCATCTCGTCCAGCGACATTGCGCGCAGCCCGCGCGTGCCGCCCTGCATCGCCTCGATCTCCTCGCCGATCCAGCGCGCCTCTTCCTCGCCGTCCCAATGGCCGATAAGCCGCACCTTCTCGCCGGTCTCCGCCTCGGTCCAGAGCTCCTTGCCCAGCCTGCCCGTGTTGGCGGAGATCACGCCCGACGCGGCAGCAAGAATATGCGGGGTCGAGCGGTAGTTCTGCTCCAGCCGGATCACAGTCGCGCCCGGAAAGTCCTTCTCGAACCGCAGGATGTTGCCCACCTCCGCGCCCCGCCATCCATAGATCGACTGGTCGTCATCGCCCACGCAACAGATGTTGTGATGCCCGCCCGCCAGCAGACGCAGCCAGAGATACTGCGCCACGTTGGTGTCCTGATACTCGTCGACAAGAATATAGCGGAACCACCGGCGATACTGGTCAAGCACGTCCTCATGGGTCTGGAAAATCGTCACCATGTGCAACAGCAGGTCGCCGAAATCCACCGCGTTGAGCTCCTGCAGGCGTGTCTGGTACTGCGCATAAAGCGCCACGCCCCTGCCGTCATAGGCCTGCGCATCCGCGGCAGGCACCTTGTCAGGGGTCAGCGCGCGGTTTTTCCAGCCATCAATGATGCCCGCCAGTTGTCGGGCAGGCCAGCGTTTGTCGTCGATCCCCGCAGCGGCCACGAGTTGCCTCAGAAGCCTGATCTGATCGTCGGTGTCGAGAATGGTGAAACTGGTCTTCAGCCCCGCCAGTTCCGCATGCCGCCGCAACAGTTTCACGCAGATCGAATGAAACGTGCCCAGCCAGGGCATGCCCTCCACCGCCTCCCCCAGCATCCGGCCCACGCGCAACTTCATCTCGCGTGCGGCCTTGTTGGTGAAGGTCACGGCCAGAATTTCGTTCGGCCGGGCCGCGCCGGTGTTCAGCAGATGCACCATCCGCGTGGTCAGCGCCTTGGTCTTGCCGGTGCCCGCGCCCGCCAGCATCAGAACCGGCCCCTCAAGCGCCTCGACCGCTGCGCGCTGTGCCGGATTGAGATCCTCAAGATAGGGCGTCGGCCGCGCCGCCATGGCCCGGACCGACAACGATGCGGCCTCGAACGCGTCGGTGTCATCAAAACTGCTCATGGCGGCAGAATAACGTGGCTCATCCCAAAGTGAAAGCGAATGTTCTCTATGTGTTCCACAAGTTTGAACGGGCCGGACCCCGATCCGCCGCGCAGCGCGTCCGAGGCTTCACCTTTCCAGAAATACTCCCGCCGGAGATGGCCCCGGCGGCAGGACCGGTTGCGGATTCTGGGGCACGGGGCAGCCATACCCCCCACACGATGCGTGGCACCAGGCCCGGCACCGCACGACCCGACGCACGCGGGGCTGGACAACGCCCCCACTTCTTTCCAAAAGGCAGACATGTCTCTTGACGCCAGATATCCAGCCATTTCCGATCTGCGCCGCAAGGCGCGTGCACGCCTGCCGCATTTCGTCTGGGAGTATCTCGACAGCGGCACGGGGACCGAATCCACCACGCTGCGCAACCAGAGCCGGTTTGACGCGGTGCGCCTGCTGCCTTCGGTGCTGCACGGTGAGGTCACCCCGGATCTGAGCACGCAGTTTCTCGGCCAGACCCTGTCGCTGCCTGTCGGCATGGCCCCGCTGGGCATGTCCGGCATGATCTGGCCGGACGCGGAAAAGATGCTGGCGCGCGCCGCGGCAAAGGCCGGCATCCCCTATGCGATATCCACGGTCGCCACACAAAAACCCGAGGATATGCAAGGCGTTATCGGTGAACACGCCTGGTTTCAACTCTACCCGCCGCGCGACACCGAAATCCGCCGCGACATGCTGGAGCGCATTCGGAATGCCGGGTTTTCCACCCTCATTCTGACGGTTGATGTGCCGGTGGCCAGCCGCAGGGAACGCCAGACCCGATCCGGGCTGACCACGCCGCCCCGGATCACACCGCGCCTGCTGGCGCAGATCGCCACCCGGCCGGCCTGGGCACTGGCAATGGCCGGGCGCGGCATGCCGCGGATGCGCTTTATCGACGATTACATGCCCGACACCAAGGGCCTGCCCTCGAATCAGCATGCGGGTTATCTGCTGCGCACCGCGCCGGACTGGGGATATCTGGACTGGCTGCGCGCGCACTGGCAGGGCCCGCTGATCGTCAAGGGCGTTCTGGATGCGCAGGCCGCCCGAAAGATCGAGAAGACCGGGGCCGACGCGATCTGGATCTCCAACCACGCCGGGCGCCAGTTCGACGGCGCGCCCGCCACGATCGAGGCGCTGCCCGGCATCCGGAAAGCCGTCGGGCTGCCGCTGATTCTGGACGGCGGCGTGGAAAGCGGACTGGACATTCTGCGCGCGCTGGCGCTCGGGGCCGATCTGGTGATGATGGGCCGCGCCTGGCACTACGCGGTGGCCGCGCTCGGGCCGCAGGGCCCCGCGCACCTGGTTTCGATCCTCAGATCGGACCTGGAAGCGAATATGGGACAGCTCGGACTGACGCGTCCGGCAGAGGCTGCGTCGCGTCTGGTCCAGCCCGACTGAGGGCGACACGCTACCCAGATGTGCGGATTGCGTGCATGCCGTGCTGATTCTAGAACCGCAGCAAAGGGCGGGACGCTGACAGCAAACTGGCATACCCGCCCAGCGTACAGGGGACATGATGGCCGACTTTGACAAAATCCTGATCGCCAATCGTGGCGAAATCGCCATTCGGATCATGCGCGCGGCCAACGAACTCGGCAAGCGCACGGTCGCCGTCTTCGCCGAAGAGGACAAGCTGGGCCTGCACCGCTTCAAGGCGGATGAGGCCTATCG
>JBCCHI010000152.1:0-7714 GCA_039028815.1 Pseudomonadota bacterium
GATGACCCGGGCGCCGCCCGCCTCGCACAGGCGCGCGGCCTCCGCCATCCAGCGCGCCTCACATCCGGCGAGCTGCACTGCGGTATTGGCCGCGTCAAGCCCCAGCTCCGCCTTTGCCCGCGTACCAGGCCGCTTGGTCAGAATATCGGCGCTGGCGATCATCTCGCTGACAACGCGATCCACGCCGAAGCGCGCAACCACTGTGCGGAATGGCAGATCGGTTATGCCGGCCATCGGCGCCAGGATCACCAGGGGGTTTGCGTGTGAATTCATCACGGCTGACTTGTTTGCCTAAATCATGTGCACGCCTCCGTTTAACGTTGCGCTGCGCAAAAATTCAAGAAAACGGGGCAACTTTGCCGATACCTTTGGCAATGTGATTAATTTTTAGTCATTTCTCTGGCGCGCGGTCAGGATCGTGCCGCCGGTAGAGATTGCGTGCCGGCATCGCGCATTCTAAACAACGCTCATGACTTTCGCGCGTCTCGTCGCCACGGCTTTCGGTCTGGGGCTCCTGCGTCCGGCTCCGGGCACCTGGGGGTCGTTGGGCGCCCTGCCGCTGGCGCTGTGTCTGCACCTGGCGGGTGGACCCGTTCTGCTGGCGCTTGCCACGGCGGGCATTTTCCTTGTCGGGTGGTGGGTGACGCATGTCGCGACACGGGGGATGGAGGATCATGACCCCTCCGAGATCGTGATCGACGAAGTGGCCGGCCAGCTGTGCGCGCTCTGGCCAGTCTCGATCGGCGCGGCCATGGCCGGCGCGCCAGTGCTCGCGCTCTGGCCCGGCTGGATTGCGGGATTTCTTCTGTTTCGCGTCTTCGACATCTGGAAACCCGGCCCCGTCGGATGGGCGGACCGACGGCACGATGCGCTTGGAGTGATGCTGGATGACATCTTTGCAGGAGTGATGGCGGCGCTCGGCGTGGCGGTGCTGGCGGCGGTGGCACACGGTGTGTTCGTGTGAGCCTGCCCGCCGACATCCTGAGCGCCGCCCGTGCGCGCGGGGTGAAGATCGCCACGGCTGAATCCTGTACCGGCGGCATGGTGGCGGCCGCGCTTACCGATGTACCGGGCTCGTCCGATGTGGTGGATCGCGGGTTCGTCACCTATTCGAATGCCGCCAAATGCGAGATGCTCGGCGTGGCGGAGACGACGTTGCAGGCATACGGTGCCGTATCCGAACCGATCGCCCGGGAGATGGCCGGGGGTGCGCTGGCCCGATCCGATGCGGATATTGCCGTTTCGATCACCGGCATCGCCGGACCGGGCGGATCCGAACACAAGCCCGAGGGGCGCGTTTGCTTCGGCCTGGCCTCGCGCACGACAGCGCGCACGGAAACCGTCGAATTTGGCGCCTTGGGGCGAGGCGCCGTGCGCTGTGCGGCCCGCGATCATGCGCTCGCGCTGTTGCGCGCGGCAGTCTCGGATCAATCGGACATCTGATCGGCCATGAGCGCCTGCATGATCCGGCGCGCAGAAGCCTCTTGCGTGATCAGGTGCCACAGCCGGTCCGCGCGCGCCTGCCCGATCAGGGCGGCGGCCTTGGCGCGCACCCTGCGTTCCCGGGTGTCCAGAGGCAGCGGCTGGTCCAGATCGGACATCCGGCGCTCGACATGGCCGGCGTCGTCGGTGACGGTGACCTGCGCCTGCAGCTCCGAAAGCGTGGCATCCTCGGTCACGGTCACGCGATTGCGAAACCGAGCGACCTGCGGATCATGGCACAGCGCATCCGTGAACGTGTCCAGCCGCGCCGTGTCGTGACCGGACAGGACAAGAGCGACAACCTGGGCGTAACTGAACTTGGCCTCCAGACCCGTCCCTGGACAGGGGATGTTGCACACGCTCATCCATCTTGGATGGGTGGTCACGTCAATGCGTGCCACGCGGTCCGGGGCGGTCCCGACATCACGCAACGCTTCAAGAGTTGCGTGCAAACCGTGACAGCACGCATGAAATTTATGCTTGACGTCAGCAAAGCGCCACGCGGTTCCCATCGCCTCGAACCCGGCTTCGGACGCCGCGCCGTGATGGGTTGCGGCAAAGCTGGCAGGTCCGTCGAGCGCGGCAGACGTGCTGACAAATCCATGCGCGGCAAGCATGGCCGCCTCCACCCCGTTTGAGGCCGCAAGCCCGGCGTTGAACGGTTTGCCCATCGTTCCGAACTGCGCCTTCAGCCCCGAGGCGCGCGTGGTGCATACCGCCAGGGCCGTTTCCATCTGGTGAGGCGACAAATCCAGCAAAAGACCCGCCGCGGTCGCGGCCCCGAAGGCACCGGCCGTGGCCGTCTGGTGGAATCCGGCCTGATAATGTGATCGCCCGAGCCAGGTGCCCAGCCGGATCGACAGTTCTGCCCCCGTCAGTGCGGCGTGCTGCAGGGCACGCCCCGTGGCACCAACACGCTCTGCCACAGCCAGCGCTGCGGGCAGGACGGCGACGCTGGGATGGCCGATATGGTCGAAATGCGTGTCATCGTAATCAAGCGCGTGGGATGTCGCGCCGTTGATCAGCGCCGCTGTTCTGGCCGGGCGCATCCCGGGCAGACCCAGCACATGCGCCTCCTGCGCCCCGCCCTCTGCCGCGAACGTGTCGCGCATGATCCGGGTCACCGGTTCAGTCCGGCCCGCGTGGGCCACGGCGGCCCAATCCAGCATCGACAGACGCAGGACAGCGCCGGCCGCATCATCCGGTGTCGCCGCGCAGGCGAAGTCTGCAAGCCGCCGGGCCAGGGAAAGCGCCGGATCAACCATCACGGTAAAGCGCGTGCGCGCGGGTCTCGAAGGCGCGCACGACACGGCGCATCGCCTCATAGAAAAATATCTCAGCCGCGCCTTGCAGTATTCTGTTTTTAAACTCGAAACTCACATCGAAGGAAACACTGCAACCGCCGTCTTCCTGGTCCTCGAACAGCCAGTTCGATTTCAGGTATCGAAACGGCCCGTCGAGATATTCTGTCTCGATCCGCCGGTCCGCATCCCAGAGCAGCACGCGACTGCCGAACCTTTCGCGGAACACTTTGAAGCTGATCACAAGATCGGCCAGCATTTCGCGTGCGCCGTCGTCGCGCGGGGTGACAGAGCGTATCCTGGCCGCAGCCGTCCACGGCAGAAACTGGGGATAGGCCTCGACATCGGCCACAAGATCGAACATCTGTGTTGCACTATACGGCAAGGTGCGGGTTTCAGCGTGCGAGGGCATGATCTGCGCGGCGTAAACTCTTCCGATGTCAGTGAGCCGCTTCATCGTAAACTCGGAGCGGAAAATCAAGCGCCGGACGGGTCCGGCCGCAAATGAGTCACAACCACAGGAGGTTCGGGTGAACCATCGCTGGCTGTTCCGCATGAAGCGGTGGGTGCAGCGCCCTGCTGCCGAAAGCCGCGTGAAGTTCGTTCTTGCGATCATCCTGATCTGTGTTCTTCTTGTCGGACTGGAGCAGGTGTTTGGCGTGCCCGAGTGGATGCAGATGGCGCCGCGCGGCATCCGCTGGTCTCCGTGATACCGGTCAGGCACCACGCGGGTTTTCAGACGGTGTCTTGGCCTTGCGCTGCATAACCCTAACTTGTGTCACGCGTGACTGTCTGTCTGCCATGAGGTGTATGTGAGTCTGTTCGTCGTCTGCCCCGACACGGTCTGGAATACAGGTGCGCTGGCGTTCCGGTCGGCGCCGCGCAAGATTCTGGAACGCATCACGCTATGGCCGCGCTGGCCGGCGCGGCGGGGCCTGTACGGACGGATTATCCTGGAAAGCCAGATTCTGCGCTTTTCCCTGGCGCTGATGCCGTTTGTGCTGATCATGCTCATCTGGCCGGACATGGCCTTGCCGGTCAGCCAGGCCCCGGTTCTGATGCTGATCTTCATCGGATTCGTTGAATTGCGCGTGTTGCGCGTTCCCAGAAACAAGCGTGCCGGCGTCACCTCCGCGGACGCGGCCGCACAGACACTGGATACGCTGAACTTCAAGGGCCGCGCGCTGCTGGCGCGCATCGCTGCAAAGCGCGGGATCGAGACCGGCGAGATCTATCTTGTGGTCGATCAGTCCGATCTGGCCAACCTGCCTCCGCTGACGCTGGTGTCAGTGCAGACCGATTCCGGCAAGACCCGCGTGCTGCCCCTTGATGCCGAAGAGCAAGGCTGGATCCGCACCGGTCTGTTTGACGGGAACCTGACCGAATCGAGCCTGCACCGGGCCAATCTGCGCGAGAACGAATTTCTGCGCAGCGTGGCGTTCAACACGTCCTCCGTCACGGCGCGCGCGCGTCTTGACGCCCTGCTTTCGCAACCAAGGGTCGAACACGGATGAGCCTGAATGCAAGAATCCTTTCGGCGGGCGAGGCGCTCAGAACACTGGACGCGGGCTGGCAGGCGCAAACCTCACAAGGGCTGACCGTGTCCTGGATGCTGCACGGGCGCCCCGGCGTGGGCAAGACAGAGCTGGTGCGCACACTGGCCGCGCGCATGGGGGCGCGCCTGTTCGACATTCGCCTGACAACCATCGAGCCGCAGGATCTGCGAGGCTTGCCGTATTACGATCATGACGCGCAGCGCACGATCTGGTACCGCCCGGAAGACTTGCCCGACGACCCTGACCGGCCCGCCCTGCTGTTTCTCGACGAACTGACCTCTGCCTCGCCCTATCTGCAGCCTACGGTCTACGGGTTGCTGCAGGAACGTCGGGTCGGGCGGCATGTTCTTCCCGACAGCGTCCTTGTCGTTGCGGCGGGCAACACGGTCGAGGATGGCGCGATTGCCTATGAAATGGGCAGCGCATTGTCGGACAGGCTGATCCACCTTCACGTACAGGCCAACGCGCAGGACTGGCTGGAACACTACGCGATAGAGCGCAAGATCCATCCCGCCGTGACCGCTTTTCTGCGCAGCCGCCCGGACCTTCTGGACACGGTGGAGGACAGCCTGCACCGCGACGAAATGATCGCCTGCACCCCACGGTCCTGGGAACGGGTCAGCGCCATCATGCATGCCGTGCCGGACAAACAGCTGCGCCAGACCATGATTGCGGGCACGGTGGGCCTTGCACCGGCCGCAGAGTTTGCCCGCGTGGCTGATGAAATCGACGCGCTGATCACGATAGACGAACTGCTGGCAGCCAGCGGATCCGCGCGGCGCGATCTCTATCCGCAAACGGTCAACGGGCTTGTGGGTCTGATCTATGCGCTGGTCGCCCGCGCCGATGACGCCTCGATCGCGGACATGATCGAACTGATGGCGGGCATCGGTGATGTGAAGGCGTCCGGTCTGCCACTGGCCGAGCTGGCGCGCTTTGGATTCGAGCTTTTGATCCGCCGGGCGCTTGATCGCGGGTGGCACGAGGCCTTCCGGGACTCGGCGGCCTATTCGCGCTATGCGCGTGCGCACGGCGCAGAGCAGCCGTGACAGATCCGGTGCACAGCGTCAGGGCGCGCGCGGCGCTGGCCGCGATGCCGTCGGTCGATCCCGCCATCGCCGCTCTTGCGCTATGGTGCACGCATCGCGACACCGAAACCGCAACACGCAGCCGGGGCGACTGCATTTTTTACGGGCTGGATTTCGAAACCCGGCCGCTGTCGGAACAGACCGGGCTTCTGGCGCATCACGTCTTGCATGTTGCCCTGCGCCACAGCGCACGGTCGAGCGCCATGGCGACTCGCGAAGGACCGGCCTTTGCCGGCGACCTTTTCAACCTGGCCTGCGATGCGATCGTGAACGAGACGCTCCTTCAGGCCGGACATGCCCTGCCCCGGCCGGCCGTTCGGCTGTCGGAACTGCTGGAGCACCGCGCGGGCATGCCGCTGGCGCCATCGCCGCTTCTGGCGGAGTGGAGCGCGGAACGGCTCTACATGCATCTCAGTGAAACACGCGCAGGCCAGTCGCGACGCGATTCGGCCCGCCGTTATGCGCACGCGCGCGATTTCTCGCCGGATCTTGACCCCGAGCAGGACAGCGCCCCGGACCCGGACCGCTGGCGCGGGCGGCTTGATCAGGCCCTGACCGCAGGCCGGAGCGCCGGGGCCGGTATCGGCGCGACACTGACCGCGTTTGGCGATCTGCCAGGGGCCGACACGCCCTGGGAGGTGCTGTTGCGCCGGCTTGTGACGCGGGCTGTGACCGCGCATCCCCGCCGCAGCCACCGCAGGCCCGCGCGGCGCTGGATTGCCCTGGACGCCGAGGCCAGAACGCACGGTGGGGCCGCGCCGGTCTTCGAGCCCGGTCTCGCGCGGGACGATCGCCGCCCGCGCCTTGTCATCGGTCTGGATACATCGAGTTCGGTCAATGACCGGCAGTTCACGCACTTCGCGAGGGAAACCCGGGCAATCGCGCAGCGCACCGGGGCGGAAGGGCATCTGCTGGGCTTTGATTCAGAGGTTCACACAAACATGCGGCTGGGTCCGCATACGCGGTTTCCCGACATTCGCATGCGGCGCGGCGGCGGTACCGCCTTCGCCGAAGTGATCGAGGTCGCGCGTGCGCTCCGGCCCTCTGTTCTGGTGATGCTGACGGATCTCGACGGGCCGGTCGGTCCGGCCCCGCCGTTTCCCGTCATCTGGGCCGTGCCGGTGCCTGCGACGCCCCCGTTTGGCCGTTGTGTCACGATTTGCGCGTGACGCGGTCTCTCGGCGGGCCCCGAAACCTGCCGGACCGGACCCCTGCCCCTCTGACGTGATGGTCCTCTAGGCCGGTCGGGACGGGTGCAGCGCAGGCTCCCGCGCTGTCCTGCTCTGTTGTGCAGGGCAAAGTTTCGCAACCAAAGCCTTTTGCCTTTGACCTGAGACATCAGCTGACGGTGAAAGGCGCACAGCATAGGAACGATGCACCGCGTTACGCGGCACACTGTGGTTCAGGTTTATCGCGAAACGCTTTAGTTCTGCATGATCCGGGGAATTCCTGTATGCTTGCGGTCATGCGACGGGACCAACACCTGAAGGGAGATACGCATGATCCTGTACCCCCTTATTGAACTTCTCAACGGCAGATGCGTCAGCCTGTATCGCGGACGGCTGGAAGAGCCGCACATCTGGCATGTCGACCCCGTGGCCAAGGCCAATGAATTTGCCCAGGCCGGGGCGGCCTGGATTCAGATCACTGATTTCGATGCGCTACAGGGTGATTCGCGAAATGAGGACATGATCCGGGACCTCCTTCGAACCGTCAGCGCCAGCGTGATGCTGGGGGGCGGCTTTCGCACGATGAAGCAGATCGAGGACTGGATTGATGCGGGCGCCGGACGGGTCATTGTCGGCACGATGGCCATTCAACAGCCCGATCTGGTGAAAGAAGCCGCGCGGGCCTACCCCGAGCAGATCGTGGTGGCCATAGATGTCTATCAGGGCACCGTTGCCACCGAAGGCTGGCGTGGGCGGGGCGCAATCACACCATCCTGGCTGCTCAAGGCATTCGAGAACGATCCGCTTGCGGCGTTTATCGTCACGGATATCGACGCTGATCTTGAAGAAACCGAGGACAGTCTGGCCACGATCACGCAGCTTTCATCGGAGACGAGAACACCGGTCATCGCGCGTGGCCTGACCCGGTCGCTGGATGATCTGTCACGCATGAAATACGTGCCGCATCTGTCAGGCGCCATCGTCGGACGGGCGTTGTTTGATCGTTCGATCGACCTGTCAGAAGCGCTGGAGCTTGCCAAACCGGTCCCGGAAGAACGCGCAAGGTTCATCTGACACGGGGGAACCTGACTCCAGCGCCTCAAACGGTGCCTGACGCA
>JBCCHI010000153.1:0-7693 GCA_039028815.1 Pseudomonadota bacterium
CACCGGGTTGTCCCGCTGGATATCGCCGACCCGCGCCGCGCGGTCCTGCAACAGCAGATCACGCAGCTTCAGATATCCGGTCAGACGGCCCTGCGCATCGGTCACATAGACCGCATAGATTTTCCCGATCCGGTCGGCATGTGCGCGGATCGCCTCGATCACCCCGCCCACGGTCTGATCCTCGCCGGCCGAGACGAACCGGCGCTCCATGACGGCCCCGGCGCTGTCCTTGAGATGGTCCAGCGCCCGCGCCAGCGCCGCGCGATCCTCCAGCAGGGGCAGCAGAGCCCTGCGCAGACTGCCGGGCATCTCGTCCAGCACATCGACCGCCTGATCGCGCGGCAGGCCGTTGATCAGCCGGGCCAGACGGTCCCGCGTCGTGTCATCCACCAGTTCCTCGGCGATGCTCGGATCCAGGGCCCGCAAAACCCGCAGACTGGGCGCTTCGGGCAGCATCCCGATCAGGCGCCGGGCATCCCTGGCGCTCAGGCGCAGGATCAGGCGGGCCGTCTGGGCCGGCGACAGCGCCAGCAGCGCCTGCGTCAGTGCCGCGTCCCGGGGGCCGCGCAGCCGTGTGCCCAGGGCCCGCACGGCGGCGGCATCCCCTGTCAACGCATCCCCGACCCCTGTGTCCATCCTGTCGCCCCCGTGCGGGTGTGCCGCGCCGCCCACCCGATACCACGCCCGCCACGGCACCGGTACCGAAACATGCCGGCCCGCTCCGGCAGCCGAGTTCGCCCTCGCGCCCGGCGCGCGCCTGCGCTAAATCGGGACCATGGCCACCACAACACCGCTCTTCGTCACGCCCCTCTACCGCGCCGCCCTGTCAGAGCACGGTCCGGCCATCGACATGTCCGAGCTTGAAACATCGTGCTATTCCATCGCCTCCGACGACGACGCCGGTCAGACCTGGTGCGAAGACAACCTCTATCCCGGCTACACGTCCTATGCGTCGCTCACCGATCTGCCCTGGCGGTTCCCGATCTTTGCCGATCTCGTGCGCGCGCTGGACGCCCATGTCGCGGCCTTTGCCGAAACCCTGTGTTTCGACCTCGACGGCCAGCCCCTCACGCTGGAGGATATCTGGATCAACATTCTGCCAGAGGGCGGCGCGCATGGCTCTCACATCCATCCGCATTCGGTGATATCCGGCACAACCTACGTCGCCATGCCCCGCGACACCTCGGCGCTCAGGCTGGAAGACCCCCGGTCGGCCCGGATGATGGCTGCGCCGCCGCGCCGCAAGGATGCGCCGGACACGCTGCGGCCCTTCATTTCGGTGACACCGCAGCCGGGCGATGTCCTGCTCTGGGAAAGCTGGCTGCGCCACGAGGTTCCGATCAACCCGTCCGAGGCCGACCGCATCAGCATCAGTTTCAACTACAAATGGGGCTGACCGCGGCGCTGCCGGACGGCCGCGCACAGAAAAACCCCGGCGCAGCGGCCGGGGTCCTGTCCGGGGCCTCGCCCGGGATCTCATCGTGACAGGCCGCGCTGCGCTCAGGGGGCGCCCGCCGCCGTCGCCTGCTCAGGAGGCAAGCCCTTCGGCATCGACCGTTTCCCAGATCGCGGTCCACACCTTCTTGGCCTGACCACGCTGGCGCACCTCCTTGGCGGCCTCGAAATTGTCCATCTTGCCCTCGCCATCGACAATGATCAGCCCGACCATGCCCTGGCTGACATGCGGCGTGCACTGGTAGCCGTAAAAGCCCGGCGCCTCCAGCGTGACAGAGACCTCTTCGTTGATCTTGCCTTTCCAGGCCTCCGCACTCTCGGGCATCATGCCGTCGACCGTCTCGCAGTTGTGACCGCGATCCACCGGCAAGAAGTTGATCGTGTCACCGGGCTGGACGACGATCACGTTGGGCAGGAACACCATCCGCCGCTTGGAATCGTCGGGGTCCTTGTTGAGCATCTGCACCTCATGTGATCCGGCGGCAAGGGCCGGGCGCGTGATCAGCGCGGCAGAGCCGGCCATCAGCAGCGTACGTCGATCCAGGATCAGTTTCATGTTGATCGGTCCTTCTGGTTGTTCTTTCGGGCTAAATAATCCCCTTTCCGGGCAGGTAAAGGGATCAGCTTGCGGCTGCGGGTTATTATCAATTGCACAGGAGACAGGCAAATGCCCTATCGTCGCACGTCGTGTGCCCCTGCGGGCGCATCCGCGCCCCGCGCCGAAAACTTTTGCTTGTCCTGTCCGGCAAGTTTGACTAAACGACGCCGGTCAGCGCCGGGGACCTCACCCGGCGATTCGTTTGATGCTCCACCGGGCTTCGGGTCACCCTGCCGACAGGCGCCCGCCGGTGATGTGGAAAGGATGCGGCGATGGACGCCCAGGAATTGCGTGACAAGACGCCGGACCAGCTGCGTGAAGAGCTGTCCAGCCTGAAGAAAGAACAGTTCAACCTGCGCTTTCAGGCCGCCACCGGCGCGCTGGAAAACCCCGCGCGCATCCGCGTGGTGCGCCGCAACGTGGCGCGCGTGAAAACCATACTCAATGAAAAAGCCGCCGGCGCCCCTGACGCCGCCGCAACCGAATAAGGAGAGGACAAGATGCCCAAACGTATCCTGCAAGGCGTCGTCACCTCCGACGCGAACGCCCAGACCGTGACGGTCTCCGTCGAACGTCGCTTCAAGCACCCGGTGCTGCAAAAGACGATCCGGAAATCCAAGAAATACCGCGCCCATGACGAAAACAACGCGTTCAGGGTGGGCGACTCCGTGCGCATTCAGGAATGCGCGCCGAAATCAAAGACGAAACGCTGGGAGGTGCTGGAGGCCTAGGCTTTCACCCCCGGTTTGATCGAAACCCTGGGGCCAATGGCGCAAAGGCGCGGTCCCACAGGTCGGGAGAAACCAAATGATCCAGATGCAGACCAATCTGGATGTTGCTGACAATTCCGGCGCGCGCCGGGTGCAGTGCATCAAGGTTCTGGGCGGCTCCAAACGCAAATACGCCTCTGTGGGCGACATCATCGTGGTGTCGGTCAAAGAGGCCATTCCGCGGGGCCGCGTGAAAAAAGGCGACGTGCGCAAGGCCGTCGTCGTGCGCACAGCCAAGGAAATCCGCCGCGAGGATGGCACCGCCATCCGCTTTGACCGCAACGCGGCCGTGATCCTCAACAACGCGGGAGAGCCGATCGGCACCCGCATCTTCGGACCCGTCGTGCGCGAGCTGCGGGCCAAGAACTTCATGAAGATCATCTCGCTCGCCCCGGAGGTGCTGTAGGATGGCCGCGAAACTGAAAAAGGGCGACAAGGTCGTCGTGCTCGCCGGCAAGGACAAGGGCAAGGAAGGCACCATCGCCTCTGTCGACCCCAGGGCCGGCAAGGCCGTGGTCGACGGCATCAACATGGCCGTGCGTCACACCCGCCAGAGCCAGTCCTCCCAGGGCGGACGCCTGCCCAAGGCGATGCCGGTCGATCTGTCCAACATCGCCATTCTGGACGCCAACGGCAAACCCAGCCGCGTCGGGTTTCGCATGGAAGACGGCAGGAAAGTCCGCTTCGCCAAGACAACGGGGGACGTGATTGATGCTTGATACCCAGGGCTATACCCCGCGCCTCAAGGCCGCCTACCGCGACAGCATTCGCGCCGCGCTGAAAGAAGAGTTCGGCTACAAGAATGACATGCAGATCCCCAAGCTCGACAAGATCGTGCTGAACATCGGCTGCGGTGCGGAGGCGGTGAAGGATTCCAAAAAGGCCAAATCGGCGCAGGAAGATCTGTCCACCATCGCCGGTCAGCACGCCGTCGTCACCACCGCCAAGAACTCGATCGCCGGGTTCCGCGTGCGTGAAGGCATGCCGATGGGCGCCAAGGTGACGCTGCGCGGCGACCGGATGTACGAATTCCTGGACCGCCTGGTCACCATCGCCATGCCGCGCATCCGCGACTTTCGCGGCGTGTTGCCCAGGTCGTTCGACGGCCGCGGCAACTATGCGCTCGGCATCAAGGAACATATCGTCTTTCCCGAAATCAACTTCGACAAGGTCGACGAAGTCTGGGGCATTGACGTTGTCATCGGAACCACGGCGCAGACCGACGCTGAAGCCAGGGCGCTGTTGAAGCACTTCAACATGCCCTTCAGGGACTGAGCCGGAGGAGATCAGAGATATGGCAAAGAAAGCAATGGTTGAACGCGAAACCAAGCGCCAGCGGCTCGTCAAGCAATACGCCGCCCGGCGCGCCGCGCTCAAGGAGATCATCAACGACCGCGAAAAGCCGATGGAAGACCGGTTTCGCGCCTCGCTGAAACTGGCGAAGCTGCCGCGCAACAGTTCGGCCACCCGCCTGCACAACCGCTGCCAGCTCACGGGGCGTCCGCACGCCTATTACCGCAAGCTGAAAATCAGCCGGATCGCGCTGCGCGATCTGGGCTCCGCCGGCCAGCTGCCCGGCGTCGTGAAATCAAGCTGGTAAGGAGGGCATGAGATGAACGATCCGATCGGCGATATGCTCACCCGCATCCGCAACGCGGCCATGCGCGGCAAATCCACCGTGTCCATGCCCGGCTCCCGAATGCGCGTCCGCGTGCTCGACGTGCTGGCCGACGAAGGCTATATCCGCGGCTTCGAGACCAGCTCGAACGACAAGGGCCACCAGACCATCGAGGTCAGCCTGAAGTATTACGAGGGCGCTCCGGTGATCCGCGAACTCAAGCGCGTGTCGAAACCCGGCCGCCGCGTCTATCTCGGCGTCGGCGACCTGCCCTCGGTCCGCCAGGGGCTCGGCGTGTCCATCGTCTCCACGTCAAAGGGCGTGATGTCGGATGCCAGCGCCCGCGCCGCCAATGTCGGCGGCGAAGTGCTCTGCACCGTATTCTGAGGAGCCGGATATGTCTCGTATAGGAAAACAGCCGGTTGCCCTGCCCGATGGCGTCACCGCGACGCTCAGCGGCCAGACAATCGAGATCAAGGGCCCCAGGGCCAGCTCGTCCTTCACCGCCGCAGACGACATCACGCTGCAGGTCGAGGACGGCACCGTCACCGTGGCCCCGCGCGGCAAGTCCAAGCGCGCGCGCCAGCAATGGGGCATGACCCGCACGATCATCGCCAACATGGTGCACGGCTCGAAAGAAACCTTCAGGCAAGAGCTTGAGATCCGCGGCGTCGGCTACCGGGCGCAGATGCAGGGCAATGTGCTCAAGCTCAACCTCGGCCTCTCGCATGACGTGGATTTCGAGGTGCCCGACGGTGTGACCGTGACCGCGCCCAAACCCACCGAACTGGTGGTCGAGGGCCATGACAAGCAGCTCGTCGGACAGGTCGCGGCCAATATCCGCGAATGGCGCCGCCCCGAGCCCTACAAGGGCAAGGGCATCCGCTACAAGAACGAGTATATCTTCCAGAAGGAAGGCAAGAAGAAGTAAGGGACGCGACAGATGGCAAACAGCAAAAGAGACCTGTTCCAGAAACGCCGCCAGCGCGTCCGGAGCAAACTGCGCAAGGTCAATGCAGGCCGGGCGCGCCTCAGCGTTCATCGTTCCTCCAAGAACATGAGCGTGCAACTGATCGACGATGCAAGGGGCGTCACGCTCGCCGCCGCATCGACGCTCGAAAAGGATCTGGGCTTTTACGGCAAGAACACGGTCGAGGCCGCCGCGAAAATCGGCACCACGATCGCCGAGCGCGCCAAAAAGGCCGGCGTCACCGAGGCGCAGTTCGACCGGGGCGGCCTGCTCTTTCACGGTCGGGTCAAGGCGCTTGCCGATGCCGCCCGCGAGGCGGGTCTGAAAATCTGATGCGCAGCCGCGCCGGTGATGGCGCGGCTCGATGATCCGGGGGGCCGGAAGGCGCCCACCAGGATTGGACAACAGGCACGGGACCCCGTGCCGCAGCGAAAGGGCCCGACATGGCCAGAGATGACAACCGCAGGGGCGGACGCGACCGCGACGAAGCCCCCGAATTTGCAGATCGCCTCGTCGCGATCAACCGCGTGTCGAAGACCGTCAAGGGCGGCAAGCGCTTTGGCTTTGCCGCGCTCGTCGTCGTCGGCGACCAGAAGGGCCGCGTCGGCTTTGGCAAGGGCAAGGCCAAGGAAGTGCCCGAGGCGATCCGCAAGGCCACCGAACAGGCCAAGCGCCAGATGGTCCGCGTGCCCCTGCGCGAGGGCCGCACGCTGCACCATGATATCGAGGGCCGCCATGGCGCCGGCAAGGTGGTCATGCGCACCGCGCCCACCGGGACCGGGATCATCGCCGGGGGGCCGATGCGCGCCGTCTTTGAAATGCTGGGCGTGCAGGATGTGGTCGCCAAGTCGATCGGCTCGCAGAACCCCTACAACATGATCCGCGCCACGATGAACGGCCTGTCCAAAGAGGCCAGCCCCCGGATGGTCGCGCAGCGCCGCGGCAAGAAGGTGGCCGACATCCTCAACCGGGGCGATGCGCCCGCCGCCGCCTCCGCGCCCGCGGCAGAGGCTCCGGCCCCCGACGCGCCGGCAGAGGCGTAAGGAGAGCACATCATGGCCAAGACACTCGTCGTCAAACAGGTGGGCTCGCCCATCCGCCGCCCGCAGGACCAGCGCGCCACGCTGATCGGGCTGGGGCTGAACAAGATGCACAAGACCCGCGAACTCGAGGACACGCCCAGCGTGCGCGGCATGATCAACAAGATCCCGCACCTGGTCGAGATCGTCGAGGAAAAGGGATAAATCCCGCCGGGCGGTGTCTGCACGCAGGGATCGCCGCGGCACGCAACGCTCATGTCAGGCCAGAGGGGTCCGCCCCCCGGCGTCCGGAAGCGGTGAGCGGGGCCTGAACAAAAAACGCTTCGGGAACTTGGACAGTGAAAGGCGGGGGCAACCCCGCCTTTTTTGTGGCTGCCCCCGTGCTCCGCCCGCCGGATGGTCCGCCGGGAAGCGGTGAGCGGGGCGTGAACAAAACCGCTTCGGGAACCTGGACAGTGAAGGGCAGGGGCAACCCCGCCTGTTTTGTGGCTGCCCCCGTGCTCCGCCCGCGCGGTCGGCCATCCCGGACCAGCGCGCACAACCGTGCGCCAACGCACTCGCCAGTCCAGAGCGGTCCGCCGCCCTGCCAGCCTGCGCGGCATGATCAACACGCGCCCGACCCCGCGTCGGGAGTGTCCGGGAAAAGGGCTAACTTCCGCCGGGCGGTGTCTGCGCGCAGGGTTCGCCCCGGTTCGTCCCGGCCACGCTCACCCGATCACTGCGCAGCCCAGCGTCTGGCGCAGCGCCTCGGCCAGGTCTTCGACCGTCTCGGTCGGCACGTAAAGGCCACCCGTCCGGTCTGCCAGACACTTGGCCACCGATGTTCCGTCCGCCACCCGCGCGGCCTCGGGGTTGTTCCAGCCGAACGGGTCGTGGACCACCCGGAACCCGATCACATGCACTGTCAGGTCCTGCGCCGTCTGCGCCAGTTCGGCCCCCAGCGCACAGGGCCGCCCGCCGCAGGTTTCGTTGCCGTCGGTCACCAGCACCACGATCCCCGGTGTCGTGCGATAGTCCAGCACCTCCGCCGCCACGCGCACCGACTCGGTCAGCGGCGTCAGACCCACCGGATCCAGCGCGTCAATCGCCCCGATCACCGGCTCCGCGGCATCGGCCACCGGTCCGAATTTCAGCGTGATGCCGCTGCACGACCCTTCCGGTCCGGGCCCGTAGATCAGCAGACCCACCCGCCGCACCGGCGCAATGTCCGGCATCGCCCGCGCCACCGCCGCGCGCGCGTGG
>JBCCHI010000154.1:0-7624 GCA_039028815.1 Pseudomonadota bacterium
GGCAGCCTGATTGGCGACGACGGCAAGAAGCGGCATGACGATTGTCGAGCGCGGAGCTCGCGCGGCCCTTTCTGACCAGATCACAGCGTCTTGCGGCTTTTCCATGTCCAGAAGCGCACAAGCCTTGACCCACTGCATGCTCGCAAGGAACGGATCAAGCGGGCTGAGTCTCATGGCCTCTTCCGCGCAATCAAGGGCGCCGGAACTCTGCCCGAGGACAATCCGGGCCCAGGAATGCGCATAGTGACCATGCGCGTAACTTGGGCTGTTGGTGATGGCGTGTTCAAACCAGTTTGCGCTTTCTTCAACATCGTGGGTCAACCAGAAAACGCGCCCCATTGCATAGTTTGCAAACGGATCGAGAGGATCAATTTCTACAGCACGCATTGCGGCCGTTCGACACAGCTCGATGTATTCGGGACGTTTGTCACCGTATTGATAGAATGCCTTCTGAAAATACGCGCTGGACAGCGCGGCATGTGCACGACAAAACGACCCGTCAGCGCGGCAGGCCTGTTCAAACAATGTCAGTGCAGTCTCGTTGTCTACACTATTGAATCGATAGTAAAGCTGAAGGCCGGTATGAAACGTGGTCCAGATGTCCAGGCCGGCTGGTTCGGTCGGACGCACTGAGTCCGCCTCGTTTTTTGATACATTCAATTCCATCTCGACAAGACAACGTGCGACGATCCGATGGCACAATTCAAAAACGTGCTGTGGTTCAGCACTGAACCGTTCCGCCCAGATCAACTGACCGTTGGTCGTGCTTGCCAGTTCAACGTTTATGGAAATACCCTGACCAGTTGCGATCAAGCTGCCGGAAAAGCAGTAGGAAACACCGAGAATTCTTCCAATTTCGATCACGTCCTGATCCGTGTCGCGAAACCTGAAAGATGAGCCACGTGCCACCACCGAAACCCATCTCAACTGAGACAAAGCAACGATCAGATCGTGTGGAAGCGCGTCAGGGATGGGTGTGAACTTTTCCAGATCATTCAGGGCTGTAAAGGGAAGAACGGCGATCGTCGGTTTCGGTCGTGCAACGACATGTTTTGCGACGGTTTTCTGATCCTGCCCTCTCTGCGCCCGAGGTTGAGAATGCAGCGTGGGTTTGACCTGAAATCTCAAGCCTCTCTTGTAGAAAGTTTGCAGATATCGTTGTTGATCAGAGCTATCTCCAAGCGCTTTTCGAACCGCTCTGATTCTGCTGGACACAGCCGCATCGGAGATGAAGCGGCCATCCCAGATTTTTTCAATCATTTCTTCCTTTGTGACGATGCGATCATTGTTTTCCACAAGCAGGAGCAAGAGTGCAAAAACCTGGGGTTCGAGCCTTACAAGGTCACCGTCACGTCTCAGTTCACATGCAAGCAGATCGAGCTCAAATTCATGGAAGCGGTAGATCACTGAGGCATGCTCCAGAAAGCCATAGCGAGGACAAACCTTAGCAAAACCGGACGCCATTCTACAACCGCACATTCAGTGTGGTCGTGTGAATGGTCGTTTGTCCGCAACGCGTTCTGTCAGATGTTGTGAGCATTGTGATCATCCGGATCTCATTCATTCGTTTTGGCAGGATGCGGTGCATGATTGCTTTGAGCGCCAAACAGGTATGGCGTTTTGTGGCTTCGGCCGGTTTTGCAGACTGCGATTTAAAGCCGATCATGCAGTTGAACGAGGAGCCGTATTCCTATTTGAACGACAGCACGATCGCCGGGGTTTTGGCGGGGAAATTTTTACCGTGATGTATGCGCATTGCGCACTAAGCGCGCGCGGCGCAGTCTGGATCGCCCGTAACGACAAGGCGCAGCAATTCAGGATTATTCCGTTGCAGTCGACTGTCGGCAGTGCACTGATGCGGTACTACGCGCTTGATCCCGACGATCCTGCGTCCTGGATCTATGTCGAGAACGGGTATGCCTACTCTTCGCTCGATCCATTCATTCGCGTTGGGCGCCGTCTGGGAGGGGCTTGGAAATGGCTCGGCATTCTGGGCCTTCTGCCAGGGCCGGTTCTAGATGCCGTGTATCGTGTGATCGCCCGGCGTCGGTACAGGACGTTCGGATCAGCCGATCTTTGCGCGCTCCCGGATGCGGAAGTTTAATAGAGGCTGCTCCTCTAAGGTTCTCATTCCGGGCAGGACCGCCAACTCCGTCTTGCCGCGAATGGCGGCGACCACATTGAACCACTTTCGCAACGTCTTTGCCTGCAACGCCGTGGCGCGCAGATGGCGAGGCATCGTTCCGGTTCAGACCGGGAAGCGGAAGCCGGAAGGCCAGACCTGATCAAATGCAATGTCGGACGGTGCAAGAGGATTGGGCCGAATAGCTGCATTGCATGGCGCGCAATTGTGCAAGCGCGGTGCGAACACCACCTTGTTGCCAACCCTGCGAATCGACCCGAAGCCGGATCGTCGCTCACAAACCCCGAAAGGAGACGAGAGCCATGACTGCAACCGTTCTGCACGCCACCGCACTGGGCAAGGTTTCCAAGTCTCTGCAGGAGCTGCATCAATTGCTTCTGCGGTTTCAGGCACATCAGTCGGGTTTCAATGAGGGCCCGCTGCAGCTCTTCGACCGTGTCACGAAGGACAGCGCATTCGCGTGGCTGAAACCTCTGCGTGAAACCATTGTCGCGCTCGACGAGCGCCGTACGGATCCGGAACCGATAACAGATGCGGAACACGATGCGCTGAGGCACCAGTGCCGCGATTTGCTCAATATGAAGTCGGGTCCTCTGGCTGTTGGGCTGAAGAGCGCCTTTCAGTCCGATCCCGAAACGATCTGGGCCATGACCCAATTGCGCAAACTGCTTGGCACAGCGGGTTGAACGAAACCTGATGCCGAAAACAGGATCACGGTCGGTGGATTCATTGACCGTGATCCATCCTCGACGGAACCCGTTTCGCCGTCTTCCGACGCTCGACAAGCGCGGTTCAACAGGATGCGCCCTTCCGCACGCGCTGAACGTCAGCGGTGTCTGGCGTCGGCGTGCAGGGATGCCACAAGCGGACCCTCCTGTTTACGGGTATGCCGTTGACGGATATCGCAGATCATATGTCGATGCCTCGCCCTGGCCTGTACGCCTGACCGATTCAGCCTCTTCCGCGGGTACGACCATAGCCTCACGACGCGACTTGTGATTGCGGCGCGAAACTTGACCAGATGCTCGACATAACCTGCCCCATGGGGCGATCGCGCCGCCGGATGGCAAAGATCTCGGTATGTCTCGGCGGAAACCCTTCGACATTTAAGGGAACAAGTTTTCCATCGCTGAGTTCGTCTTCCATCAGATGCTCGGGGACGCCGCCCCAACCCAGACCCGCCTTAATGATCGCTTTCTTCGCCTGGAAGTCCGAGACTGTCCAGCGCTGCCCGCCTGACAGCAGATCCCGACTTTGGTCATAGGTGGTCCCCCCTGTCCCGGACACGATGACCTGCGTAAAGGTCTGCATCTCCCGTCTTGACCGGACACCAGCACGTTGCGCGGCTGGAAAACCCGGGCTTGCGACAGGACGAATTGTGATAGACCCAACGGGCAGGGTGTCCACTTCATCAATCGCAACCCCTTCAAGGCCTGCGATGATCATGTCGGCGTCCCCATCCATGAGCCGGGCCAGCGGGCCGCCCATCATCTCCGTCGCAACCTGAATATGCGTCCCGGGAAAGCGGCGTCCGACGTTCCCGAGCACACTCAGGATGGGCTCAAGCGACATTGTAGCGGTGATCGCAATCGAGATCATGGGTTCTTGCGCGCTGCGCAGCCCGGCGGCCACGGACTTCAGTCCGCGCACTTGCTCCAGCACCCGAACCGTCTCGCGATAGAACACCTGTCCCTCTGATGTCAGGCTGGGCCGATAGCTGTCGCGGGAGAGCAGCGCGAACCCAAGCTCGTCCTCCAGCTTCCGGATCTGGTGGCTGACAGCGGATTGCGCCTTGTTCATGCGTTCGGCGGCAGCCCGGAATGTGCCTGTGGCGATTATGGCGTCGAGTGCGACAAGTTGGTCAAGCGTCATCGAGATCTCTATTGATCTATTTAATAGATCGTTATCATGAAAACTCGATATTATCAATCGTTCTGATGCGTTGCTAGGACAAAGCTGCAACTCAAACGGAGCCAATGATGAAACTCTATTACAAACCCGGAGCCTGCTCGCTTGCCAGCCATATCATGCTGAACGAAGTGGGCGCAGATTTTGAAATCGTTGCGGTGGATACCGCTGCTGGTCTGACCGAAGACGGGCGTGATTATCGCGCAATCAACGCAAACGGCTATGTCCCGTCGCTGGAAACGGATGCGGGCGACCACCTGAACGAAGGTGTCGCGATCCTGCAGTACATTGCCGACAACAATGCAACGCGGGCGTATTCCCCAAAGCCCGGCAGTGTCGGGCGGGCGCGTCTTCAGCAGTTTCTGAACTATGCCGCCGCAGAGCTGCACAAGGCCTGGGGGCCGTTGTTTTCCGATGCAGCCACCGATGCGGAACAGGACGCGGCGCGGCGGAAAGTGACGCAGAAGTTCGACTATCTCGAGAGCGTCCTGTCGGATGGACGGGATTATCTGGTCGACAACCAGTTCTCTGTCGCGGACGCATACACGTTCGTTCTGGTCTTTTGGGCGAACTTCAAGGCCATCGATCTGTCCGCCTGGCCGCACCTGGCGCGCTATGTGGATCGGATCGCCAGCCGTCCTGCCGCGAAAGCCGCTTTTGCAGCCGAGGGGCTGGCGTGATGATGCAGGACGCGAACACCAGCATCCATGCGCTGATGGGCCGATATTTTGACGGTCTCTATCACTCGGACAGTAAAGTCCTGCGCACGGTGTTTCACGAGGACCTGGCGTATGTGAACGGGACGTCTGGCACGTACGAGCATATGGACCTCGAGGCTTATATGGCGCGGATCGACGCGCGCACGCCACCGGCATCCCGGGGCGACCCGCGCGAGGAGGTCGTCGAGCGTATAGCGCTGAAGGGCGACCGCATTGGTCTGGTCGAGGCCCGCATGACCATGCTGGGCCGCAACTATCAGGACCTGCTGACGCTGATCCACACGGATGACGGATGGCGAGTACTGACCAAGGTTTTCTCATTTGTGGAACGCAAGGAGTGATACGATGCCATATGTGAATATCAAGGTGACACAGGAAGGCGGACCCAATGGTGCCGGTCCCTCATCGGATGAGAAGGCCCAGCTTGTCGCGGGAGTGACCGACCTGCTGGAGAGGGTGCTGAACAAAAGCCCGGCAACGACCTTTGTTGTGATCGACGAGGTGCCTTTGGAAAACTGGGGCATGAGTGGTCGGCAAGTGAGCGACATCCGCGCCGACAGGTCGTGACCCCAAGACCTCCACTCTGCAGAAAGGTGGCGGTGTGCCTTCGGGCGCGCCGCCCGACGGCGTGTCTCTTCGAACAGGATGCGGAAGATACGGCTCACCAGCCCGCGATGGAAACAGTTTGCATTGAACTGCAGATCCGCGCCTGCCTTTTGCAGACTTTCGTCGGACTGACCGCGTGCCGGATATACTATGCAGTCGCAAAGAAATTGCGCCGGGACGTTGCAGGCCGACCTTCAGAACGCTGTAATAACAGGTCGCATTCCGCATCGCCGCAGGTCGATTTCCGAACCCAGTTAGGGCGTTCAATCCGACCAGTGGGGTGTTGGATCTGGCCAAATTTCAGTCATTCGTAGCGACGAAACAGCAGACAGAGAAGTTCTGTTCCGGATTTGTGAGGGCTTTCTGAAACTGAGGTTCATTTCCCTTCTTTTGAGCGAGTGCTTTCTGGGGACGTCTATTCCTGATTGTTGTATTGTGTGCGAACCACGCAGCAGCGTGGAAATGGAAACTCTCATGCAGGTAGGCGTGCTTTGACCCGAGTTTTAAATCCTGATCTGTCCGTAGGCGAAGGCAACAAACAGCTTTGGAACCAACCAGACCACAGGCGCCACGGCTTCCATAACGTCCACAAGATGTTTCGGCGCGCACTGATGCTGCGCGCAGAGCATCAGTTATTGCTTACACCAAAGAGCATCGCGCAACTGCGTGACAGCACGGCGTTTCGAACCTTGACCGGCCGACCAGAATTTTCTGCGCTGGTTTGTGCGCGCGGTGCCGATATCGTGCTGGAGCAATACGCGCCGGACATGTCAGCCGATCGACCCCATTCTATTCAATCCATAACCAAGCTGTTTATGCATGTTATCGCAGGCCGTCTGATCAAGGCAGATCATCTCGACACGACAAAGACTGTCGAGAACTACATTCCAGAAATCGGAACCGGCTATCGCGGATCATCCGTTCAGGATGTTCTGGACATGAATGTCATGAACGATTTCGTCGAAGACTACTCGGACCCTTATGCCGACAGCTTTGCCGAAGAAGTTGCCCTGGGTTGGCGCCTGCCACCTGAAGGCACGAGCGAGATATCGATGCGCGAATTTGTGGTGTCGATAGGAGGGAGCGACCTGACGAACTCCTCAGACGTGATTAATTATTGCTCGGCGAACACTGACCTTCTGACGTTAATTTGCGATCGCATCCTGCCCGGCCAGTTGCCGGACCTGCTTATGGATGTTGTCGAAGCATCAGGTTTGGCCGGCGCGCTTCATATCAGTCTCAGCCCTGAACGATTGCCCGCGTTTTCAGGTGGCGGATGCCTGAGTCCTACGGACCTTGCGCGGTTCGGACTGTTTCTGGCTGCCCTGGCAACGGGAGAGGTGGAAGACATCTGGAACAGCGATCTTCTGGTCAAGACACGCGATCAGGCCCGAAAAACTTTGCACCCTCCGCGTGACACTGTGCGCTATGCGAACCAGATGATGACCAATGGCCATTGGGTGGGCCACGCCGGTTACGGCGGCCAGTTCCTTTTGGTTGACACACGCACCGGCTTGTCCTGCGCGTATCTCAGCGTTCTGGAAAACGATTCTGGCTACGATGAGCACTACATGTTCGAGACCATCAACAACCTGCAAGTGTTGGCGGACTCTTTCACAACAGCATGAGCTGAAGGCCAATCAAGTCGGATACCTGCCTTGCCAGGGACGCACTGTCTCGATCCCGTGGCCGATCCGAAAAACCATCGCATCGTCATAAGGCCGACCAACCACCTGCAGACCCACTGGCAAGCCGCCATCTGTTATGCCAGCCGGCACGCTCAAGACGGGGCATCGGTTGAACATGTTGAAGAGCGCGGTCATGGCCGTGTCCGTGTCCGTGATATCCCGTCCCTTCACGTTAAGCAGGTCCTTCTGAATGTTCTCTGCGGGAACTTCTGGGAATGACACCGCGGGCGTCAGAAACGCATCGTAGTCTTCAAACAGCGGGCCGAGGTAATCTCGCCAAACCTGCCCGGCGACATCGTAGCTTCGCCTGTACTCCTGTTCAGTGACGGCGGAGGCGGTTTCATAAAGCTGTCCCACGTAAGAGCTTAGCTTATCTGCATGTTGCTCGGTTGCCTGTTGGAGTAATCCTGCAAAAATGAATTCCTCGTGCAGATGTGCCAGCCGGATTGCTTCGCTGGCCCAATCGACTCTGACCTCGGTTACCTTCGCTCCGGCGTCCGCCAGCGCCTGCAGGGTGGCGCGAAACTCCCGCTCGACATCATCTGTCACGAGGTAATGCC
>JBCCHI010000155.1:0-7598 GCA_039028815.1 Pseudomonadota bacterium
ACCGCGTCCGCATCCTGCAGGCCAAGCGCGACGCCTCCCGCCTCAGTCTTGTGCGCCAGCCCTTCGGTCTTCAGCACCAGTGGTGCGGTCATCCGGTGCGCCGCGTCAGCGAGGTCCGCGCGATCGGTGATCCGAACAGAACGGGGCACCGGCACGCCGGCCCCGGACAGCGCGGCCTTGGCGTCTGCTTCGGTCATCACCGTCACATTCCGGGGCGCGCCGGGCAAGAGTACCGGATCGACAGAGCGCGCACCGCGATCCAGGGACGCGGTTGCGATGATTGCGGTCAGCGTGTCGTCAATGCCGTGCATGGGGATCATCCCGGCATCAATCGCGCGCGCCGCCACATCTTCCGACAGGGCCTCGGGCAGGGTTGTCAGTAGCGCCAGAGGTTTCTGCGCTGCCGCGGCGGCAAAACCGCCAGCCTCTATAAGGCAATCCCAGGCCGAGGTGTCGCAACGGTCGTCCCGGGGAAAGTCCGCGATCAGACAACCGATCGCCGCCGTGCCTGACATCATCGCCGCAAACGTCTGTCCCATGCGTTCCGCATCGTTCCAGATGAACGTGTGATAATCCAGCGGGTTGGCGAGTGCCACCATGGGCCCGAGCACGTCTCTCAGCCGTGCTCTCTGGACCTCGCCAAGCGCCGGGAACTCAATCTTGCGCCCTTCCGCGCTGTCGGCCATCAGGCTCGCCTCCCCTCCGGAGCACGACATCGAGGCGACACTGGCATCTGGCAAAGGTCCGGCGAAGTGCAGCAGCTTGAGGGTTTCCAGAAGGGCGGGCAAACTGTGCACTTCGGCAATGCCGAGCCGTCGCAGAAGCGCGCTTGCACCGGCGTTGCTTCCCGCAAGCGACGCGGTGTGCGAAACAGCCGCGTCCCGCGCCCGGTCTGACTTGCCAGCTTTCAGCGCCACAACGGGTTTGCCAAGGTCCCGTGCCGTCCGCGCCATGTTCTCAAAGGCGCGCAGATCCCCGATGCCCTCGATATGCAGGCCAAGCGCCGTCACGCGCGGATCACTTAGAAGCGTTGCGGCAATTTCCGATGCTCCGATCTGCGCCTGATTGCCCGCAGTCGCCACGTAGGCAAGCGGCAGACCCCGGCGCTGCATGGTAAGATTTATCGCCATGTTCGAACTCTGCGTCAGGATCGCGACACCCCGATCCACCCGTTCGCCGCCATGTTGATCCGGCCAGAGCAATGCGCCATCCAGATAGTTTATGAATCCATAGCAATTGGGGCCGACAATCGGCATGTCGCCCGCCGCATCAAGCAGCATGTCCTGCAAGGCCGCCCCGTCGCCGGTTTCGGTTTGCGCCTCCCTGTAGCCCGATGCAAAGCAGACCGCCCCGCCTGCGCGCATCTTGCGTAACCGGGCCACCACCTCGACGGTGATGTTGCGATTGACGCCGATGAACACGGCGTCCGGCGGAGCGGGCAGGTCGTCCAGATCGGCAAAGGCCCGCTGTCCTGCGATCTGTGACTTTGCGGGATGCACCGGCCAGACGTCTCCGCGGAAACCCATCTTAATGCATTGTTCGACAACACTCGTGCACCACGTCCCGCCTCCGATCACCGCGATCGATTCGGGTTGAAAAAGACGGCTCAGATCACGCATGCAGGTTCTCTTTCAGAAAGTGCGCAATCTCCCGCAAGGACGCGGCCCCTTCCGGGATGCCGTCATAATATTCGAAGACATGCCAGAGCCCGTCCCAGACCCTCAGATCGGTCTTTACCTGACATGCGCGCATCCTGCGGGCCAGTTGGGCGCATTGCGGTAAAAACAGATCCCGGGTTCCCGTCGTGATCAACGTGCTCGGCCAATCCGGTCCGAAGGTGCCGTAAAGCGGGGATATCCGGTCATCAAACGGGTCGTGGCCGGGCGCGTATGCCGGTGTCAGCTCGGCCACGAATGGCGGGAAGAGTGTGGGGTCGTCGGGCGCGCTGAAAGGATCGAAATCCGGAGTGAGGTCTGCGGCCGGGGACAACAGGGCCAGCGCATCCGGGGCCTGTCCCAGACCGACCAGGTGCCGGGTGACCGACAGGCCAAAGTTTCCCCCTGCGGATTCTCCGGCGATGGCAGAGGGTCTGATGGTTTCAGCAACCGACAGAACATTGTTCAGGCCCACGGGAAAAGGATGTTCCGGTGCCAGGGCATAGGCCGGCGAGATGACCTGCAAACCTGTCTGGGCTGCCAGAGCTGCAGAGAGTGTCAGATCTTCGATCGGGCCGCCGACGATGAAGGCGCCGCCAAACAGGTACAGGATCTGCGCGGTTCCCTCCCGTTCCTGCGGAGTGATCACCAGGCACGGCACGTCGCCGATCTCTTGCCAGTCCAGCGACACCCTGTGCCGGGCGACAAGGTCGGGTTGCACCCTTTCGGCCTCAGCCAGTTGTTCCGCCCGAAGCGCAGGCAGTTCTTCCGCATTATAGCGTCGGGTGTCGCGATTAGACGGATCCGCCAGAAACGCCCGCGCCTCGGCGCTCGGGCCAAACCGTGCCGTCATGCGTCACGCTCCCAGCGGGCGCAGCAAGTCGCGGCTGATGATGTGACGCTGAATCTCCGACGTCCCATCCCAGATGCGTTCAACCCGTGCGTCGCGCCAGAAGCGTTCGATCGGAAAGTCATCCATCAGCCCCATGCCGCCGTAGATCTGAAGCGTGGCGTCGGTGACACGCGCCAGCATTTCGGACGCATAGACCTTGGCCGAGGCGATTTCGCGGTTGGCGGGCAGGCCCTGATCCAGACGCCAGGCAGAGGCCAGCGTCAGCCAGTCGGCCGCATCAATTTCCGTGATCATGTCGGCGATCTGAAAACTGACCCCCTGGAATTTTCCGATCTGCTGGCCGAATTGCTTGCGTTCGGCGGCATAGTGCAAGGCCATGTCAAAGCAACGGCGTGCGCGCCCGACGCTCATTGTGGCCACGGTGATACGCGTGGCATAGAGCCATTCGTTCATCACCTCAAAGCCGCCATCGACCTCGCCCAGGACCTGCGCGTCGGGCAGGCGGCAATCATCGAATTCGAGGATCATGTTCTTGTATCCGCGGTGGCTGACGGATTTGTAGCCTTCGCGGATGGTAAAGCCCGGCGTGCCACGATCGACAAGGAAGGTGGTGATGCGTTTCTTGGGCCCTTTGGGTGTGTCATCTTCGCCCGTGGCGATGAACACGATGATGAAATCGGCATGGTCGGCGCCAGAGATGAAGTGCTTGGTTCCGTTGACCACCCAGTCCCCACCCTCGCGCCGGGCCGTGCATCTCATGCCGCGCACATCCGACCCGGCTTCGGGTTCGGTCATGGCAAGCGCGTCCATCCTTTCACCGCGCACGGCAGGCAAAAGATAGCGTTCGCGCTGCTCATCCTCGCAGGCCATCAGAATATTCTGTGGCCGCCCGAAAAAATGCGTCAGCGCCATTGATCCCCGACCCAGCTCCCGTTCGACCAGCGCGAAGTCAAGATGGGTCAACCCGGCGCCCCCGACCTCTTCGGGAAAGTTGCAGGCGTAGAATCCCAGCTCAATCGTCTTGCGCTTGATCTCGTCGGCGATGTCCGCGGGCACCGTGCCGGTACGATCCACCTCCGCCTCGTGCGGATAGACTTCATTCTCGACGAAGCTGCGCACCGTCGAAACGATCATGTCCTGTTCTTCGGTCAATCCGAATTGCATGTCCGGCCCTCCTCTCAGGCGTGATGCAGTGCGGCAAGTGTGTCCACCTTGTCCGCAACGTCGTCAGGCGGCGCGCAGGTCCGGCGGGTTTCCAGGCTGACATGCAGCATGAACTGGTCGCAGGTCGCCAGCACCTCGCCGTCGCTCTTGCGTTTCATTTCGTGAAAACAGCGCAGTTTCTTGCCAGTGCCTTCGGTCACTTTGGTCTCGACGACGATGTGCTCGCCGGCGTGTGTCTCGGAGAGATATTTGATTGTGGTCTCGGCGGTAAAGTAGCTCAGCTTGCGGTGCGTTATGTAATCTTCATCCGCGCCCACAGCCGCCATGACGGCTTCGGCAGCATCCGAAAAAACCTGACCGTAGCGACCTTCGTTCATGTGCCCGTTGATATCAGTCCAGTCGATCGGAACAACGCGGTCCTGCGTCACAAACGGCACCTTTACCGGAGGGGTCACGCGCATTGCCGTGTCATGCGCGCGCGCAACAGAGCCCGCGCCCCAGTTTGCGCGCTTCATGGAACGGATGATGCCAATGAGGTTGTCGTCGCGAATGATCTCCAGCGCGCGCGGTCCCAGTCCGTCGGCATGCGCCTCGCATTGATCGCCCACCTTGTTGACGAAACCATCCGTCAGTTCGGGAACATCCATGAGCTTGGTCCAGGGCCATTTCAGGCAGGGACCAAACATGGCAAGCATGGCGCGCATGCCTCCCTCTCCGCCGGCGAGATGGAAGGTTTGCATCGTGCCCATCTGCGCCCAACGCAAACCGGGGCCATAGGCGATCGCGGCGTCGATTTCTTCGGCCGTTGCCACGTCATCGTGCAACAGCCAGAGCGCCTCGCGCCAGAGTGCTTCCTGCAGGCGGTCTGAAAGAAAGCCTTCGATTTCGACCCGGCAGTGCAGCGGATACATGCCCAGCCCGCTGTAGATTTTCTTGGCGGCTTCAATATGCGCGGCATCCGTCTTTGCACCGGCGACCAGTTCGACAAGCGGCAGCAGATACACCGGGTTGAACGGGTGCGCCACGATCAGGCGTTCCGGATGCGCCATATCCGCCTGCAGGTCGGTCGGCATGATACCGGATGTCGACGAGGCGATAAGACCATCGGTGTTGACGGCCTCGATCTGAGCATAGACCTTGCGCTTGATGTCGACGCGTTCGGGAACCGCCTCGACGATCAATGCGGCCCCGGTCGCGGCCTCTTCCAGTGTGTCGCACAGTGTAACCGTGCCTTCCCCGGGAAGTGCGACGTCCAGCACCATTGGCATGGCGCGGCGCGCGTTCCTCATGACCGCGTCGATTTTGCGTACGGCGTCCGGGTCGGGATCATAAATCCGCACTGTCCAGCCATTCAGGGCAAATCGTGCGGCCCAGCCGCCTCCGATGACCCCGCCGCCGACGATTGCTGCTGTCTTGGTCATTGTCTACTCCGGCAAGTAACGGTCAGACCAGCTCTCGGCCGCGGCACGATCTGCAAGAAGCTGGTCAATTTCAGATGATGTGTAGCCCGTGCGCGCAAGCACCGCGCGCGTCTGAGCGCCGTATTTCGGCGCGGGACCGGGCACGATGATCGTCGCGCATTCGGGCCGCACGGCATTCGGCGCAGCCAGATCCACCCAACGGCCCATCGGGTGTTTGTCATGCCGTATCGCGGCAAAAGTGGCTCCGTTCAGTTCCGGCACCCCTGCGCTTTCCGGCACCAGGTTCTTCATCAGCGTGTCGTGCAGTGACCCCAACGGCATGACGGCCACCGACCGTCCGGACAGACACGACTGCCAGTGAGCGACCGGGTGCTGGCAGAAGACATGCTCCATTGCGGCTTCGAGTGCGGCGTCGTCTTCCGATGCCAGCGATGCGAGCTCGGGCGTTCGGGCCAGCGCATCGCGTTTCTCTGTCGGTGCAGCCAGAAAAAACCAGCCATCGGACGCCCGGTAACTGCGATAGAAGGGTCCTGCGCCCCTGGCGTCGCGCCCCGACGCCTCGTTGAAAGGGGCGCGGCCGTCGAAGTCATACATGAACTGGGCCTGGATCAGGTTCCCGGCTGCGGCAAGCGAGGTTCGCGCGGTGCCACATATCCCGGTGCGTCCCTTGCGCACCAGCGCCGCCCCCAACGCCACGCATCCGCAAAACCCGGTCAGCACGTCGATCGTGCCAAAATGCGCGTGTTCTTCCGGCGTCTCCGGTCCGCCGCCGAACCGTGTCATGACGCCGGTCGCAGCCTGTGCCAGATCGTCATAGCCCAGATGCTCTGTTTTCGGGCCGCGCGCAGGTCCGCCGAACGCGTCAAGTTGCAGGGTCACCAGATCGGGGTTGATTGCGTCCAGATCCGTGTCCGACAAGCCCAGTTCGGCGCGCTGCGTTTCGGTCCCGTTGAAAGTCAGAACATCGGCCGAGCGCAACAGGCGTTCCAGCGCCTCTCGTCCGCCCGGGCTTTTGGGATCAAGCAGCACGCTGTCCTTGCCGCGCTGCGCCTGCATGCCGAACACGACCGCATTCCATGGGTCAACCGTCGGGTCGACCGGCTGCACATGCGTCACATGTGCGCCGAACCGTGCAAGCGTTGCGCCCACGGTGGGACCGGCGATCACATTCGACAGATCGACAACGTTCAGACCGTCAAGCCATCCACCGCCTGTCGAAGGCCGACCGGCCGGGCGCTCGGGTTCGATCAGCAGCGCAAGAATGTCGGCCCTGTCGCCATCCGGGGCCGGGCCCGGCTTTTTGTCGAGCGCGCCTGTGTCATCGGCAAGCCACGCCACGTTGCCCATCTGGCGCATTGCGCCATGACGCGGATCATCCACGGACAGGATCAGCCCCGATGCCAGGGCGTGGGGGTCAGACAGCCATTCGGCGGTGCTGCGCTGCGCGGTGGCGGGTGCGCGGGCCGCGCCAAAGGCGTCTTCCCATTCAGCCGAGGTTCGGGTCGCGAACGCATCTTTCATGGCCCGGGCCACACGTGCACGGTCTTCTACCCCCACGGGATAGTTGCGCAGGCTCCAGCCCTGTGGCCAGTCCGATGAGTCAAGATACGCCTCGAAGTCCGGCAGGCTTTGGGCAAGGTCGTCCAGACCCAGAACCCGCAATGTGCGTTGGGGATGGTTCTTCACACTGCAGGCAACAACGTAAAATCCCCGGCCATCGGCGCAGCGGTAGGTCCGATAGAACGGATCGAGAAACTCTTCCAGCTCGGCAAAGCTGAGGTTCATCGGTTCACCTGCCTCGGTGCGCCGGTCCAGTTCCACCTCGCGCGGAGATTTGTATCTGTCCGGATAGTTTTCGACCTGCTGGCTGTTGTAGGCCAGCCCTTCGAACAATGCCGCGGCGAGGGGGACTTCGATGTGATCTCCTCCCATGTCGTGGCGTCGCGCCAGCGCGAAAAGCACCGCCATCGCGCCGAATGCGGCGCCATAGGCAGAGGCAAGCGACAGGGGCGAAAACGACGGATTGATCCCCATCAGACGGCGATTGAGGCCCATGTCGGTGAACTGGCCCGTACGGGCCGCCATCACGGCCTCCCAGGCTGGCACACCGGCAAGCTCCGGGTCAGCGGAGGCGAAACCCGGCATTGACAGATAAACAAGATCCGAATGCCCTGATCTCAGCGCGTCGGGTCCCAGTCCCAGGCGCGTCATCGTGCCGGGGCGAAAATTCTCGATCACCACGTCACAGCGCGCAGCAAGCGAAACCGCGATGTCGCGGTCTTCTGCGGTTTTGAGGTCCAGCGTGATCGCGCGTTTTCCCCGTGACAGCATGTCCGTGCAAGGCTCTGACAGCCGGGGCCCTCCCGGAGGGTCAACCCGGATCACGTCTGCGCCAAGATCGGCCAGCATCATGCCCGTGAGAGGACCTGCGAGGTACTGGCCGAAATCCAGAACGCGTATGCCGTCAAGCGGGCGGTCAGTCATCAGTCGACCCTCTTCAGTTTC
>JBCCHI010000156.1:0-7441 GCA_039028815.1 Pseudomonadota bacterium
GGTCGGGCAACCCCGAAGAGGGCGAGCTGCGCCCCCAGCTGCTGGACCGGTTCGGATTGTCGGTGGATGTCGGCTCGCCGGACAATGTCGAAGACCGGATCGAGGTGATCCGCCGCCGCGATTCCTTTGAAACGCACCATGCGCGATTCATGAGCAAATGGCGCAAGGAAGACGCAAAGGTGCGTGCGGCCATTCTGGACGCGCGGGCGGCGCTCCGCCGGGTGAAAACGCCCAAGACGATCCTGCGCGACTGCGCGGAACTGTCTCTGGCGCTTGGCGCGGACGGGGTGCGCGGAGAACTGACATTGCTGCGCGCGGCGCGGGCGCTGGCGGCCTATGAAGACGCCACAGTCATCGCCCGCACCCACCTCAACGCTGTTGCGCCGCTTGCGCTCAGCCACAGGCTGCGCCGCGACCCGCTGGACGAGGCCGGTTCGGTCGCACGGGTCGAGCGCACCGTGGCCGATGTGCTGGGATGAACGCGCCCGCGCGGCTTTCCACGGGCACCGAACGCGCCCTGGCCGCGCTGGTGGTCGATCCGGCCGGGCTGAAAGGGGTGGCGTTCCGCGCCCGGATCGGCCCTGCGCGTCTGGCATTTGAAACCGCGCTGTCACATCTGCCGGGCACGCTGCACCGTATTCACCCGGGCGTTCAGGACGAACACCTGTTTGGCGGCCTCAATATCGCGGCCTCCCTTGCCGAAGGCAGGCCGGTGCGTGACGCGGGACTGGCCGACCGGCCGGGCACGTTCGTGCTTACCATGGCAGAGCGGTGCAGCCGCGCGCTGGCGGCCAGGCTGGCACAGATACTCGACACCGGCCCGGCGCGGGCGCTGATCGTTCTGGATGAGGGCGCAGACCCCGATGAACAGGCGCCGGTCGCGCTGATGGATCGGCTGGCCTTTCACATCGAACCCGAGGAAAGTGCGCGCCCGCTGCGCCTGCCGGCCGCCGCCGATCTTGACGGCGCCCGCAAACGCCTGCCCCGCGTGGAGGCCCCCGAAGACGCGATTGCGGCGCTGGTCGCGCTGGCGGCCCGGTTCGGAATCGACAGTCTGCGCGCCCCCGCCCTGGCCCTGCGCGCGGCCCGCGCGCTGGCCGCGCTCGACGGCGTGCGGGCGGTCTCCGAGGCGCATCTGCGTGAAGCCGCCGAACTGGTCTATCCACCGCGCGCCACCATGCTGCCGCAGGACGCAGCAGAAGATGATGACGCACCGCCCGAACCGCCCGATCAGGCACAGGATCAGGCACAGGACGATCCAGCAGCCGGCGGCGACCTGCCCGGCGACATTCTGGTGCGGGCCGTGCTTGCACGGTTGCCCGACGACATTCTGGACCGCGCCGCAGCGCGCAGCCGGCAAACCGGCGCGACATCCGGCACCGGCGCGGGCGACGCGCGCAAGAGCCACCGGCGTGGCCGGCCGCTGCCCTCGCGCCCCGGACGCGCCGGGGCGCAGACCCGGATCGACCCGGTCGCCACCCTGCGCGCGGCCGCGCCCTGGCAAACGCTGCGCCGCACGCCCGAAAACGCCCATCGACCCGTCATCATTCATCCGCGCGACATACGCGTGCATCGGTACGAGGAACGCTCCGACCAGCTGCTGATCTTTGTCGTGGACGCGTCCGGGTCCGCAGCGCTGGCCCGGCTGGCCGAAGCCAAGGGCGCGGTGGAACTGCTGCTGGCTCAGGCCTATGCACGCCGCGATCAGGTGGCGCTTGTGGCCTTCCGCGGCACCGAAGCCGATCTGATGCTGCCGCCGACCCGCGCTCTGGTACAGGCCAAGCGGCGCCTCTCCGCCTTGCCCGGCGGAGGCGGCACACCGCTGGCTGCGGGACTGGCATCGGCACTGGAACTGACCGCACTGGCGCGCACGAAGGGCACAGCCCCCATGCTTGTTCTGCTGACCGACGGGCGCGCCAATATCGCGCTCGACGGCCGCGCCGACCGGGCCGCCGCAACCGGGGATGCGACCCGGCTTGCCGGTCTTCTCGCGGCCAGCGCCGTCCCGTCGATCGTCGTCGACACCGGACGGCGCGCAGCCGGACAGGCCGCCGCGCTGGCCACGGCGCTGCGTGCCCGCTACGTGGCTCTGCCGCGCGCCGAGGCCGGTGCCATCAGCGCCGCCGTTCAGGCCGAACTCGGGCGCTGAATCGATGGACTGGTCCCGCGATCTGCCCACATGGCCACATGCCCAGACGTCCCGCCGCGTGCGGTGCAGACCACATGTCTGGCACGTCCAGGAGATGGGGCACGGCCCCGACATGCTGTTGCTGCACGGCGCAGGCGCATCCACCCACAGCTGGCGCGACCTGATGCCCGTTCTGGCGCGCACGCATCGCGTGCTGGCGCTTGATCTTCCGGGCCAGGGCTTTTCCGTTGCCGGCAGCCGGACGCGCCTGACGCTGGACCATATGGCCCAGGACATCGCCGCACTGTGCAGGGCTCAGGACTGGCGGCCAGAGGTCATCGTCGGCCATTCCGCCGGAGCCGCAATTGCGCTTGTGCTGTCCGAAATCCTGCATCTTCGCCCGCGTATCATGACGGTCAACGCCGCGCTGGACCGGTTCGACGGCGTCGCGGGATGGCTCTTTCCCGCCTTTGCCAAGATGCTCGCGCTCAATCCCTTCACATCGCTGGCCTTCACGATGGGCGGACACAGCCTGGCGCGGGCGCGCTCGATCATTTCCAGCACCGGCTCCCGGCTGACCGATGAGGGCTACGGATACTATGCCCGCCTGCTGGCCGATCGCAGCCATGTCAACGGAACCCTGCAGATGATGGCGCGCTGGAACACCGATGCCCTGCACGCCCGGTTGTCGGACATCACCGCGCCTTGCCTTCTGGTCACCGGCACGCGCGACGGCGCCGTGCCACCCCGCGTGTCGGATCAGGCCGCGGCGCGCCTGCCGCAGTCAGAGCGTCTGGATCTCGACGACCTGGGGCATCTTGCACACGAGGAGGCGCCCGACGTCGTGACCCGGGTGATCCGGGACTGGTGCGTCACCGAAGCGGTCTGACCGCCGGGGCCCGCAGATCAGGGCGCCGCGACACGCGCCTTGCGCAGAACGACCAGCGGTTCGATCAACCCCGCCCCCATCACCAGCGCAAGACCCAGCCACTCGCGGGCGCTGATCGGCTCTCCGGCCCAGATCGCGGCCGTGACCGACGCCACGGCCACCTCGATCATGAACAACAATCCCACCACACCGGGATTGAGCCGCGCCGGGGCAAAGACCGTCGCAAAGCCGACCGGCAGCAGAAAGAACAGCGACAGCGGCGCAAGCCAGACCAGAACCGCGCCAAACGCAGCGAACGAGGGCAACGCCACCTGCCCCAGCACGGTCGCCGCTACGACCACGCCCGTGCACATGATCGCCGCCACGCCAAAGAACAGTGTCATGTGAAACACCGGCCGCTCCGGCCGGTCGAGCAGCACCAGCATTGATCCCACCGCCCAGGCCATGCCCGAGCCAAGCGCAAACCAGTCCCCCTCATTGCGCGGCAAAGGCATCCCGCCACCGGCGGAAAAGATGACAAGCATGCCGAAAAAGCCGCACCCCATCGCCAGCCAGCGGTGCAGGGTGATGACTTCGCCCAGCAACAGCCGGCCCAGTGCAAACCCCCAGATCGGCAGCAGGTAGAACAGCAAAACCGCCCGGATCACTTCGGTAAAGAAGAACGAGGCCGAGTAAAGCGCGTAGGCCAGGCCAATCAGCGCCCCGCCCAGAAGCCCGCGGCCCCCGCGGCGGAACTGCGCGCGATAGCGCCAGGCGAACGGCACGCACCACAGCGCCGGCACCAGCGTGATCAGACAGATCGCCCAGAGCGCCGGAAGCCCCGTCGTCTCGATCGCCCGCAGCGGTATCCAGAAGACACCAAAGGCGACGCCCGCGAAAAGCCCGGCCAGAATGGCAAGGTTTTCCGGCGCCCCCGACCTCATCGGGGCTGGAAAACCGCGTTACTGCGCCGGTTCGAGCGACCGTTCTGCGACATGTGGCATGACCTTCTCGATGAACAGCCGCAGACTGCGTTTCTGCTGCGCCAGATCCATACCCATCGAGGCGTAGTACAAAAAGGCATCCACGCCAAGCGCCTGATAAGCGTCCAGCTTGGCCGCGACCTCGGCCGGGCTGCCAAAGGCCAGGTTCTGCTCCAGCATCGCGGGATCGACGCGTGCGTTTCCGTCAAGCTCCTGCAGCGGGATTTCCTCGGGGAATCCGTTGATGACGTCGCCTTTCTTCATCATCAGATTGCCAAACTGGCCAAGAACGCGGCGCACGGATCCCAGTGCGGCGGTCCGGTCCGCATCGGTCTCGTAGACAGCCGTGTGGCGCATTATCGCCCAGCGCCCGGTGTAGTCGCCCGGATGCCGTGCGATCGCATCGTCCAGACGCGCCCGGTAGGTTTCCGCCTCGCTCATCGGCAGGGTCAGCGGCCAGCTCAGGATGTTGCAGTTGTTCTCGACGGCATAGTCAAACGTCACCGGCGCCCGCGCCGCCACCCAGACCGGCACCTCGCGCTGCACCGGTTTCGGGCAGGACGTGGCGGTGGGGAACGACCAGTAGTCGCCATCATGCGCATAATCCCCGGCCCACAGCTTCTGCACCACCGGCAGCATCTCCTGCATGTAGCGCCAGCTGTCGCGCTGATCGAGACCCGGCTTCATGCGGTCGAACTCGCGCTGGTAGGCGCCCGAGCCGATGCCGAATTCCAGACGTCCGTTGCTGATCAGATCCAGAAACGCCGCTTCGCCGGCAATGTCGATCGGATGCCAGTAGGCCGCGTTGGCCACGCCGACGCCCAGACGAATCGTGTCGGTATGCGCGCCCCACCACGTCAGGATCTGAAAGGGATTGGGCGCGATCGTCATTTCCAGTGCATGATGTTCGGCCGCCCAGGCGGTTTCGAATCCGGCCGCCTCGGCCATCTGCACCATCTCCAGCGTGTGATCGCGCACCTTGGCCATGTCCGTGCCCGGATCCATCCGTTCAAGATTGATTGCGAGGTGGAATTTCATAGCGCTGATCCTTCTCGTATCCCGTTTCGTGGCCCGTATTGCACAGTCGGGCCGGCGTGCCAAAGGCAGACCGGTCCATCGTGGCATATTTTTAAAATTCTTGAAAACGAAAGTTTTTGGCTCAAAAATTCAAAAAATCCGAATTCCCGATCCACCCAACCACCCCGGCCCCGCATGAACCTGACCGCGCTGCAAACCTTCATCACCATTGTCGACACCGGCAGCCTCGTGCGCGCGGCCAGCGCGCTGAACGTCACCCAGTCCACGGTGACGGCGCGCCTCAGGACCCTGGAGGACGAGCTTGGGCAGCAACTGCTGCATCGCCACAAGTCCGGCAGCACGCTGACCCCCGCCGGAACCAAGCTGCTGCGCTATGCACGGGTGATGGAGGGGTTGTGGCGGCAGGCCAGATACGCCACCGCCCTGCCGGAAGGTCTGGCCTCGGTCTGCGCGTTCGGGTGCGAGGCCGATCTCTGGAACGATGTGGGTCAGGCCATTTTTGAAGGCGTCGTGGCGGTCACACCCGAACTGGCCGTGACCGTTGTGCAGGGCAGCGCGACCGAACTCGACAAATGGCTGGCCGACGGCCGCGTTGACATGATCCTCAGCAGCGATCCTGCGGCCCGCCACGGACAGACCGCGCACCGCCTTGCGCCGGACCGCCTTGTGCTCTGCTCGGACCGGCCCGACACCCCGACACACGCCGATCCGCGGTACATCTTTGTCGACTATGGCGACACGTTTCGCCGCGCGCATGACGAGGCTTATCACCAGGCCGGCGTGGCGCGCATCGGGTTCGACACGCCGCTCTGGGCGCTAGCGCATATTCTGGCGCATGGCGGCTCTGCCTATCTGCCCGAAACGGTCGCCGCACCGCATATCGCCACGGGCGCGCTGCACGCGCTGCCGGACGCGCCCGTCTTTCACCGCGAAAAGAGCCTGGTCGTCACCGACAGCGCCGCCCGGACCTGGGCCTGGTTCGACGCCTTCATCCGGCAGTTCGACACCGCGCCCGCCGGATCATGAACCGGCGTCACCCGGGTTCCGGCACCAGCCTGTCGCCGACGCCCGTCACCGGACACATGTGAAACGCGGTCGGCCAGCCCACGCTGCGGGCCGCAAGAGGTCCGGGCAGATCGCGGTCGGTGAACACGTCGTCGATCTCGTCCAGATGGGCAATCCTGGCCGGGGCGCTGCGCTGAAACTTGGAATGATCCGCCAGAAGATATGTGCGCCGCGCCTGACGCAGAATGACCCGACTCACCTCAACCTCGTCGAGGTCGAAATCCAGCACATCGCCCTGCAGGTCGATGGCAGAGCAGCCGATCACCGCAAAGTCGCTCTTGAACCGTTCGATCGCGCCAGTGGTCAGACTGCCCGTCAGCGCGCCATCCGCGCGCCGCAGCACGCCACCGGTGACGACGATTTCGCAATCCGTGTTGTCGACCAGAATGTTGGCGACATTCACGTTGTTGGTGATGACCATCAGATCGCGGTGCTCCAGAAGCGCCCGCGCCACCGCCTCTGTCGACGTGCCGATGTTGAGAAACAGCGACGCACCGTCCGGAATCGTGCGCGCGCAGGCCTGTGCCATCGCCTGCTTGGCTTCCTTGTTGAGCGCGCGCCGCTCTTCGTAATCAATGTTGGAGACACCCGATGGCAGCACCGCGCCGCCATGCACGCGCTCCAGCTTGCCCGCCTCGGCCAGATCCGTCAGGTCGCGCCGGATGGTCTGCACCGTCACACCGAATCGCGCGGCCAGATCCTCGACCACCACCTTGCCCTCGCTGCGCGCGATCCCGAGAATCTCCGGATGACGAAATGTCTGGGACATCGGATATATTCGCTTGTCGTTCGTTTCGGCTCTGGCCTGCCCGGTTCTTTGCAAAATTCGGGCGCAACCTTGCGGTTTCTCTTTGCAATCACTCTAAACAACCTTTTAAAATATGGAAGCAGGCAGTTGTATCCGGTTCATCTGTTATTTCAGCAAGCGAAAATAAACGAACATCCGATTTGACTCCGGACCGCCCGCATGGTTCGGTGCGCCCCGGCGGAGGACACGCTTTGGCATCAACCGAACAGCACCCGGTGGACCTGTTCGTCATTGGCGGCGGCGTCAATGGCTGTGGCATTGCCCGGGATGCGGCGGGGCGCGGCCTGTCGGTGACTCTGGCCGAAATGAACGACCTGGCCTCTGCCACGTCGTCGGCCTCGACCAAGCTGTTTCACGGTGGATTGCGGTATCTGGAGTATTTCGAATTCCGGCTCGTGCACGAAGCGCTAGTCGAGCGGGAGATCCTGTTGCGCGCGATGCCGCATATCAGCTGGCCGATGCGCTTTGTGCTGCCCTACCATTCGGGCATGCGGTTCGAAAGCGGCACGCCGACCTCCCGTCTTCTGGAAACATTCATGCCGTGGATGCAC
>JBCCHI010000157.1:0-7354 GCA_039028815.1 Pseudomonadota bacterium
CGTTCGATCACCACGGTCTCGCCCGGCGCGTTGAGACCCGCCAGCAAGACCGCCGACTTGACCTGTGCGGACGGCACCGGCACGGCGTATCGAACCGGCACCGGATCCGCGGCGCCGATGATCGTCATGGGCAGCCGTCCGACACTGCGCCCCACCGCCTGCGCGCCGAACGCCTCCAGCGGCTCCGTCACCCGCGCCATCGGACGGCTGTTGAGACTGGCGTCCCCTGTGAACGTCGCTGTGACGGGCGATGTGGCCATCGCCCCCATGATCAGTCGGACAGCGGTGCCGGAATTGCCGCAATCTATGACCCGCTCCGGCTCTGCAAAGCCTCCGACACCCACGCCTTGAATCGTCCAGGTGCCGTCGTCCTGCCGCACCACGTCAGCGCCGAACGCGCGCATCGCCGCCGCAGTATCCAGCACATCCTGGCCCTCCAGCAATCCCGTCACCCGGGTCTCACCGACCGCAAGCGCGCCCAGGATCAGGCTGCGATGCGAAATGGACTTGTCACCGGGCACATCGGCAACGCCGGCAAGACCGGTGCTGCGTCGGGCAACGAGCGGGGTGGCGGGGCCGGAACCGGACATGACTCTTCCTCGGATATGGGATCGCGTCGCTGATACCGGATGACCCCGAAGGCGTCTATCTCCGAATGTGCCCGCAGCCCCCGCCGGCCTGTCTTCATCTTCCGAAAAATACTCCGGGGAGCGCGAGGGGCCGGCCCCTCGTATCGCTCGGAGCGCGCCGCAGCCGCGCTCCGAAACCGCATCAACCCGACGGAGGTTCAGCCATCGGCGGCATGCGCACGCAGAACATCCAGCGGCACTATGTCCAGGGCCTTTGCATGGGTCGCCTCAAGCCGCACCTGCGGGGCACAGCCTTCATCATGGGCCTGCAGAAAGCGCGCGGCGCACAGACACCACTGATCTCCCGGTTTCAGACCGGCAAATCCGAAATCGGGGCGCGGTGTGCTGAGGTCGTTTCCGACATATTTGGAAAAGGCCAGAAACTCTGCCGTCATCCGTGCGCAGACCGTGTGGCTGCCATGATCCTCGGCGCAGGTATTGCACGATCCGTCACGAAAAAACCCGGTCATCGGATCGCTGCCGCACACCTCCAGCGGGTTGCCCAGCACGTTGACCGGAACGTCCTTTTCCACGCGCTTTCCCCTACATCTCTTCGTGCAAAACGGTTTCGAACCCTTCAAATTGCGGGTGTCCCATCAACGAGTCGCTGGTCGCGGATTTGCCTGCGTTCTTGTGCGCATCGCGGAAATTCTGAGATTTCGTCCACGCGACGAAATCGTCCTGGCTGTCCCAGACCACATGACTGGAATAAAGCCGGAACCCGTCGCCTTCGGGGCCTTTCAGCAAGCGGAACTCGCGAAAGCCCTGCATGTCCCTGAGCCGACTTTCACGCGTGCGCCAAATGTCCTCGAATTGCGACTCGAAGCCGGTTTTGACCTGAAACCTGTTCATCGCGATATAAGTCATCCGTCGTCCCTCATACAACATGGAGCCTGTCAGCGGCACCTTGCACCTTTTGCAGGGGCCGGCGCAAGACAGGCCATCGGCGGCGCCGTCTCAGGACCGCGAGGCCCGTGCGATCCGGCGCAACATCTCCACGTTTTCGTGATGCCGGCCGGCTTGCGTAAAGCCGAGATCCGCTGCCGTAACCACAATCACCACTTGATGCGTCTGATCTATATAGATGTATTGTCCATAGACACCGCGCGCCAGAAACTCGCCAGGCCGCGCGTCGCGCGGGATCCACCATTGAAAGCCGTATCCCATCTCGCCTGCCGCAGTAGGCGCGGAGGCCCGGGTCGAGGTGCGTATCCAGTCCTGCGGCACGATCTGATGCCCGTTCACCCGCCCGTTGCGTTCCACCATTAGACCGAACCGGGCATAGTCGCGGCTGCGCATGTTCAGCCCCCCCAGCACGAACGCCACGCCCTCACCGTCGGTGAGGTAATAGGGCTCTGCTTCGAGCCCCAGCGGTGCGATGATCCGGTCCGCCAGCAGATCGGGGATGTCCCGGCCCGTCGCGCCCCGGATCACCATGCCAAGCACATGAGTGTCGATCGACACATAGCGCCACGTCTCGCCGGGCGGGCCGGCCTGTGCGGTCAGACCGGACGCGAACCCGTCCATCGACCCGCCAAGCGCGAGCACCCGCCCCATGCGGTTGATGTCGGAATTGTAGTCCAGATAGTCCTCGTTGAATGCCACGCCCGAGGACATCTGAAGCACGTTGCGAATGGAGGCGTCATCATAGGCGCTGCCGGCCAGCTCGGGCGCGTACAGGATCACCGGGTCGTCCAGGCTATCGATCGTGCCGTCCTCGACCAGCAGACCCATCAGCGCAGAAAGAAAGGACTTGGCCATCGACCAGCTGATGCGCAAATCCTCCGCTCCGGTGCCAAGACGATAGTCTTCTAGGATGATGTGCCCGTCCTGCACGACGATCAGCGACGTTACGGCGCGATCCGTCATCCACTCGACTGTGCCGGGCGGCAGAACCAGCGGCGCGCCCCGGGGCAGCGCAGAGACCGGGCCGTCCCCGCGCGACACGGGGCGCCAGAGGAAGGCGTCGTTCATGGTCGAGAAGTTGGCCACGATCCTGTCGGGCCTGAACAGCGTCTGCACCGCCCACAGGCGGGCCAGTTCCTCGCGCTTGAGCCAGCCTACCAGCGCCATGGCCGCCAGAAATGCCAGCAGCAGGCGCACCACCCATCGCGTCGCGTTGCTCATGCTCAGCGAAACTTGTCGACAAGCCGCTGCAGCGCCGAGCGGCTGTCTGCGTACGGCGTGCCGGCGGTGTCAGGCGCGGGCGGCGCCGGTTTTTGCTCCGGTTTCGGTTTCTGTACCGGGTCAGCGGACTTTGACGACCGGGGCGGCGCGGTGCGCAACGATACGGCGTTCAGAAAACGATCCGTGCGCCCCTCTGCGAGGTCTGCCGCGCCATCCGAGACCCCGTGCAGCACGTCCTCTAGCCAGGACGCATCCGCCTTGGCAAAATCCGAAAGCACGTGATGCGTCACCCTGTCCTTGTGCCCGGGATGACCGACGCCCATTCGAATGCGGCTATACGTCTCGCCGATATGGCCGTGGATCGAGCGCAATCCGTTGTGGCCGGCATGTCCTCCGCCCTTTTTCACGCGCAGCTTGCCGGGCGCCAGGTCAAGTTCGTCGTGGAAGACAACAACATCTTCCGGATGCAGCTTGTAGAACCGCATGGCCTCGCCTACCGATTGCCCCGACTTGTTCATGAATGTTTCCGGCTTCAGAAGGATGACCTTTTCCTGACCGAGCTGCCCTTCGGCCACCAGACCCTGAAACCGCGACCGCCATGTGCCGAATCCGTGATCTGCCGCGATCCGGTCGACCGCCATGAATCCGATATTGTGCCGGTGTCCGGCGTATTTCGTCCCGGGGTTGCCGAGACCCGCAAAAAGCAACATCGCCTTTGTCCCGAAGTCTGAACGACCTTTGCGCCATCTGACACGGCCGGACAAGACGGGAACACGCGCCAGGTTTGTTTGCGCGCGCCCTTCGCAAGAAATCTTGGTTCAGCTCTGACCCGAAGCGCTATACTCCGTCCGATCTATGCAGGTCGCGCGTCAGGAATCAACACGACACGCGCAACAGAAAGCGAGAGTGCGTCAGATGGCCCGTTTCACAGTCAATGGTATTGCGCTGGATGTGCCCGATGCCCTGCTGACGCCACGCATCGAAGACAAGCTGACGCGCGGCACCTACGAGGCCGATGAACGCCGCGCGGCGGTGATGCGGTTGCGTCCGGGCATGCGGGTGCTGGAACTGGGGGCGGGTCTGGGATTTATCGCCGCCAGCTGCGCGCAGGTGACCGGCGCCGAAAATGTCACGGTGATCGAGGCCAACCCCACCCTGCTGCCGGTGCTGCGTGATACGTTTGCGCGAAACGGGCAGGCGGGCATACGTCTGATCCACGGCGCCGTCACGGGCGAGGCGGCGGGCGAACCAGACATCGGTTTTTCGGCAGGCGGTGCGTTCTGGGCGGGCCGGATCGCGGATCGGGACGGGCAGGAGACGGTCGCGGTTCCGCGACTGGCGATCGGCGATCTGTTCGACCTCTGCCGTCCGGAGCTTGTCGTGATGGACATAGAAGGGGCCGAAGAGCATCTGTTTGATACCCCCTGGCCCGCCTGCGTCTCGGTCGTGGTGATGGAGCTGCATCCTAAGCGCTATCCCGACCGCGCGATCAAGCGCATGATTGACTGCCTGTCGGCATCGGGCCTGACATACGATCCCGGCCCGTCTGTCGGACGGGTTCTCTGCCTGCGCAGGCTGCGCGGCGGGGGGCAGACAGACTGACGTGTTTCGCCCTCAATGCGAGGGGCCGCCGACGGTGCACGATGCACGCACTCAAAGACGGTCAGGGACGGTGCGGCGCCGCGCGACACGCCGTGCGGCAGGGGCTCGGGACACATGCCCAAAACAAAAGGGCGACCTTTGGGCCGCCCTTCGGTGTCGTGCGGTCCGGAGGCGATCACTCTTCGACCGCTTCTTCCTCGGTTTCGGTTTCGGGCGCTTCCTCGACCTCTTCGTCATCCGCCGAATCGTCGGATTTCAGCGCTGATGGCGCGGACACGTTGCAGATGGTGAAGTCGCGGTCGATCGTGGGTTTCGCTCCTTCGGGCAAGGTCACCTGACCGATCGACACGTTGTCGCCCACGTCAAGGCCGGAAATGTCGACCTCTACCTTTTCGGGGATGTCGCCCGCCGTCACGATCAGTTCGATTTCGTTCCGGATCACCGTCAGAACACCGCCCTTGCGCATGCCGGGGCTGTCTTCTTCTCCGATGAAGTCGACGGGGATGAAAAGGTTGATCTTGGTGGTCCGGCGCAGGCGCATCAGATCAAGATGCGTCGGCAGGTCTTTGACCACATCACGTTGCACGTCGCGGCAGATGACGCGCACATCGTCATGCCCGTCAACCCTGAGGTTGAACAGGGTTGACTTGAACCGCCCGGCCTTGAGCTTTTTCAGCAGCTCGTTGAACGGAATGTTGATCGGAAGCGGATCCACGTCACCCCCGAATACGATCCCCGGAACCATGCCGTCGCGGCGTGCCGCCCGAGCGGCGCCCTTGCCCGTCCCCGTGCGTTCCTGGGCGTGAAGATCAGGAATTTCTCCAGCCATGTCTTTCTCCAGTCGTTTGGGCGGGGTGCCTCCAAGGCTGTCACCCCGCGTGAAGCCGCGCGTATAGACCGGATCATCGTGCTTGGGAAGCCGATTCTTCCACCAGCCCGCGCCGGGCATGCGCCGCCGCCTCCGGCGGGAGTATTTGCGGAAAGATGAAGGGCGGGGTGCTGTGCCCGATACAGCGGGGCATGCGCCTGTCCTATTGCCAGTTTCCCGTATAATTCTTTGGAATCAATAGAATATCTCGGTCAAGCGTTGTGACGTCCGTGCGCCCGCAAAAGGCCATCGAAAGATCAAGCTCGCGGTGGATGACCTCCAGCGCTCTGGTCACGCCCTTCTGTCCCATCGCGCCCAGGCCATAGACATAGGCGCGGCCGATATAGGTGCCCTTTGCCCCCATCGCGAGCGCCTTGAGAACATCCTGGCCGGAGCGGATGCCGCTGTCGAGATGCACCTCGATCCTGTCTCCGACGGCGTCGAGAATGGCCGGCAGGGCACGGATCGCGCTGAGCGCGCCGTCCAGCTGCCGTCCGCCATGATTGGACACGATGATCGCATCGGCCCCGATGTCGAGCGCGGCCAGTGCGTCGCGCGGGTCGATGATACCCTTGATGATCAGAGGGCCGTCCCACATTTTTCGGAAGGTTTTGATGCGCTCCCAGTCGAGTGCCTCGTCAAAGGCTTCGGCCGTCCAGGACGACAGCGAGGAAGGATCCGTGACGCCTTTGGCATGTCCCACGATATTGCCGAAAAACCGCCGTCTGGTGCCCAGCATCTCCAGGCCCCAGGGCACTTTCGTCATCAGGTTCATGATGTTTCTGATAGTCGGTTTGGGCGGGGCGCTGAGTCCGTTCTTGAGGTCCTTGTGGCGCTGGCCCAGAACCTGAAGATCGACCGTAATCACCGCGGCAGAGCATTTCGCGGCCCTGGCGCGATCGAACAGGCGTTGCATGAAGTCATCATCTTTCAGCGTGTAGACCTGCATCCAGAAGGGTTTGGACGTATGTTCGGCGACGTCCTCGATCGAGCAGATCGACATGGTGGACAGCGTGTAGGGCACGCCGAAGGTCTCGGCGGCGCGCGCGGCCATGATTTCACCATCGGCATATTGCATTCCGGTGAGGCCCACGGGCGCCAGCGCGACCGGCATGGACACATCCTGACCGATCATCTGGCTGGCTGTGCTGCGTCCCGACATGTCGACAGCAACTCTTTGACGTAAGTAGAGTTTTTCAAAGTCGCTTTTGTTTTCCCGATGCGTTTTTTCGGTCCAGCTGCCGCTTTCCGTATAGTCGTAGAACATGCGGGGGACCCGGCGGCGATAGAGTTTGTGCAGATCCTCGATACAGGTGATCACGGGCATGATCGGTCGCTCCTTGAATGATCGGCGTCACACTAGGGCGGGAACCGGAGGGCTGTCCATCGGTCCGGGGCGCGAAGTCTTATTCGCGCCGGGGACAGGTCGTATTTGATTTCATGGTCCGGAGTGAAATTAGCCCTTGATTGGTACGACATCGTATTATATTGGTTCGATATCGAACTAAAATACGTTCAGACACGGACGGAGGTCCCGATGAGTGGAATGTCACGACGCAAAACCCTTGCTCTGATCGGCGGCGGGGTCATTCTGGCGGCCGGCGCCGGGACCTGGCATGTTGCGCGTCCGGCGCATGCAGCGCGTGCACCCTGGACTGATGCAGGCCGGTACGCCGACCCCCGCATGCGCGCGCTGAGCTGGGCCATTCTGGCGCCCAACCCGCACAACCGTCAGCCCTGGAAGGTGGATTTGTCGCAAGCGGGTGCCGCGGTGCTTTATGCAGATACCGAACGGTTCCTGCCGCACACGGATCCTTTTTCGCGTCAGATCGTGATCGGGCTGGGATGCTTTCTGGAAACGCTGGCCATGGCCGCCGCCGCAGACGGTTTTCGTACCGAGGTCACGCTGTTTCCTGACGGGTCCGATCCCGAACATCTGGACAGCCGGCCCGTTGCGCAGATTCGCTTTGCCGAAGGGGCAGAGCCCGATCCCGACTTCGACCTGATCGGGGCGCGTCGCACGAACCGCAGACCCTATGATCTGTCGCGGCCCGTACCGTCGGAGGACATGGCCCTTCTGGTTGCGGCCGCCCGGCACGGATCGCGCGGCGACGGAACCGTCTTGGAC
>JBCCHI010000158.1:0-6999 GCA_039028815.1 Pseudomonadota bacterium
ATCAGGTGCTCAACTGGGGCATGAAAGACGGTGTCGTGACAGAGGTCAGCCCGGAGGACGACCCCAAGATCAAGTTCCTCGAACTGAACTGAGGGGTTTCGGTCTGAACGCAACATGAAAGGGCATCGCCTGACGCGCCGACATCTTCGATTTCAGGCAGCGTCAGGCGATCCGTGTTCGATCTGAAGCGTTGTGATCGCGTTCACATGACCCACGAAAGACCCCGGTTCGCCGGGGTCTTTTCATTTGAATATCGAGCGTCGCCCGAGGCGCTTTTTTCCAGCCCCTCCGCCGCCCCGACGGCGCGGCGCGTTTATGCCCGGTGTCGGAGGGCCTTCCGACAAAAAGCCGTTTCGGGAACAAAACACGCGTCGTGCAGGCCGATGGACCATGGCCGCATCAAGCCGGTTCGCGGCATTCAGCCACTCCAGGCGATCACCGACACCATTGACCGGCGCAGAAACAACAATCGCCGTCCGTGCAACCAGCGCCTGCATTGCGGAATTTGCTGCCATTCGCTTAACGCTCTATTTTGAGCTCTGGCCAAAGCTCACCATCTCTGGAGTCCCGCGACCATCATTCCACCAGCGGTTTGGATTGTCATTCTTTGGTGTGTAATTTGCGCGGCTCGCCCATTCCTCACGAACATGAATGATCGGTTCTTCGTACTGGTGAGCATATAGAACCGCTTCCATGATTTTTTGAAGCAACTGAACATCCCGCTCAAATGAGATTTTGAGTTCCACGGAAGGATAGACTTCAGTGCCGTCAGCCTCAAAGTCTTCGTTGTGAATCCGTGTAACGGTTTGTTCTCCGGGCCTTCCCGTCTCTGCGCCTTGTGCTGTTACAGTGGCATTTCGCTCGTAAGCGCCAACGGCAAGAGGGTGGACCTTGAAGATGGCGTCTAACAATCGCTCAGCATCATCCGGTCGTGTGTTTATCTCCATTCGAAAGACCGGGATCAGCTTTCCTGATTGCGACTCATAGTCCTCGATGCTGCTCATACCTGCTCTCCCATGCCAGCCAACTTTCAGGTTAGCATACGCCGCCGCCAAGATATGTCAGCAGTGTAACCCAGCACCGCTTTTTGCATTGCAGCATAAGGGAAATTGGGCTCAAACCCGCCATTCGCTGCGATAGGCGCCAAGGTCAGCAATGCGGACAAAGCTGCCGTTTGTTTCGGATGTCGCAATGGCTGCTTTGGGAAAACGAGGCCGCCCAAAATTCGTCTATGCTGGTCAAGCTACCTGATCTTGATCTCAAGTCAGTCTGAGTTCGCAGACAAGAAAAGGATCAGCGGTTTTGCCCGCTCATCTTCGGTGAGGTATGTCAATTCCCCAATATCTTCGAAGCAGATGTTCATAGAAGTTGGAGTTGCGTCTATCGGGTAGATACTTTCACAAAACTCCGCGAGTGCTTGGTTGCCACAGGATAAGTCGAGCGCCTGAATGGTGGCCAAGTAGTTTTTGGTTAACTTCGGATCGGTTTCAGAGCCTTCGAACCAGCCTCCGCAAGCGTAAAAGTTGTTCCGTGCGATTTCCAGGAATGCTGATTTGATCGCGGGTTTGGGTTCGATCACGGTTCCAATGAAGGTTGTTTGGCGGCATGCGTGTCCAGCACCTTGGTGTTGGAACGCCATCCAATTCCTTGTGACGGGCAACACCGGCACAAGGTTCGTGAACGCCAGCATCGCGACAATGCTGTGTTCCACGTGGTCTGAAAGCTCTTCGAAGTAGTCCCAAGTGTATACGGTTTTGAGAGCGCCATCCCGCATCAAGGTTGGCCGCTTCGCAGACTCAGTCAGTTCTGCTAGAAGTTTCGGATAGTCCTCATACTTGTACGGTCCGCCGCGGTCGAGCTTCAATCGGCAGAGGCCGTCTTCTTCTCGAAACGAGGCCAACATCGATTCTTCGACTAACATAATGGTTGAGTATCCAGATTTTGTTTGAACACGGCGATTGCGCCATCGCTTTTGTCTGTGTGGTGATGAACGATCTTCCAACCCTGTGCGCCGGACAGATATATGTTGGTTGCCCGGTGCGCGACTTCGACCCGTCTGCCGCCGGGAAAGAAAACGCCTTTCTCCAGGCCTGTTTCGTAAGCGAAGTCTCCAAGTGTGACTATTTTTCGCTCAGTCATATCGACTTTGCCGCCCTGGAAGACCTCGGCGGCCTGCTGCCACGCGAGCCATAGTGCTTTCCAGCCAATCTCGCGGCCACCGTCGGGCCTCATTGCCGTGACCTCTTCGCTTTGAAGCCAAACCTCGCGCATAGGGTCGGGGTCCTTGTTGAAGACACTGTTGAGAGCGGCGTAGAACGCTTCGGACGCGTTCTGAACGGCGTCTTTGTCTGTCATTTTCGATGCTGGGCCCGGGGCTGTTTTGGTCAATGTCCAAACTCTCACAGGCACTGCGGGAATAGTCAATCCGGGCGCGGATATGTCGTTTGCCGTGCCAGCCCGGTGATCGCCCCGGCCCGGCTTGCTGCGCGTTTTCAGCCGCTCTTTTCGATCAACACGCCTCACCCTGTGGCAAATGGCAGGTCACCACCTCTCGCCGCTCGCGCGCCGATGGCCCCGTTGACGATGGCATGACGGCGCGGGGCGCCGGCCGAACACCGAAACGACACAGACATTCGGCAGACATCCCGACTCTCGCAAACAAAGGGTGTGAGCCCAGTTTCGGGGGAGCGGTAGCACGTGCCTCGTCGCGGCCCTTGCGCCGCGTTGCCAAAGACCCGATAACGGCGCATGGTCTCCTTTATCCTGCGCCGCGTCTTTCAGTCCGTGCTCGTCCTTCTGGTCGTGGGGCTGGTGGCCTTTGCCATGTTCCGCTTTGTGGGCGACCCGATCGAGAACATGCTGGGCCAGGAGCGCACGGTCGAAGACATCGAGCGCCTGCGCGCCAATCTGGGGCTCGACCAGCCCTTTGCGGTGCAGTACTGGCGCTTTCTTGAACAGGCCGCACAGGGCAATTTCGGGCTCAGCTACAGGCAGGGACGTCCGGTGTCCGACATCCTGCTGGAACGGCTGCCCGCGACGCTGGAACTGGCCTTTGTGTCCGGCCTTCTGGCGCTGTTCGGGGGCATTGCGCTTGGTATATTCACGGCGATCCGAAGGCGGGGTGTGATGGCCAACGTGATCATGACGGTCTCGCTGATCGGGGTGTCACTGCCAACGTTTCTGATCGGCATTCTGCTGATCTATGTCTTTTCGGTCGAGCTGGGGTGGCTGCCCTCGTTCGGACGCGGTCAGGTGGTCGATATCGGTGGCTGGTGGAGCACGGGCTTTCTGACGGAATCCGGGCGCAAAGCCCTGATTTTGCCCGCAATCACGCTTGGACTCTACCAGATGACCCTGATCATGCGGCTGGTGCGCACCGAGATGCTGGAGGTGCTGCGCATGGACTATATCCGCTTTGCACGCGCCCGCGGCATCCGCGAACGCGTGATCAATTTCCGCCATGCCCTGAAGAACACTATGGTGCCTGTGATCACCATCACCGGGCTGCAGCTCGGGTCGATCATCGCGTTCGCCATCATCACCGAAACGGTGTTTCAGTGGCCCGGTGTGGGCCTGCTGTTCATCAACGCCATCCAGTTCGTCGACATCCCCGTTATGGCCGCTTATCTGATGCTGATTTCGGTGATGTTCGTGGCGATCAATCTGATCGTCGACATGCTGTATTTCGCGATAGATCCGCGCTTGCGCGACACCAGGGAGGCCAGCTGATGGCCGAGCTCCCTCTCGACCGCGAGGCACGTCCGTCCCGCCTGCGTCAGATCTGGTCCGGCGACTTCATGTATGCCTTCCGCCACGCGCCGGTTGCCATGCTCTCTTTCACGGTTGTGGTTGTCCTGGTGCTGTCGGCGATCCTTGCACCGCTGATTGCGCCCCATGATCCGTTCAACCCGGCCTCGCTGAACCTGATGAACGGCTTTACCCCGCCGGGAGAGGCCAACGCCTTCACCGGTGACAGCTTTCTTCTGGGCACGGATGATCAGGGGCGCGATGTGTTTTCCACGATCCTCTATGGCATGCGGATCTCGCTTTTCGTCGGCTTTTCCGCGGTTGCCCTTGCGATGCTGATCGGCATCGTGCTGGGGCTGGTGGCGGGCTATGTTGGGGGCTGGACGGACACGTTGATCATGCGGGTGGCCGATGTGCAGCTGACCTTTCCGGCGATCCTGGTGGCCATGCTGATCTTTGGCATCGCCAAGGGCATCACCCCGCCGGAATACCGTGACCAGATGGCCATTTGGGTGCTGATCCTCGCCATCGGGCTCAGTGACTGGGTGCAGTTCGCGCGGGTTGTCCGGGGCACAACAATGGTCGAGAAAAGCAAGGAATACGTGCAGGCCGCGCGGCTGATCGGGCGGGCGCCGCTGGCGATCATGCTGCGCCATATCCTGCCGAATGTGCTGAGCCCGGTGCTGGTGATCGCCACGATTTCACTGGCTTTGGCGATCATTGCCGAGGCAACGCTGAGCTTTCTGGGGGTCGGGGCGCCGCCGACCAAACCATCGCTGGGCACCCTTATCCGCATCGGGCAGGAGTTCATGTTTTCCGGGGAATGGTGGATTCTTCTGTTCCCTGCGCTGACGTTGCTGGCGCTGGCGTTGTCGATCAATCTGCTGGGCGACTGGCTGCGGGACGCGTTGAACCCGCGCCTGCGCTGAGGCCGGTTTTGTATCAATTTGTACAAAATTCCAGGGGCCCGAAGTACAAATTGTACAAAACCCCACACCGGTCCGGACCGCGCCGCGCGGCGCGATGGTTGCGGGTATCCGGGGAAAAGATCTAGGGTTCGGCACCAGACCCCGAGGTGCGCCCATGTCCAACATCATTCCGCTGTCCGACGCCGAAAACGGCGCGCAGTTCTTCCCGGGAATGCAGGTGTGGTGGAGCGGCCGTCTGGCGGCCGGCGCAAAACAGGAACTGTGCTGGGTCAAGTTCGAGCCGGGCGCGGAGTACCCGATGCATTCGCACCCCTACGAACAGATCAGCGTGGTCGTGCAGGGCCGGATGCGGCTGATCGTCGGGGACGAAACGCGCGAGATCGGACCCGGCGACATGTGGTTCGTGCCCGCCGACATGCCGCATGGCGGACAGGTGCTGAGCGAGGAGCCGGTGATCTTCATCGACGCCTATGCCCCGCCGAGCAAGGGTGACGACAGCGACGTGACGTATTACTGAACGTGGCGCGCGCGGTGTCCGGGCCCGATCCCATGCGGCCTGGCAAAACGGAACCGACAGCGGCAGGCCGGTCCCGGACCCCGTTGCCGCCTTCCGAGTGACAGGGTGGGCCGATCTCCCGAGGCCGCCGGACAAGGGTGACGTTGCGGCCACCGCAACACCGGATCGCCGGGTGCGGGGGCCATCACCGGGATCAGATCCGTCCGACGGGCAAAGTTCAGTCGCCCTACCGATGGGCTTGCAAAAACTGCAGCAGAGCCTGACGGGCCTGACTGTGTTCAAGCAGTTCATGCGCAGGTGCGAGTTTGCCCGACTTGAAAACATAGGACGCACTCCCGTTACCGCGGTTCATGAAGGCTCCGCAGTGACCTCTTGACCATTCGTTTTGAAACCAGGGATCCAGCCTGCCCACCAGGAACAATACAGGGTTGCGCTTGCTCGCGTTCAGACCCTTTTAGTCCGGCCAGCCTGCGTGACAGGTCCATCCTTCGATAGTCCGGTGCGTGACTTTGGTCCCGGCCGAACGCGCCTGGTATGTTGACGCCGTGTTGCCCCCTTGGCTGAGGCCCATAGGTATCACTGTGTCCTGATCGACATATGGCAGGTTACGCACTTGCTGTATCGCGAATGCGGCGTCATTCTGGCGCAGGCTCAGTACACTGCGAAACGGCTTTCCCGTGTGTGTCTTTGGATCGCAGGACTGCGCGTATTTTTCCCTTGCGAAACTGGCTGGAGCCACAACCAGAAAACCGAGATCAGCCATCAACTTCATACGATAATGAGTGCCGCTCCAGATACCGGCGCACCCGTGCATGTAAATGACCGCCGGAACCTTCTGACCCTGTGCAGGCGTCCAAACGGCCAGGCGGGACGGGGCCAGAAACGTTTTTGTCTCGTTGTTCAGACCGTGAGCAAGGCCAGGGCTGGACACAGTCAAGACTGCAACGGCAAGGACAGCAAAACACCACAGCAGCGGTATCATAGGATCAATCCTCCAGGAGGTATCCGTTTGATGACGTCTTGATCAAATAGAAAAGGTTGGGCAAGCTGGCTGCGATTTTATTCAATCCGATATCTCAAACAAAGGGGTTCTTCGAGATGGTTTTCATGATCAACCTGCTTTCAGGCTTTAAAAACATGATGCGGGCACGCGCTGTTGTCGCCATCATGGTTGTTGTCTGTGCTTCAGATCCAACGCAGGCTGACGCGCAGCAATTCATGTCCGAAGCGGAATTGCTGGCGACCATCCCTGGCAGCAAAATCTCGGCCATCTCGAACGAGGATGGGAAAACAAAATGGATTCAGGCGTATAGCGCTTATAACGGCAGGAAAAAGGGGGTTATCTCTGGCCTGTGGAATGGCAAGGACAGGTATCAGGCGAAGTGGTTTGTCAGAAATGGTCAATGGTGTGAGGAATGGGAGACCGGCAAGGCCTGCTGGCAGATCGAGAGGGTCAGCAAAAAGAAGCTTCGCATGTATCTGGATGGAAAACCTCAAAAACACACCTGGAACCTCAAATAGCTCCAACCTCATGACGGAGAGGAGTCACTGGGTTCGCAAAAGTCATCCGGAGCGCCGCGTCTTGCAAAGCGCTTCGCTTCGCTTGCCCGATGCACGCCTTTCACCTTGCTCCGGTGTCCCGGGCTCGGGCCAAAGGCCTTGGAAGCCGGGGAGGCCGATTGGTGCGCCCTGAGCAGTGTTCGGACAGCGCGACACGGTTTGCATGCGTGCGCCCGGCCGCGGCTGACAGACCGGCCTCACCCCCCCTTTCGCTGCGCTTTGGCGGGTGATTGCCGTTCGGACGCA
>JBCCHI010000159.1:0-6758 GCA_039028815.1 Pseudomonadota bacterium
AGCGGGAGCGCGCCCTGATCCTGGCCGCCCTAGAGGCCAAGCGACCCACTGTGTTGGATGCCGATGCGCTCATGCCGCTTTTCTTCGATGAAACCGCCGCACTCTTTGGCAAATTGCACGACCAATGCGTGCTGACCCCCCATGGCGGTGAATTTGCCCGCATGTTCCCCGATATCGCTGGCCGTTTCGACACCGCGCCTGCCGGGGGCGCGGGCAACCCGAAGGTCGATGCAACGCGTGAGGCGGCGAAGCGGGCAGGGTGCGTGGTGCTGTTCAAGGGGCCCGAGACGGTGATCGCGGCCCCAGACGGAGCGTGCAGCATCAGCGCGGCGCGGTCCGGGCGCGCCGCCCCCTGGCTTGCCACCGCAGGCGCGGGCGATGTGCTGGCCGGGTTCATCACCGGGCTTCTGGCGCGCGGGCTCGATCCGATGTCTGCCGCCGTATCCGCCGCCTGGCTGCATGTGGACTGCGCCCGGCGCTTCGGCCCCGGTCTGATCGCCGAAGACCTGCCAGAGACGCTGCCAGCGGTGTTGCGCGACCTGGGGCTCTGACACGAGGCCCGCCACCTGCCGGCCGCGCAGCCCGGCCCCGGACCAGAAAGCGCTCGCCTCCCGGAGGCTGCTTTGCTAAGAGGCGCGGCATCGCGGGTGTGGCGGAATTGGTAGACGCACCAGATTTAGGTTCTGGCGCCGCAAGGCGTGGGGGTTCAAGTCCCTCCACCCGCACCAGTGAATTCCGTTTTATGAATTTATAGAATGGTTTAGGGTCCTTCTTGCTTGGGAGCGTCCCGCATGTCATCCCCCGCTGCGCGGCGCATGACGCGTGTCCGGGCCGTCGACCCCGCCCATTCCTTGCCCTCAGCCCCCGTTCTTCGCGTGATCTGCCCAGGACGCCTGACCACCCCATGCGCGGGCCGGTTCTGTTGTCCGCATCCTGCCACCGGCGGACCCCCGCGATACCGGTCTTGCAACTGACGGCTTCGTCAATCGGGTGTGAGCCGGATCACTCTGTCGGTCCAGAATCTGTCCGGACATTTGCACCATCGACAATGCGGACGTCTGCCATGGCCGAAATCCGCCGGCGCAGTTTTCCCCACAGGCCGGGACTTGGCAGATGTCCCGGAAGGCGCGTCTAGCCGTCTTCGTTCGACGTCGCCACGAAGACGGTGAACCCCGCGTCTTCGGGGATCGACTGCATTGGTTCGGGATCACAGTGCAGACCGCGCAATGCCTCTTCGCCGGGGCCGAACGTCAATCGCAATGGCCGGAAACGCATAAGGTCTGGCCGGCCATCATAGTTGAAAGTGAATGTGATCATCGTGCCGCGCCGCTCTGCACCCCTGAAAACGGATACGCGGATGGGCCACGTTCAGCGATTGGACAAGGTGCGGCTCTGCGAAGGTTTTGCCAACTCGTTCATCATTCGACAAAATCCTGAGAACTGCAGCCGTGCGTGCTTCGTCCAGCTCGTAGCTGCGCCAAAGCGGTTGAGCAAAGGCAAGATCCCATCTCAGAGTCGGCCATCTGGGGGTGCAGTCGGTCGGGCCGGGTTCGAATGCGAAATATCCTATCGGTGACCGGGTTGCACCCGGCAGATATCCTGTTTCATCGCGGTAGAAAAACGCGAGATCAACTTTGTCACCATCGTCATGAGACAGATGCGGCAGCAAGGGAAACCCGTCGAGAAACGGAAAATTCGCATCGAGCACCAGCGTTTCCGCACCGGGGTACTGGCGATCCAGCTCTTCAGCGGTCTCAATGAGCACGTCTCTGAGCTCCGGGGCCACGTAGTTGCGATTGAGCGCGCAATACATCCAGCTCTGCACCCGAAGCGACCCGTTGTCAAAGCAGTTCAGGGCGACGCGACCAAAATTCGGTGCAATCCAGATCGCTGCTGTCGTCAAGGCCGCATAGGCGAGCAGGAATGCGATAATCCTGTGGCGGAAGAACAGGGCAATCAGCCATGCCAGACCGCCGATTTGGGTCAGGATGGTTAGAAACAGAATGATACAGGAATTGGCGATGAAACGCAGCATGCGATGAACATGCCATCTCGTTTGAGGCGCAACAACCGCATGACGTAGGAGTGACATACCCCCCCGCCGGTCCTCACGCGCCTAAAACGGTCGTTTGTGAGCGCGAACGTCGCTTCAATCGATACGCGCGCGCTACCGTCGCGTTGACCACGTACAAGGCGCGCATGTCCGGGTCGGCAGTGCGGACGAAGCGAGCTTTCGCTGCGACTGCGCCAATGGTTTCTTGGTCGAAAACACACCAGGTTTCAACTGCTTGCGCTTGTGTACTTTGACAGTGCGTATCGCCAAAACGCGCGGCTTATGAATAGCGAGCAAAAGGCGACGATCCAACTCATCAAGCTTGTCGTTAGTGTGATCTCGGAAAAAGCGGCTTGTGCTGGAACCGTTGTCATGAAGGCAACGGGTACGACACCGGTCAAGAGCAGCTGTAGCCAGCGTGGATAGGCCGTAACTGGAAAACGACCGGCCTCAAAGAACGTCCGGAAGATCAGGTTGATATTTTCCACTTGGGTCCACCAGAAGGCCGTCGTGTTCAGAACGCACCAGACCGCGTAGACGATCATCAATGCGGGGATCAGCAGCAACAGAAATTGCGCCATGGCCAATGGCGTAAGCACCTCCAACGCCCACATTCCGTACAGCACCAGCCCCGCACCCAAAAGTAGGCTCGGAAAAGCCCAAATATTGATGAAGCGGAAAGATACGAAGAACTGGCTGTTGATGGGTTTGAGCAAGATGAAGTCCATTGTTCCGAGCCGGACATACTCCGACACTCGGCTCAGGTTGGGCTGCAAAAACATCGCAATGTACCCTTCGATGATCAAAAACACACCGAAGAGTATGAGCCCCTCTTCAAACGCCCAGCCACCGAGTTCGGCGACGTTGTTAAATACAGCATAGAGAACGACAAACCCGGAGCCGAAGGCCAACAACGAGTTGAGCGCACTGATCAGAAACTCTCCGCGATACTCCATCTCGATCTGCAGACCGTTGGCGAAGAACTTTGCGATCAAGTGCGCAACACGCATCATGCGCCAGCCCCGGAATAACTCTTGGTGCCTAAGATCCACAAGAGGCGTCCTGCAAGCCCGATCACAACCATCCATGCGCCCTGAATCAAGAAACCACGCACCAGTTCTGCGTTGCTCAACCCGCCCATGGCGACATCCACCGGAAAGCCGAGCAGGTATGGGAATGGCGTGAACATGATGACCTGACGCAGCCCATCGGGGAAAAGCTCAAGGGGAACGATGGCCCCGCCCAGCAGGATCAGCATGCTGTAATACATCATCTCAATCGCACGCGTCCTTTCCAACCAGAAGGACGTGCATCCCATCAGGAAATTTGAATAGAAATGGATCGCCATGCCGCTCAGAAGCGCAAGGATCGCGAATGGCAGATGAGGAAGGGACAGTTCGGTATAGGCGGACGTGAAGTAAAGTCCGCCGATCAGAAAGGGCAGCATCAATGGCACACGGATGACGTTATCTGCCAGTTGGTACGCGAGATAGTTCCAGTAAGGGTGCACAGGGCGCAGCAGCTTGAAAGAGAGATCGCCCTGTCGGATTTCCTGATCCAGCGCCCAAGGAAACCACATCGCATTGAAGTTGCGCACGCCGTAGATCAACAAGAAGTAACAGATGAAGTGCGTTGAGGTGTAATCCCCGCTGAGCTGACCTGAATTGTTCAGCGTCACCCAGATGAACAACATGATCAGCGGCTGTATCCCGCCGACCAGATAGATCACAAACTCCGCCCTGTAGTTCGAAAACTCGGTCGAATACAGCGCGAGCAAAGCGCAGAATTTTCGCAATCCGGAATGCCGGGTCATGTGCCGTCACCGGGGCTATTGAACAGCTGGGCAAGCACGTCCTCGAAGGGCATTTCTTCAATGGCGATGTCGACGATAGGCAGGTCATTGAGCAGTTTGGCCGATGTCGCGCTGATCGCATCGCGTGGGACATAGAGTTCGGCCTTGAACCCCTTCAGACTTTTAACCTCGCCATAGGGTTCGAGCATGCTGGAATGTACGTCAGAACCGAAGTGCAGCTTGAGAAGTTTTGCCGCGCTAAACCTGCTGATCAATTCATTACTTTCACCTTCGAAAATGATCTCTCCTCCATCTATCACCAGGATCCTGTCCGCCAGTGCGGTGACGTCCGCCATATAGTGAGACGTGAGTAAAACCGTTGCACCAAATTCTGTCCGGTAGTCCGCGATGAACTGCCGGACATTTTGTTGCACATTGATATCCATGCCGATTGTAGGCTCGTCCAGAAACAGGACTTTGGGAGAATGCAACATGGCCGCGGCAAGTTCACACTTCATGCGCTCGCCTAAGGAGAGCGTCCTTTGCGGTTTGTGCAGCACATCCGCAATGTCGAGCATTTCGGTGAGCACACTCAGCGTCCTGGAATAGTCCGCATCCGGAATGTCATAAATCACCTTGTTCAGCGCGAATGAATCCGCAGCCGATAAATCCCAAATCAATTGTTGTTTCTGACCCATGACCAACGTGATGTCGCGCAGGAAATCATGGCTGCGGCTTTGAGGTGAATGTCCCATGACCCGGATCTCGCCGGAACTGGGGTGTATGAGGCCTGTCAGCATTTTCAGCGTGGTCGTTTTGCCTGCGCCGTTGGGGCCAAGAAAGCCGATGATCTCTTCGGGTTGAATGGAAAAGTCCACGCCCTTCACCGCTTCAACCTCAGTCATGACGCGGTGAAAGAGCGATTTGATGCTCTGTTTGAATCCAGCTGTTCTTTGATGCACGCGGTAGGTTTTGCGCAGCCCCTTCACCTCAATGCATGGCGATTGAGACGCTGACTTCGTCACTGCAGGATCGCCGGTCTACTTTGCGGTTCGTTGTGCCTGGCCACGCCAATCTCCTGAGCAATACCCATCACGGTCCGCTATGACACTGATATTACCCGTTTCAAGGGGGCAAACAAGCGGATCACCGTCCGCAAGAAAATCGGGTCAGTGCTCTTGCGCGGCCGTTCGTGCATTTCGCAGCATCTGTCACTCTGGGCTCGAAGCGGTCGACCGAAGCAATCGTCCTACAACAGCCGGTGCGTGTGCGTCGAAACGAAGCAAGCGCCAAAAACGGTTGTTTGCGCCACCTGCAACCTGCAGGCCAGGGTCTTTGAAAATTTCTGTGCCACGAACCTCTGGCAAAACCGGCTTTTGGTTTGTCACGTTTTGGCCTGCGCTCTGAAATGCAGTCATGCGTGGATAGTACCGCATGTGTCGGTCCGGGTGCCCGGCCTCCATTCGCTCTGTTGCGTGTGAATGACCGGCACGCGGTCTTTCCGTCTCGTCTTCGGTTCCCGGGGTCCGTGACGGGCCGGAAGCCCATCATCGGGCAGCGGGCCGGACCTGTCCCGGGGGCGCAGGCGGGCGGCGCGCGGGCGCCTCCGGCCGACCGTCCGCCGTGGCCTGTGGCACTCCGGCAAGAGCTGCGGCCGAAAAACCGCACTGACGGACCGCGCGCCATTCCCCTGGCCTGTTTTCCGCCCTAGGATTGCGATCGGAACGACGGGCAGGAGGCCGCCATGCGGATGACGACGATCGCGACACTTACGGCGTTTCTGGCGCTGGCGGGGGCGGCGCTGTTGCCGGGGCCGGCCCGTGCGGGCGCGCTTGGCCTGCACGAGGTGGCCGGGGTCGAAGAGGACGACATGCTGAAACTGCGCGCCGGACCGGGCACAGGCTACGAGGTGATCGTCGGGCTGCCCAATGGCACGGCGTTGCGCGTGCACAGTTGCGAACGGACCGGCAGCACGCAGTGGTGCAGCGTCTCGCTTGATCGCGCACGCGCGCTCCGGGGTTACGTGTCCGCAGCCTACCTGCGCAAGATGTGATGCATCACATGCGCCGGGCGGGACAGTGCGCTGATATTGAACGAAAATCACGCAAGTGACAGGGTGCGCCGCGGGGCGCCGGGCGCCGGGCGGCGGGCACAAAACGGCTGCGCGTCTCGGGGCCGGTCCCTGACAGACCTGCCGTTGCGGCGCACCGGGCGTGAAGATCACGCGCGTCCCGGCACCTCTGCGGCGCGGCCGTCTCCGGGCCCGCGACCCCTGTGGGGCAAGCGCGCGCACGGGCCGGCGTTGCGCCGCGGCCCGATGATCGTGCAATCCATTGCGGCCGGCCCGCCTTTGCCGAGGGCGCGCATCCGCGCCGTCCGCGCGCTGCCGCCCGGGGAGACGCGCGCGGCGCGGCCCCTGCGCCGGGCACCGGACCGGGATCGGACAGCGACCCGGCGCTTGCTGTTGGTGCGGCCCTGCAAAATGCGACCCGTGTGAGGCAAGCGCGCGCGCCCACCCGGGCGCAGAGGCCGGGCCGCACGGAGCCTCAAGCACAGGGCGCACACAGGGCGCGCACAGGGGGCGCGCACAGGGCACGCACGGGCCCGCCGCCCGCCCTCTGTCCTTGTGTGCACCGGGACGCGCTCGGGACGCCTCTGTCGGGCTGCGCCCCCAACACCACGCCCATCCGCACACGCCCCTGCATCACGCGCGCCCGAACCACGCGCACGCGCTCCATGCACACGCCCCCTGCCTGAGACCCTCAGCCTGAGGCCCCCTTCTTGAGACCCTGAGCCTGACGCCCGCTGCGTGACGCCCTGCGCTTGACGGGGGCACACACGCCCCGGCATTCTGTCCCAAGCCCCTTGTGCCGTGCACCCGTCCACCCCCGTGCCCCGCACGCCCACTTGCCC
>JBCCHI010000160.1:0-6755 GCA_039028815.1 Pseudomonadota bacterium
CCCAATTTTTGACACGGGGTTTTGGTTTTCCAGACCACCACATGAACGCTGTTTCGGTGGAATTGCCGTCGCATGTGGGTTCTTCTTCCAGCGCCCATCCCGACGCCTGACCGACACCCGACGGGCCGGAAGACACGTGCACAGTCTTTTTTGCGTCAGAGCCGCCCCCGAGGTGGCCCGCGCCGGACGCGGGGCCTCATGTTCCCGCATAGGCCCCCTTGTGGAAGGCCGCCATATGAAACGCCGACTGCTCTTCGCGGCGGGGAAATCCTTGCGATACCGGACAGGCGCGGCGCGCCAGACATCCCTTGTCCAGACATTCTGCCTGCGCGTCCAGCCAGGCGTGGCAGGCAGCGACGTCATAGCCTTCGCGATCCGAGAGGGCCGAAACCGGACAGGCGGACAGGCAGGGCCGGGTGTCGCACGCATCGCAGGGGCGTCCCTCTGCTGCGGGGATGACAAGCCTTTCACGCAGCGCCAGAGCGCCTCTGTACGACACCATCATGCCCGCCCTGTCATGCACAAGCGGCCCCGCCGGAGAAGACCAGGCGCGTCTTGTTCTCAGCGCCCAGGTGATGAACGGGGCATAGGGTGGTGGACCAAACGGAAAATGCGCGGTGGCGCTCAGTTCGCGGGCCAGGGCACCGATCACACGTCCGGACCACCGGTCCATCGGATGTGCCTTGCCGTCCATGTATTCCGGGCTTTGCCTGAAATGATCCCAGAATGTCGGCTCTTTCGGCCCGAGCAACACAAGCGTCAGCCCAAGCGCCTCATCCGGTTCCGGATGAAATGCACCGAATACATCGAGATAATCGCGTGCCGCCCGTTTCTCCAGACCCGAATAGTCCAAGGTGCTTTGCCTTACCCGAATGACTCAAAACCCTGGACAACAGAATGACCCCCCGAATCGACGCTGACAATCCTTAACGGGGCCATACCGGCGCCTGTGTCCGGGGCGGGGACAGGCCACGGTTCCTGGCACAGGCGCCGGCGAGGCGCACCTCTTTGCAGGATGCGAAGCGCGATTGACAGCGGATTTTCGGCAGGGCTTACTTTGCAGTGTCATCAAACCCGCATCAGCTGCCCCCCGATTGGCCATTGCCGGGTCTGTTGTGCTCAGACGCCTCTTTTGTCGAAGGTTTCCGCAATGGACATTCTTGCCGAACAGCTGCGCGCCTACCCGATCATGGCGCTGTTTCTGTGCCTTGGTCTTGGATACGGGGTTGGAAAGTTCCGGATCGGAAAGTTCGAACTTGGCGGGATTGCCGGAACGCTGCTCGTGGCGGTCGTCGTCGGACAGGTCGGCGGGATCACCCTGAGCACGGATGTGCAGAATATCTTCTTTTCCTTGTTCATCTTCATGGTTGGCTACAATGGCGGACCGCAGTTTTTCGCGGCTCTCAACCGGTCCGCCCTGACCAAGTTGCTGGCGGCATTCATGATGACTGCGTGGGGGCTGGTGTTTGTCGTGGCGGTGGCAACCTGGGCCGGTCTCGACAAGGGGCTTGCGGCCGGCCTTGCGGCGGGCGGGCTGACACAATCGGCCATTATCGGAACAGCCGGCAATGCCGTCGACCTTCTGGGGCTGGCGTCGGACGAGGCCGAGAAACTCAAGACGAACATCGCTGTCGGATATTCCGTGACCTACATTTTCGGGTCGATCGGCCCGATTCTGATGGTCAGCCTTCTGCCGATCGTGATGCGGTGGGACCTTCGGAAAGAGGCGCTCAAGCTGGCCCAGAAACTGAGCGGCGGCGCACCAAGTCTGGGCGAGGGAGAGTTTCTGCCGCTCAACCGGTTCAATGCCCGCGCCTATCGTGTGGAAAACGGGGCCCGTGTCATCGGGCAGACCGTTGCCGCGATTGAAAGCGACTATAACGCCGATCTGCTGGTGGAGCGACTGATGCGCGACGGCGGGCCGATCGACCCAAAGCCCGACCTTACACTTCAGGCCGGTGATGTCGTTGTCGTTTCAGGTCTTGTGGATTCTCTGACGCGGTTCGCCGGATCGTCCGGTTACGAAATCGGAGAATACCCGCCGGAACTGAGCATCGTGGAAGAACGGCTCAACGTCGTGGTGACAAACCGCCAGCTGACCGGCAAGACGCTCGGGGCTCTGCGTGACGCGCTTACGGCCGACCAAAGGCATGGCGTGCATATCTCCAAGATCACCCGGCTTGGCCACGATGTTCCGGTGCTGCGGGATACGGAGATCATGGCCGGAGACGAGATCAGCATTGTTGGCCACAAGGACGATCTTGACCGCGCGGCCGCGTTGGCGGGCTATGTACCGCCCTCCGCCTCGGTGACCAACTTCATCGCGCTCGGCTTTGGTATCACGGCCGGCTACCTGTTCGGAGAGATCAGCTTCACGATCGCCGGAACGAAGGTCGCACTGGGGTCCGGATTGGGCTGTCTCGTTACCGGCCTGATCATCGGGTATCTGCGCACGCGCCATCCCCGGATCGGCGGCGTAAATCGCGGCGCGGCCAATTTCCTGCAAAGCTTTGGCCTTGCCGTGTTTGTCGGTGTCGTGGGCCTGAATGCCGGCAAACCCGCGCTGGAAGCGATTCAGGAATACGGCATCATTCTGCTGCTACTCGGGGTTGTCGTTACAATGATGCCGATGATCGTGCAGTTCCCGATCAATTACTTTGCCCTGCGCATCCGCAACCCGATCGAGTCCTGCGCCGTTATCGTCGGCTCACGGTCGGCCAATCCCGGTTTCGCCACGTTGCTGGAAAAGGCCGGAAACTCGACGCCGACCCCGTCGTTCACGATGACCTACGCGGTGGCGAACATCTTCCTCACGCTCTGGGGTCCGCTGGTGATCGCCTTCGTGCCCTGAGTTTTCGCGAATGCCGGTCGACGCCACGGGGGTGAACGGCCCGGTGTAGTCCGTCAGGCACCGCCCTTCGACGCGTGACAGGCCTGAACATACCCTTCCGCGACCTCCCGCACGGCGCGGCCGATCTGGGCGTAAGCGTCATCGTCGAGATTGGCGAAAGACACGCGCACCGACCAGTTCGGCGCGTCAAAACCGGACCCGTTGAGCAGGACGATCCCGTGACGTTCCGCCAGCTTGAACGAGATATCAAGCGGATGCACATTCTCCCGGATCCAGTCCACCACATCCTTGCTGACATAACGGCTCAGCCAGTACTCAAAATCTATGATCCCGTAATAGTGATCAAACAGCGGATTGTCGGCCACCTCGATACCTAGGCCTTTGACCAGCTCATCAAACCGGTGCTTGAGTATCTTGCAGCAAAAGGCCTGGTACGCCTTGTCCCCGTCCATCATCTCGACCAGCGAAAACAGCGACATCATCACCTGTTGCGGCAGCGAGAGACCCGCCGTGTGATTGAGTGCGACATCGCGGCTGTCGGCCACCAGCCGATCGATGAACTTCAGCGATGAAGGATCGGGGGACAGTTCGACATAGCGCGCCTCGACCGCCGCGCGGGTGTCTGCGGGGGCGTCCGCGATCAGTTTGTCAAAGATGTTGTCCTGCGCGACGGAAATCACCCCCAGACGCCACCCGGTGCAGCCGAAGTACTTGGAATAGGAATACACGCCGATCGTGTTCTCCGGCAGATGCCCCATGACCGACTGAAAGTCCTGCACGAAAGTCCCGTAGACATCATCCGTCAGAATGATGAGATCGGGACGGCGCGTCCTGACCAGATCGACCAGTCGCCCCATGGCCTCGGGCCCGATGGCCACGGCAGACGGGTTGCCGGGATTGACCAGAAACAGCGCCTTGACCTTCGGATCGGCCAGCGCCTCGAGATCCTCCTCGGTCAGCTGGAAATGATCTTCCTGCTCGGAAGAGACATTGATCACATTCAGCCCGTAATCTTCCAGCACCGGCATTTCGAGGTAGGGCGTGAAAATCGGGGTGCCAAGGGCGATCGTGTCGCCCTTGTTGAGAAGTCGCTGATTTTTAAGTGCCTTGAAGATATAGCACATCGCGGCTGTGCCGCCCTCGACCGCGAATACGTCGAACGTCGCGTCCGGCCGCTTTCCTGCGCACATGGCCCACATCAGGTACTCGCGCACAATCGCCTCGTTGTGCGCCATGCACCGGCCGGGCACCGGGTAGTGATCGCCGATGATCCCGTCGGTCAGCTCCAGCACAAAGGCGTCCGGGTCGAACCCGAGTGTCCTGATCCCATAATCGACAGCCGCCGCCAGCACGTCCGCGCCCGGCGGCGCATCTGCCCCGCCCTGCGCCGTGCAATAGGCCTGCAACCTGTCGTAAGAGCCCGGCCCCTGCGGCATGCCCGCCAGACCGACCGCTGGCGCGTCACGCGTGCGCCGCGCCTCGGTCAGGGCAAACTGGCCCAGAAGAAAGAACGCCTCCCGTGCCTTTGTCGCGATCCAGTTCGGATTGCCCCGGCCAGCGTTCAGATAAGGCAATGTGAATCGTTTCGCCTCATCCTGCGCAAGTTTGATCAGTTCATCCTTGATTTCGAACGGGCTCAGGGCCTCGTATGTGCGGAGATCTATTTTTTCGGACATCGCTGCAATCCTTGCCGGTGTGAACGGGATCGGGACCCTGCGCGGATACTGATGCGGCGCCGGCGGGGCTGTAAACCGCTTTTTCCGCATCGGCACAAACATGACACCCGCGCGCGCGTCCGCAGCACGCCCTGCCGTGAATCCCGACCGCGCACGCGCAAACCGGCCGGGAAATCGCCATCGGGCCGGAGTTCTGCTTGCCTTGAGCCTGCAATCCGGCCCAATTTCGGGCGGGGATGACAGAAGGGGAAAACACGGTGGATCGGATGGCTTTCTTGACGCGCAACAGGCGCGCGACTCACGGATCGAACAGCGGCGCCCGCCACGCAGCCCCCGGCACATGGTGTGCGCAATGACGCCGGGACTGATTTTTCCGCTATGGGCCCTGTCTATCCTGATCGTCATCGCCCTGCCCTGCGCCGCCTATATCGGCTGGCGCACCGGGCGCGCTACCTACTTTGCGCGTGGCTACGACACGTCCCCGCCCAGCTCATATCCCGGCGACACGTCGCGCGGGGCCATGCTGGCCATGCTGGGCCTGCTTCTGGCCTTCACCTTCGGCTTTGCGCTGACACGGGCCGAGGCGCGGAAGATCAACCAGATCAACGAGGCCACCGCCATCAGCACCGCCTTTCTCAAGGCCGACCTGCTGGAGGATCCCGGCCGAACGGCGTTGCGCAGCGCGCTTCTGGATTATGCCGCCACGCGCGTCGTTGATCACGCCGCTGCGCGCAGAGAGGGCTTTGACACCTTCATGGCGCGCACGATCGCAGAGCAGGCCTCGCTGTGGCCCGACATGATGAACGCGTTCGGCGACGACACGCCCCCTCCAATCAAGGCGATGATCGCAGGCAGCATGACACAGGTGCTGGACGCCCACACCTACCGTCTGACGGCGGGCACCGACTACGTGCCGCTGGTGGCCAAGGTGATGCTGCTGATCGTGGCCATGGCCTGCCTCTTCTTTGTCGGCAACAATTCCGGTCTGCGAGGCCGTGCTCTGACGTGGCGCACCTTCATATTCGCGGGGGCGCAGGCCGTCGTGATGATCGTCATCCTGGATTTCGAGCGCGGTCAGGAAGGGTTCATCACGCTGAACACCACGATCATGGAAATGACAATCGCGGATATGGAAGCCCAGTCCGGCTGAAACGCGTGGCGCCCCTCAGATGCAGCGTTTCGCGGTCTGGATCAGTCCTTTCTGCCGCCGGGCCGGTCAGGTTTTTTCCGTGGACGGCGACTTTGAAAAAATTCTCTCAAGTCATCTCGGAATATAAAAAGCGCCACTGGACTACCAACACAAGTTATCACTGACTTAACTGGCATTCTCTCGGATACGTCGGTGATAACTCCAGTTAAGATGAAAACGCTAAAAATCCAAGCAACTGCTAAAAGTATCAGAAATCCCATTCAAAGAATGGTCCGCAAACATTGAGATTGATGGAGACTTCATTGCACCCTCATCGCAGCTTTCAAAGCGTTTCGCGACAAAATTGACTCACAGAGTGTCACGTAAGGCCGTTCATCTTTCCTATGCTGTGCGCGTTTCGCCTTCAGCCGGTTTCTCGGGATAAATGCGAAAGGCTTTGGTGTCTACAGGGTACAGGTTGTGTTCCGTTTTTCAACTCGCGCGGTCGATCTCCGCCGTTCGTGAGATCGTGCTGACCTGGTTGATCCTGATTAGATCCGGGGCTGTGTCACAAGGCAGATCAACGCCCATCACCCGCGCACAGGCGCCTGCCGCTGCGTGCGGAAACTGCCCCGGTTTACGTCTTTGGGTTGAGATCGGTCACACGATTTGCCACTTACCTGCGTCCCTATTCTTTTTCGCGCTTTCTATCGGATGACTCTTTCTTAAAGTAGGCAGTTAACTCTTTTCGAAGAAGAAAAAGCGCAATAGGCCAAAGAAAAAAACCCACGCCCGACAATATGTACTGTCTATAAGTGAAAGGCTCTTGCCATCCAAAAAAAATCAGCGCCGCATAACACCATCCGCCGGAAACCAACAGAAGCGTCAATATGACACGCAGCATAAGATTCCTCAAACTATAGTGGTTTTTCCACTTTCATGCCTTTGTTACTCTTAACATACATCCAGATATTTTTCTATCAATTTTCAACATGTTAAAAAATAATCAACACTCGTCAAATCCACAGCGGGCACGCTGAAATCGTGCCTTATGAGGGCATCCGCAGATCCAAATTAAGCCATGTTCAACTTGCATCAG
>JBCCHI010000161.1:0-6547 GCA_039028815.1 Pseudomonadota bacterium
CCGGATCAGGGAAACAGGCGAACGGTCCTTCATGTCTGTCTCATAGGCATGGCGAAGCGCGCTTGCAACCGCAGCCCGGCTTGCCTAAGCCACGGATATGCTGTCCGTTACTGATCCTGGCCCGATCCCGCCACCGCCCGATCGCTTCAACCTTGCATCCTACGTGCTGGCGCAGGCGGGCGCACAGCCTGATAAAATTGCCCTTTCAATACTGGACAGATCCGGCGCCGAACGGTGGAGCTACGCGCGCCTGAACCAGACCGTCGGCGGCACCGCCACAGGGTTGTTGCAGCAAGGTCTGGAACCGGGCGACAGGGTGCTGCTGCGGCTCGGCAACAGTGTCGAGTTTCCACTGGCCTTTCTGGGCGCGATCACCGCGGGCCTTGTGCCGGTGCCGACCTCCGCGCAACTGACCGAACCCGAAGTGGCGCGGCTGATCGACATCATCACGCCCCGGCTTGTGCTGCGTGACGCGGATGTCAGCTGTCCTTCGACAGAGGTCCCCGTGCTGGATGCCGCCGCGCTGCATGCCATGCATGATCTTCCGCCCGCCGCGCCGGATATGGGCGATCCCGAGCGCCTGGCCTATATCGTCTTTACGTCCGGCACATCGGGACAGCCCCGCGCCGTGACCCATGCGCATCGCGCGATATGGGCCCGGCGCATGATGTTCGACGGCTGGTACGGTTTGACAGCCAGCGATCGGCTGATGCATGCGGGCGCGTTCAACTGGACCTACACGCTGGGCACCGGGCTGATGGACCCCTGGACCCTGGGTGCAACCGCGCTGATCCCCGCGCCCGGGACACAAGCGGCACAGCTGCCGCTGCTGCTGAAACGCCACGACGCCACCATTTTCGCAGCCGCGCCAGGCGTTTACCGCCAGATGCTGGATGCAGGCAACCTGCCCGCCCTGCCCGGGCTGCGCCACGGGCTGGTCGCCGGAGAGAAACTGCCCGACCCCCTGCGCACGCGGTGGCAAAATGTCACCGGGCGCGATCTTTATGAAGCCTACGGAATGTCGGAATGCTCGACCTTTGTGTCCGCCTGCCCGGCCAATCCGGCCGCGCCCGGAAGCCTGGGGAGGCCCCAGCCCGGGCGACGGGTCGCCATTCTGGGCGACGACGGTCCCGTGCGGCGCGGCTCGGAAGGGACGATTGCCGTGCATCGCAGTGACCCCGGTCTGATGCTGGGCTATCTCGACGCTCCGGAAGCCACCGCGGCACGCTACGCCGGAGACTGGTTTTGCACAGGCGATCAGGGCGTGATGGATGAGGACGGAAACATCAGCTATCTCGGCCGCGATGACGATATGATGAATGCCGGCGGCTTCCGCGTTTCGCCGCTGGAGGTCGAGGCGGTACTCAATACACATCCCGGCATTGGGAACACCGCAGTGACCGAGATCGAGGTGCGGCCCGATGTCCGGGTGATCATGGCGTTTTACACAGCCACCGGTGAACTTGGCGCGGCAGAGCTGACAGCCTATGCCGCCGAACGGCTCGCCCGCTACAAGCAGCCGCGCGGTTACATTCGCGTCGATACGCTGCCCACGGGTGCAAATGGCAAACTTCTGCGCCGCGCCCTGCGGCCAATCTATGAGGCAAGACATGGTGCGGCTTGATATCATTTCCGATCCGATCTGCCCGTGGTGCTACATCGGCAAGACCTGCCTGGACCGCGCCCTGGCCGAGCGTCAGGACCATCCCTTTGACATCAGCTGGCATCCGTTTCAACTGAACCCGGATATGCCCGCGGGTGGCATGGACCGCCGCACCTATCTGGAAGGCAAGTTCGGCGGCAAAGAGGGGGCTGCGCGCGCCTATGCCCCGATTGCCGAACGCGCGGAAGCCGAGGGGCTTGTGATAAATTTTGAGGGCATCCAGCGCACTCCCAACACGCTGGATGCGCACCGGCTGATCCACTGGGCGGGTGTCGAGGGGGTGCAGGCTGCCATGGTGGATGCGCTCTTTGCCGCCTATTTCGAGGACGGCCGGGACATTGGAGAGCATGAGGTGCTGGCCGATCTGGCAGATGCGGCCGGAATGGATGCCTCCGTGGTTCTGAAACTGTTCGCCTCGGACGCCGACAGGGATGAAACCGCAGCCCGTGATCTGTCTTTCCGCAAAATGGGGGTGAGCGGGGTGCCCTGCTTCATCGTCAACGGTCAGCACGCGGTGCCGGGGTGCCAGCCAACAGAGCTTTGGCTTAAGGTCATGGATGAAATCAGCGAAACGCAGACAGGTTCCGACGATGCCTGAGCCCAGCCCGCATGGGGCGTTGAACGTCTCGGTATACTGTTGTATGCATATTTTCAATCCCGGGCCAATCCTCTAAGAGGCGCAGGCCCGGACCCTGCACAAAAAAGGAAGATGCGCCATGTCCAAGATCAAGGTCGACAATCCGATAGTCGAGATGGACGGCGATGAAATGACCCGGATCATCTGGGAGTTCATCAAGAAGAAACTGATCCTGCCCTATCTCGACGTGGACCTGCTCTACTACGATCTGAGCATTGAATCCCGTGATGCCACGGACGATCAGATCACAATCGACAGCGCTGAAAAAACCAAGGAAGTGGGGGTCGCCGTCAAATGCGCGACGATCACACCCGATGAAGCACGGGTGGAAGAGTTTGGCCTGAAGAAGATGTGGCGCAGCCCGAACGGTACGATCCGCAATATCCTGGGCGGCGTCGTCTTTCGTCAGCCGATCATCTGCAACAATGTCCCGCGCCTTGTGCCCGGCTGGACCCAGCCCATCGTGATCGGACGTCATGCCTTTGGGGATCAGTACCGCGCCACGGACATCAAGTTTCCCGGTCCCGGCAAGCTGACCATGAAGTTCGTGGGCGAAGACGGCACTGTAGACGAACGCGAGGTGTTCGATGCGCCTTCTGCCGGCGTTTTCATGTCAATGTACAATCTTGACGGTTCGATCATCGACTTTGCCCGTGCCTCGATGAACTATGCCCTGAACCTGGGCTGGCCCTGTTACCTGTCCACCAAGAACACAATCCTGAAACAGTATGACGGGCGTTTCCTGGAACTCTTCCAACAGGTCTACGAAGAAGAATTCGAAGAGAAATTCAAGGCCAAGGGCATTTTCTACGAACACCGCCTGATCGACGACATGGTGGCCTGCGCAATGAAATGGAATGGCGGCTTCGTCTGGGCGTGCAAGAACTATGACGGCGACGTGCAATCCGACACGGTTGCGCAGGGTTTCGGGTCGCTCGGGCTGATGACCAGTCAGCTGATGACACCCGATGGCAGGATCGTCGAAGCCGAAGCGGCGCACGGCACCGTCACCCGTCACTACAGGCAGCATCAGAAGGGCGAGGAGACGTCGACCAATTCCATCGCTTCAATCTTTGCGTGGACCGGTGGACTGAAGCACCGCGCCAAACTGGATGCAAACGACCCCCTGAAGCAGTTTGCCGAGACCCTTGAGCGGGTGATCGTCGAGACCGTTGAAAGCGGTTACATGACCAAGGATCTCGCGCTGCTGGTCGGTCCCGATCAGGGATGGCTGACCACCATGGGGTTCCTGGAAAAGGTGGACGAGAATCTCAACAAGGCGCTGGCCGGCTAAGCCAGCACACCCATGCGTACGCCGGAAGGGGCCGCACGGGCGGCCCTTTTTCTTTGCACGCTTGACGCATTGCCCGGCACACGCAACATGGCGGCACGCGCCACAAGGAGGCTGACATGCTGAAGGCCTATCTCTTTCTGATCATCGCCGTCTTGTTCGAGGGGCTGGGCACGGCCTCTCTTCAGGCATCGCACCAGTTCACCAGACTGATCCCCTCAATCGGTGTGGTGGTGGGATTCGGCAGTGCGTTCTTCTGCCTCGTCATCGTGCTCAAGTATCTGCCGCTCGGCATCACGTATGCGCTTTGGTCCGGGCTTGGCATCTGCCTCACCGTGTTTCTGGGGTGGCTGCTGTTTCAGCAAAAGGTCGATTTCCCCGCATTGCTGGGCCTGGGGCTGATCGTGTCCGGCATCGCGATCATTAACCTGTTTTCAAACACTGCAACGCATTGACAGGTCACTGCCCGCGATTGTGGGTCTTCGCATACATCTCTGCAATCATGCGGCTGGCGGTCTTTTCAAAGGCGCACGGGATGATCGCATGGATCAGTGCGCAGAACCCGGCCGCGAAAAGCTTCAGGCTGAAGCGACCTGCAAACATGGCATGCTCGAGATAGCTTTCATCGACAGTGCGCGGATGGTCGAGAAATAGACGGTTGATCATTGTGTTCTCCTTGGTGTGTGACAGCATTGTATCCCGCCGGATCATTGATTTTTTCCCAAAGATTACGTTATTATGTTGCTAAATGAGATAATTTCCTGCATTTTTCAGCATGCGTGAGATTGATGCACTGGACCGGAAATTGCTCAGGGAGCTGCAACAGGATGCCGCGCTGCCACTCGAACAACTGGGCGAGCGTATCGGGTTGTCGCGCAATGCATGCTGGCGGCGTATGCGGACACTGGAAAAGACCGGTGTGATCCGGGGACGCGTGGTTCTGCTGAACCCCGAAATTCTGGGCCTGAACCTGACTGTGTTCATTCAGATCAAGGCCGCCACGCATGATACGGAATGGATGACCCGGCTGACCCAGGCGGTGCGTGGCTTGCCGGAGATCCAGGGAGTGTACCGGATGACCGGCGATCTGGATTATCTGCTGCGCGCCCGGGTCGGGGATATGGCTGACTATGACAGGCTGTACCAGAAGCTGGTCTCGCTTGTCCCCATGCGCGACGTGTCAGCGAGCTTTGTCATGGAAGAGATCAAGGAAACGACGGCCTTGCCACTCTAGCATCAGCCCTCGGCCGCGCCGGGCGCAGGATCCATCCGGTCAAAGAAATCAAAATCCTGAACCGTGATCATTCCGGTGATGATGATATAAGCCGCAACCGCCCAGATCACCGCGGACAGCCCGGTGGTGATCCAGAACTTGCGCCGCAGGTAATGATGTTCGGGCGAGCCATCATGTGTCCCGGGTACGGTTGTGCCGGCTTCACCCTGTGTGACGATGCGAATGGGAAGAACGCACATAAACGTGAGAAACCAGATCACAAGAAACAGGACGATGCCCGAAGCAACGCTCATCAGACCTGCTCCAGTTCAACGAGACAGCCGTTGAAATCTTTCGGATGCAGGAAAAGCACCGGCTTGCCATGCGCGCCGATCTTCGGCTCTCCGCTGCCCAGCACCCGCGCGCCGGACGCCTGGAGGTGATCGCGCGCTGCAAGGATGTCCTCGACCTCGTAACAGACATGGTGAATGCCGCCTGACGGGTTCTTTTCGAGAAACCCTGCAATCGGACTTTCATCCCCCAGGGGATAGAGCAATTCTATCTTGGTATTGGGCAGTTCGATGAAAACGACGGTGACTCCATGATCCGGCTCGTCCTGCGGGGCGCCCACGCTGGCGCCGAGCGCATCGCGATACTGCGCCGCGGCAGCATCCAGATCAGGCACGGCAATCGCCACGTGATTGAGCTTTCCGATCATGCGCATCCCCTCCTGCGTGGTCGGGCTGGTTATGGTCTCTGAACGGGCGCGTTGCAAGCAGAGGACCGTGCCACAGGTGTCAAGATTGTCCTATCGGGCCGGGCCGGTAGCCTTAACACTTCATTAGGTAAGCTTGCGTAGCGTTCATCACAATCCGCAGTCGGAGGACATGACCGATGGACGACAAAAGCCCGTTGTTTCTGAGCAAAGCACCCACGGCGCGCCGGCCCCTGCTGGGGCTGACCCTGCTTGTCGTTGAAGACAGCCGCTTTGCCTGTGAAACGATACGTCTTATGTGTCTGCGCAGCGGTGCGCGCATCCGTCGCGCCGACAGTCTGCAATCGGCACGGCGGCATCTGAAGGTCTACCGCCCCTCCGTCGTTGTTGTGGATATGGGTTTGCCCGATGGGTCCGGTGTGGAACTGATCGTCGATCTTGCCCAGGCCACACCACGGATCGGGGCGTTGATCGGGCTCAGTGGCGACGCCCATACCGAATCGGCCGCGCGCGACGCTGGCGCGGATGCCTTTATGCTCAAACCCCTCGACTCACTGGCGGCCTTCCAGCAAACGATCCTTGATACCCTGCCCGAGGATCGCCGGCCGGTCGGCCCGCGCCCGGTCACAGACGACGAAATCAATCCCGATCCGCTGGCCTATCGCGACGATATCAGTCACGTCGCCAACCTGCTTGAGGATCGGGCAGACGGCGCGGTGCTGGACTACGTGGCGCAGTTTCTGGGGGGCGTTGCCCGCTCAGCAAAGGATTGCGCGCTGGCCGACGCGGCGGAAGATCTGGCGCGCGCCCGCGCGCGCGGTGATGCGTCTGCCAGCGCCGTCCCCGTCATAACAGCACTTCTGCGCGAAAGACTTGATCGAAAAATCGCGATCTGACGCCTTTTGCCCAGACCCCGACCCGTCCTGTCGCACGAAACGCGCGCGCCGCGGCCATGGCGACAGGCGCGTGCCGATGGTCCGGTGTCACGGACAGACCGCAAGACGCCCTGAACCGTTCCGCCGGGGACA
>JBCCHI010000162.1:0-6518 GCA_039028815.1 Pseudomonadota bacterium
CTTACTTGCCCAGGCAGAAAGACGTGAAAATCTCATCCAGAACGTTCTCGATATCGAACCTTCCGGTTATCGAATCAAGGCTTCGGATCGCAACCCGCAGATTTTCGGAAACGAGCTCGAGATCGGGCAAATCATCATCCAGCATCTGTTGTGACGCCGCAACGGATAAAATGGCGTCCTCCATCGCAATGCGATGACGTTCCCTGACGGCCAGACCGGCAGACGCAATGCGATCTTGGAACACGGAGATTATCCGGTCCATCAGCCTGTCAAGCCCCTGTCCGGTGACCCCGGAGATGGCATTGTCCGTCAGTCCGGTCAAATCCGCCTTTGATATCAATATGATATCATCATTTTCCGGCTCGAACGATGGTTGCTCTTCCGGAGAAACCAGGAACACACGCAAATCAGCGGCCTGTGCTCTTTCCCGTGCCCGCGAAATCCCAAGACGCTCGACTTCATCGTCTGTCTCTCTCAGACCCGCCGTATCCAGCAACGTGACCGGAATTCCCCGAAGATCCATGCGGACTTCGATCACGTCCCGTGTCGTCCCCGCCACCGAAGACGTGAGTGCCGCATCGCGTCCCGCAAGCGCGTTCAGCAATGTCGACTTGCCGACATTCGGCGCGCCTACGATCGCAACTTCAAAGCCGTTTCTCACACGCTCGGCCGTTGAAAAGCCTTCCACCTGGCGCCGCAACTGTGACACAACACCTTGCGTAAGCTGCCTGACGTCGGGCGTCACCGTCTCGGGCACGTCTTCATCCGCAAAGTCTATCGTCACCTCAAGAAGCGCGATTGCACGAATGAGCGCGGACCTCCATTCTTCCACACGAGCAGTCAGATCCCCCGTCATGATCCTGAAGGACTGCCGCCGTTGCGCTTCTGTTTCCGCCTCTATCAGGTCGGCCAGACCCTCAACCTGAGACAGATCAAGGCATCCGTTTTCCAGCGCGCGACGCGTGAACTCACCGGGTTCGGCGGCACGAAGCCCCGGAAAAGACGCAAGTGTCGAAAGCAGCGCACGCGTCACGGCCAGACTTCCATGACACTGGATTTCTGCTACCTCTTCACCTGTAAAGCTTTGTTTTTCATTGAAAATCAGAACAATCGCCTGATCAATCACCTGTTGGTCAGCACCGTAGATCAGTCGAAGAGTGGCACGGCGCGGGGCAGGTAGTCTCTTGGTCAGCCGTTGAATGGCGTCATGCGCAAGAGACCCGGATATGCGAATAACGGCAACGCCCGCCCGACCCTGCGCTGACGAGAGCGCGAATATCGTATCCATTGGCGCCCTCCGGGCGTCACGTCATGTGTTCATGGAATCAAAGAATTCCGTATTCGTCTTGGTCTGCTTGAGCTTGGACAAAAGAAACTCGATGGCATCCGTTGTTCCCATCGGGTTAAGAATCCGCCGCAGAACATAGGTTTTCTGCAAGTCGACCTTGTTGATAAGCAGATCCTCTTTCCGCGTCCCCGACTTTAGGATGTCAATTGCCGGGAACACGCGCTTATCGGCAATCTTGCGATCCAGAACGACCTCAGAGTTGCCCGTGCCCTTGAACTCTTCGAAAATCACTTCGTCCATCCGGCTGCCGGTCTCGATCAGCGCGGTCGAGATGATCGTCAGTGACCCGCCTTCTTCTATGTTGCGGGCGGCACCAAAGAAACGCTTGGGCCTTTGCAGCGCGTTTGCGTCCACACCACCCGTCAGAACCTTTCCCGAAGAAGGCACAACCGTGTTGTAGGCGCGACCAAGCCGGGTGATGGAATCAAGGAGGATCACCACATCGCGTTTGTGTTCGACAAGCCGTTTGGCCTTTTCAATGACCATCTCGGCCACCGCAACATGACGCGATGCCGGTTCATCAAATGTCGAGCTGATCACCTCTCCCTTTACGGATCTTTGCATGTCCGTCACTTCTTCGGGACGTTCGTCAATCAGAAGGACGATCAGGTAGCATTCGGGATGGTTACGCTCGATGCTTGTGGCAATGTTCTGCAAAATAACGGTTTTGCCGGTGCGCGGCGGCGCAACAATCAAAGACCGCTGCCCCTTGCCGATCGGGGCCACCAGATCAATCACCCGTGCAGACCGGTCCTTTACGGTGGGGTCATCAATTTCCATCGTCAGACGCTCGTCCGGATAAAGAGGCGTCAGGTTGTCGAACGCTATCTTGTGCTTGGCTCTTTCGGGATCTTCAAAATTGACCTGGGACACCGTGGTCAAAGCAAAATACCGTTCATTTTCTTCCGGCGCCCGGACTTCTCCTTCGATCGTGTCACCGGTTCGCAATGAGTGCTTTCTGATCGTCTCTGGCGACACGTAAATGTCGTCCGGACCGGGCAGATAGTTTGCTTCCGAAGATCTCAAAAAGCCAAAACCATCCTGCAGAACTTCCAGAACACCGTCGCCGAAAACAAGCCATCCTTCATCCGCGCGTTCGCGCAAGATCTGGAACATCATCTCGCCCTTGCGCATGGTCGATGCATTCTCGATCTCAAGGTCCTCGGCCATCGCCAGAAGGTCCTTGGCAGACTTGGATTTGAGATCGGACAGATTAAGGCTGTCTTGCGGCATGGTTCACCTGGATCGCGCGCACGCGCTTTGCTGTACAAGGGGAAAATGTAATCCGGACGGATCGGGTTTGTGTTATGCACCAAGCTCATCTGAGTCAATGCCTGACAGACATCCAGGCACAGTCGCGTCCGGCCGATCACATTCAAAAATATATAAGTAAGAAAGGATAGATGTGTTTGTTGGTCTCGGGAAATGTGTGGATTGTCACTTTGATCACACCTTTTTACCCAACGAGGTCTGAGTGTGACAGACTTTTCCAGCGGCTGGGTATAATCCGATATATGGAAAATTTATTCTTATTTTCAGATATTTAACTATATTTTCACCACAGTAAAGATGTGGATAAAATGGATGACAGATCACAGTAGAGAAGTTATCCCGAACAAGAAGTTCTTCTTTCGCACATAGGGATAAGATGCGTGATGTATCTGAATCTTTTGCGCCAGTTCCGGGAGAACAAAATTCATCCAGAAAAACCCCGGGTTTCCCTGATCTTTCCAACGATATCTCCATAGAATTGTCCACATGACCAAAGACCTTATCCTGGCATCCGGTTCCGGGATCCGTCGAACGCTTATTGAAAAAGCGGGCCTTTCGCCAAGAATCAGTCCGGCGCATATTGATGAGCGCGCGATACAGGACTCTCTGCTAAGGGATCGCCAAGATCACAGTCGGATCGCAGCCGCGCTGGCCGAAGCCAAGGCCATACAGGTCAGCAAGAAGAATCCGGATGCGCTGGTGATCGGAGCGGATCAGGTCTTGAGTCTTGGCGCTGACGTGCTGTCCAAACCGCTCGGCCAGGATGATGCGATCAGGCAATTGCAGCGGTTGAGAGGCCGAAGTCACCGCCTGATTTCGTCGGTCTGTGTGGCGGATCAGGGCACATGCGTCTGGAGCGTGACAGATGCGGCAGTGCTTTGGATGAGGGATTTATCGGACAGATTCATCGAACGCTACGTGGCTCGGAACTGGGACGATATCCGCCACTGTGTAGGATGCTATCAGATCGAAAATGCCGGCATTACGCTTTTCACGCGTGTATCGGGAGATTATCACGTGGTGTTGGGGCTGCCGGTGTTTCCACTCCTGTCCTACTTGCAAGATCGAGGTTTCATCGAGCTATGACACTACATCAGATCCCGCTTGCAGGAGTGGTCGGTTCGCCGATTGCGCATTCGAAGTCGCCCCAGATACACCTTCACTGGCTCCGAACACTTGGTTTGCCAGGGTTTTATATCCCGATGGATGTCTCCAACGATGATCTTGCGTCGGCGATACAAGTTTTGCCCAGGTTGGGCTTTGTCGGTGTGAACATCACCATTCCACACAAGGAAACGATTCTTGGCATCGCGGATCTGGTCACTGACCGGGCAACCCTGATCGGCGCGGCGAACACGCTGATATTCCGAAAGGACGGCCGGATTCATGCCGACAATACCGACGGCGTGGGGTTCATTCAGAATTTGCGTCAGAATGCCCCGCAATGGAAAGCCGAGTCAGGCCCCGCGGCCATACTGGGGGCAGGAGGCGCCGCACGTGCCGTTGTGTCCGCATTGCTGGAATCGGGTGTTCCGAAAATCATGATTTCGAACCGAACGCGGGTGCGCGCGGAAGCATTGCGCGCAGAGTTCGGTCACAGGCTTTCTGTTGTGGAATGGGTGCAGGCCGGGAACATGTTCGACGATGCCACACTTGTCGTGAATACAACATCGCTTGGCATGCTGGGGAAACCACCTCTGCGTGTTCCGCTTGATGGCCTGCGTCCGGGAACGGTTGTGAATGATCTGGTTTATGCGCCTCTGAAGACGCGTCTTCTTGCGGATGCCGAAACCATGGGGTGTCATGTGGTGGACGGTCTGGGGATGCTGCTTCATCAGGCGGTCCCGGCGTTTGAACGCTGGTTCGGCGAAAGACCTGTTGTCGATACCGCAACAAGAGCCGCTGCGCTGCGATGACGACGCGTATCGGGCTTACAGGCTCTATCGGTATGGGCAAATCGACCACGGCGCAGATGTTTCTGGAAGAGGGCTGTTCGGTGTGGGACGCGGATCAGGCGGTTCACCGTCTCTACGAACAGGGAGGCGCGGCCGTTTCTCCGCTGAAGTCACTTTTTCCAGAGGCTGAGGAAGACGGCCGGATTTCACGGCCTGCGCTCAAGGAGATCATACGCAGGGACCCCTCGGCTTTGCACAGGATCGAACGCATCGTGCATCCTCTGGTGGCGCAGGATCGCGCCGAGTTTGCGCGCAACGTGTCGGCCGACATTCTCGTGTTTGATATTCCTCTTCTGTTCGAAAATGGCCTTGAAGTGGAATTTGACATCACAGTGTGCGTAACTGTCGATGCGGAAACCCAAAGACGCCGAGTGCTGGACAGGGGCAATATGTCACAGGCGGAATTCGAGACGATTCTGGCCAATCAGATGCCGGATGCACAAAAACAGGAACGTGCCGACCATGTCATTCCGACGGATACTGTCGAGGGTGCGCGGGCGCAGGTGTCGGACATCGTGGCACAGATCAGAAAGACGTGTGGAAATGCGTGAGATCGTTCTTGATACAGAGACGACCGGTCTGGACCCGCATCAGGGGGACCGCATCGTTGAAATCGGCGCGGTCGAACTGTTTAACCATGTTCCCACTGGCCAGACCTTTCACAAATACATCAATCCGCAACGCGCCATGTCCCCGGAAGCTTTCGAAGTTCACGGACTTGGAGATGAGTTTCTTGCCGACAAACCGGTGTTTCCGGACATTGCAGATGAGTTTCTTGGCTTTATCGGGCAGGCAAGGCTGGTCATCCATAACGCCAGTTTCGACATGAAATTCATCAATGCAGAGCTGAAATGGGCGGATCGTACCCGTATTCCCGATGACAGGGCCATTGATACGCTGGACATCGCGCGACGAAGGTTTCCGGGATCTCCCGCGTCGCTTGATGCGCTGTGTCGCCGGTTTGGGATCGACAATTCCGCGCGTACATTGCACGGCGCGCTTCTGGATTCCGAAATTCTTGCCGAAGTCTATCTTGAGCTGATTGGCGGACGGCAACCTGATTTCGGACTGTCAGGGTCCGTTTCGTCAGACCGGGACAGCCAGATCGGTCAGGAAGATGATGGCCAGATCCCCGCGCGACCGCGCGCCTTACCCGACCGGCTGACCGACGAGGAAAGAAAAGCGCATGCCGCCTTTGTCAGGGAACTGGGCAGCGATGCGCTGTGGCTGCGAAAAACCTAGACGTCCGTGCTGCTTGCCTGTTCCTGAGAGGATGCCTGACGGCGCGCGAGTTCGTTCCGATAGAGCTGCACAAAGTCTATCGTCTCAAGGTTCAGGGGTGGAAACCCGCCGTCGCGTGTGACATCGCTGACGATCCGGCGCAGGAAGGGGAACAGCATCCGCGGACATTCGATCAGGAGAAACGGGTGCATCTGCTCGTCCGGGACGTTTTCAATGTGGAATACGCCGACATAATCGAGTTCGAGCAGAAACAGGCTGTCGGACGACGTTTTGTCGACCGAGTTTATCGTGAGTTTCGTCGTCACTTCGTACTGATGTTCCGCAGACCGCTTCTTTGCGTCGAGGTTCACAGCGACCTGGACATCCGGTGCGACCTCACCGCCGGTGCCGCGCTGCGCCATCACGTTTTCGAAAGACATGTCGCGGATGAACTGCGTAACAACCTTCATCTTGGGCATTGCGGCCTGGGCCTGGTCCAACGGCTCGTTGGGCTTTGCCGCACCGTTATCGGATTCTGCCATGCGTGAAATCTCCTGAGGCTGAATTCGCGGGACGCTTAACAGGTCGGTGTCGGGGCCTCAATGCCTCGTCCATCCGGAGTTTCCCGGACCGGATGATTTGTCGGGGTCGATCTCTTCGTATTCCCCTTCGATCAGATCATCGGACGCGCTGGGGTTGCGGGAGTACGAATATGTGGGGCC
>JBCCHI010000163.1:0-6224 GCA_039028815.1 Pseudomonadota bacterium
CGGCCGTCAGGTGACCAAGCTCGAGGAAGACAAGATCACCGGTTACTACGCGGGCGGCACGATCTACGCCAGCCCGCAGCGTTTCTCGCCGAAGATCGGCTAGAGCACCGCAGACCCGCGCCGTCTGCCTCTCGGGAAGGGCGGACGGCGCGGAGCAACGCCAGACGAAAGGAGGGATTCGATGCGCAACGCCACCAAAACCGACAGGCTTCACCCCGAAGACCTGGTTGCCATGCCAGAGCCGGGCCTGCCTGAAAAACTGCCTGAGGATGAACGCATTCTGTGGCAGGGCCGGCCCGAGGTCTGGGCGCTGACCTGCGAGGCGCTGAACCTGCGTTGGGTGATCGGATACTTCGTTTTGGTCTGGCTGTGGTGGGCCGGTACGCTAACCGACCAGATCCCCTTTGCCGCGGCGCTTCTGGCAGCGGCACCGCTGCTTGGCATCGGTGCGGTCACCGCGCTTCTGCTTCTGGCTCTGGGCTGGGCGCAGGCGCGCGCGACCATGTACACGATCACCGACAAGCGGGTTGTGATGCGCATCGGGGCCGCGCTGACGATGACCCTGAACCTGCCCTTTACCCGGATCGTGAATGCCAATCTTGCACGGCGCAGGACCGGCGTGGGCACGCTCGCCTTCGAACTTCAGGGCCACAACAAGTTCAGCTATCTCGTCTGCTGGCCGCACGTCCGGCCCTGGCACTTCCGGACACCGCAGCCCGCGCTGCGGTGCATCGCCGATGCCGAAAACGTCGCGCGCATCTTCACAGAAGCTGCCGAAGCCAGGGTGCATGCGCCCTGCATCGAACGCCGGGAGAGCCGCGACGCGGCAATGGAGGCCCGTGCATCTGTATCTGACACCGGGGACGGCGCGACCGTCGCCGCCGAGTAGGGGGAGGCGGACCAATGGCACGAACCGAACTGCATATCTCCCAAGCGACCGCGCCGCACACCGGGACGCGATCCGCGAGCCATGACAAGGACCGTGTCTTTCGCATCATGACGCGCGCCGTCTGTGTGCTGCTGGCTCTCATTCTTGGGCTGGTCAGCTGGGCGCGGCTCACCGACCGTCCACTGGAGGCCGTGCGCCCGTTCACCCCCGTGGCAGAGGCGCGCGAAATCGTTCTGATCAGCGACACGTCGGGCCGGGCCGTGGTGCGGGACCCCGACGGCGCGGTGCTGATCGAGCTTGGACCCGGCGAAGGCGGCTTTCTGCATACGATGTGGCGCGCGGTGCAGCGCGAACGGACCCGCCATCGCGTGCCCCAGGACAGCGCCATACTGGTCGCACGACACGACAACGGCCGCATGTCCCTGCACGATCCGGCCACGGATCTGCGGGTGGACCTGACGGCATTCGGCAAGAGCAACGCAGCCGCCTTCGAGGCGGTGCTGGAGTATTAACGCAACCAAGGTGAAAGAAGAGGAGATGCCAAAATGGGATGGCTAACCAAATCGATCGAACGCGCACCTTGCACCGTCGAGGTGAGTCACTGCTTCGAGAGCCTGCACGCGCATGTGCGGTTCAACAACGGAGCCGTGATCTATCCCGGCGACGAGGTGCGGGTGCATGGCGACGAAATCATGGCGCCTTTCGGGGAAGTCGTGCGCGAAGACAGGGAAGCAACAATCGTGCGCGCCTCGAAGATAGAACAGCTCTGGACCCGCCTCACGGGCGATTTCGAGGTCATGGAACTGTGTGAGTTTTCCTTCTCGGAGGAGGTCGCGCTATGAACGTTCAGAACACGCCGCATGACGGTCAGCCTGCCAAGCACAGCGCCGACGCCACCAATGTGGAGGAAGGTCTGGCGCTGGTCGAAAAACAAGCCAGGCTCGACAGCGACTTTGCCACATCCGTGGCGATGCAGAACACGCTGCTGACACCGCGTTTCTACACCACGGATTTCGACGAGCTGGACGCGCTTGATGTCAGCGACATTCGCGAAGAATGGGATGGGTTGATTGCCGAAATGGCGAGCGATCCCAACAAGGGGCACTTCAAGAAGAACGCGGACTGGGATCAGATCGACTGGGACGGCATGGAGCCGCAGCTCAAGAAGGAATTCATCGACTTCCTGATCTCGTCCTGCACCGCCGAGTTTTCGGGCTGCGTGCTTTACAAGGAAATGAAGCGGCGCGGCAACAACAAGGATATCACGCAGCTTTTCCAGCTGATGGCGCGCGATGAGGCGCGGCATGCCGGGTTCATCAACGATGCGCTGCGCGAAGTGGGCGTGGCGGTCAATCTGGGCTTTCTGACGCAGAAGAAGAAGTACACCTACTTTCGGCCCAAGTTCATCTACTACGCCACCTATCTGAGCGAAAAGATCGGCTATGCCCGCTACATCACGATCTTTCGTCATCTGCAGGCGCACCCGGAACACCGCTTCCATCCGATCTTCAAGTGGTTCGAGGAATGGTGCAATGACGAGTTCCGCCACGGCGAGGCCTTTGCCCTGCTGATGAAATCCGATCCCAAGCTGACGCAGGGGATCAATGTCTACTGGATCAAGTTTTTCCTGACGGCGGTCTATGCCACGATGTATTTGCGCGATCATCAGCGCCCGGCCTTTCATGAGGCGCTTGGCGTCGATACGGACTGGTACGCGCACGAGGTTTTCACCAAGACTTCGGCGCTCAGCAGTCAGATCTTTCCGATCACGCTCGATATCGACAGCCCCAGATGGCAACCCGGCCTCGAACGTCTGCAAAAGGCCAATGTCGATATCGACGCCGCGCGCACGCAGGGCGGCGTGGCCGGCAAGCTCAGGCAATGGTGGGGCAGTGCCCGCGCGGCGAGCGCATTTCTGTCGCTGCTCTTCATTCCGGCCAAAAGCCACAAAGTGCCTGAAAACACCCGGCTGGAGCCGTGCTACTGATGCATGAGGCGTGGATGACATCACCCTGGGTCGCCGCTTTTGCGGCCATCTTCCTGTGGTGGTTTTCCACGGGCGCGCTGCTTCTGGCCGTGCGCGTGGCCGACAGGGGCGGCGCGCGCGGCCGGCTGATCTGCACAGGTCTCAGCCTGCCGCTTCTGGGCCTGGGGCTTTGGGGGTTTCTGACGACGCTCCCACTGACAACGCTCGGTGCGGTCTATGGTGCGTTTGTCTCTGCCATTGCCGTCTGGGGCTGGGTCGAACTGTCTTTCCTGACCGGAGCGATCACCGGTCCCAACCCGCATCACTGCCCGCGCGATGCGCCGGGATGGGAACGTTTCATCCGGGCCTGGGGCACGGTGGCTTATCACGAGATTCTGCTGACCATGACGCTGTTGCTGTTGTGGATCTACGGGGCCGGAGCCGAGAACTCGGTGGGTCTGTGGACCTTCACGGTGCTTTACGGCGCAAGAGTTTCCGCGAAGCTCAACCTGTTCTGTGGCGTGCCACGCATCAATGTCGAGTTCATTCCCGATGCGCTGCGACACCTGCCAAGCCACTTCCGCATCTCGCGATTCAACTGGCTGTTTCCGTTTTCCGTCACATCGCTGACATTTGCCACTGCCTGCTGGATGGAACGGACCGTTGCAGCCGACACCGCCGCCGCGGCCACGGGATACGCGCTGTTGTCCGCGATCACGGCGCTCGCGCTTCTTGAACACTGGCTGATGGTGGTTCCGCTGCCTGATGCAAAACTCTGGCGCTGGATGCTGCCCGCGCCCAAACCGACGCAAACGAACAAGACACCGGAGGGGACCCATGGATTTTGACGCCATGTTCAACACGCAGCTGGATGCGCTACGCGATGAGGGAAACTACCGCATCTTCGCCGAACTTGAACGCCGCTGCGGCGATTTTCCCAAGGCGCGCAGTCATGACGACGGCACCCCGGACGAAGTCACTGTCTGGTGCTCTAATGATTACCTCGGCATGGGTCAGAACCAGACGATCCGCGACGTGATGAAGGCCACGATCGACGAATGCGGCGCAGGAGCAGGCGGCACGCGGAACATCTCGGGCACCAATCACCACCACGTCCAGCTGGAACGTGAGCTGGCGGATCTGCATGGCAAACAGGGCGCGTTGCTGTTCACGTCCGGCTATGTGTCGAACTGGGCCGCGCTTTCTACGCTGGGTGCGCGTCTGCCTGACTGCGTGATCCTGTCGGACGAACTCAATCACGCCTCGATGATCGAGGGCATCCGCCACAGCCGCGCGCAAAAGCGCATCTGGCGGCACAACGACCCCGAGGATCTTGACCGGCAATTGTCGGCATTGCCCGCAAACGCCCCCAAGATCGTGGCCTTTGAAAGCGTCTACTCAATGGATGGCGATATCTGTCCGATGGCCGAGATCATTGAAGTGGCCGAAAAGCACGGCGCGATGACCTATCTCGACGAGGTGCATGCAGTGGGTCTGTACGGGCCGCGCGGAGGCGGCATTTCCGAACAGGAGGGCCTGGCGGACCGCATCACGCTGATCGAGGGAACGCTGGGCAAGGCCTATGGCTGCGTGGGAGGCTACATCACGGGCTCGGCGGCGCTGTGCGATTTCGTACGTTCGTTTTCCAGCGGTTTCATTTTCACAACCGCCCTGCCCCCGGCCGTCGCCGCGGCGGCCAGAGCGGCGGTGGCGCATCTCAAGGTGTCGCAGCGCGAGCGCAGCCTGCAACGCGAACGTGTTGCGCGTCTCAGAGCGGAACTGAACCGCGTGGGCATCCCGCATCTCGACAATCCCAGCCACATCATCCCGGTCATGATCAAGGACCCGGTCAAATGTCGGCAGATCTCGGATATCCTGATGCGCGACTGGGGCATATACGTCCAGCCCATCAACTACCCCACCGTGCCAAAGGGGACGGAACGGCTGCGCTTTACGCCCGGCCCCCTGCACAGCGACGCCGACATTGACAGGCTTGTGACCGCGCTCAAGCTACTGTGGAAGCAGTGCGCGCTTGCCCACGCGGTCGCCTGAGCGGGACCGCATTGCGGCTGACACGGGGATCACGGCCAGAGGACACGGAATGAACGAACTGACGGGCAAGGTGGCGCTTGTCACGGGTGCCGCTGCGCCAAACGGCATCGGACGCGCCATCGCCATGCAGCTGGCGCGAGACGGCGCCACGGTGGTCGTGTCGGACCAGGACGGCCTTCTGCAGACAGAAACAGGCGGAAAAGACCGCGCGGACCTGCTGGCTGGTCTGGTCCGGGACATCGAGGCGGCCGGACGGACGGCCATGTCGCTTGCTCTCGATGTCACGGACGCGCACAGCATCGCACGCGCCATCGACGCCATTCAAGCGGCCTATGCTCGGCTCGATATTCTGGTGAACAACGCCGGCAGCATCACCGGCGTCGGGCCGTTTCTGTCCACCACACCCGACCAGTGGCGCGCGAGTTTCGCCGTCAACCTGCTGGGGCCGGTGATGCTGGCACAAGCCGCGATCCCGATGATGCGTGCGCAGGGGGGCGGACGGATCATCAACATCGGTTCGACGGGCAGCCTGGGGGCGCATGCGGGATTCGGAGCCTATACCGTGATGAAACACGGGATGGTCGGGCTGACCAATGTCATGGCTGCGGAATTCGGGCCGGACGGCATTTTGTGCAACACCGTGTGCCCGGGCTACACCGCCACCGACATGCACGAGGCCGCCAATCGGCGGATCGCGGAGGAAACCGGCACATCCATCGAGGAGACACGCACCCGACGCTATGCCGACGTGGCCCTGCGGCGCGCCGGGCAACCTGACGAGGTGGCGCAAGCCGTGGCCTACCTTGCCGGGCCTCGGGCCGACTATGTGACCGGGATCGTCCTTCCCGTGGCCGGCGGCGTGCCACGCGGGCTTTGAACCTGCCGTCTGTCGCCGCTTGCGCGATTGGCCGGACCGGTCCGGTTGCGGGCTGAACCCACCAGCAGGGCGTGATCGCACACAGCCGACATTGCGCCTCATCCGACGCACGGACTGATATTGCGCCGCTGTTCCCGAACGCGTGCCCCACTCCGGGAAACGGCCGGTTCCGTGAGTCGCGTCCGGGCGCTCTGCGATGCGCAGGCGGAACCACCGGTTCCACCCGACACCGATCAGACGCAGCTGCAGGCGCGGACACGCCGCGCAGACAGATCGAAACGTCCGGATACGTGCCGCACACTCTGTGGGGCCAAGTTCGGATCATACCCTGCCCCCCCGTGACGCCCGCCACCTTTGCCCGGCCCCCGGGCACACCGGCCCGCGCCTGCGCCCGTCAGGGTCTCACCCCCGGCAGTCGCACAGCCCGCGACCGGACCCAG
>JBCCHI010000164.1:0-5875 GCA_039028815.1 Pseudomonadota bacterium
CCGGCGATTGCACCGGCGGAGTAGGGCGGATGTTTCCCGATTTTTCAAACCCTGCGGACTGGCTGCCCTGGGCGTTCGCCTCTCTCATGGGGCTGTCCATTCTGATTTATGTCGTGCTGGACGGCTTCGATCTTGGCGTGGGTCTTCTGTTTCCGCTGGCGGACCCGGCCGAGAAAGAGCGCATGATCGGCTCGATCGGCCCGTTCTGGGATGCCAACGAAACGTGGCTGGTGCTGGCGGTCGGATTGTTGCTGGTGGCGTTTCCGGTTGCGCATGGCGTGATCCTGTCGACGCTGTATCTGCCGGTTTTCGTGATGCTTGTCGGACTGATACTGCGCGGGGTGGCCTTTGAGTTCCGTGCAAAGGCGCGCGATCATCACAGAGCACTATGGAACACGGCGTTCTTTTCGGGCTCGCTGATGACCGCGCTGGCGCAGGGGTTCATGCTGGGCCTGTACATCATGGGGCTTCAGCAGACCCTTGCCACGTATGTCTTTTCGGCACTGACCGCAGTGTTCCTGACGGTGGGCTACAGTTTCATTGGCGCCCTCTGGCTTGTTCACAAGACAGAGGGCCTGCTGCAGCTGAAAGCGCTGGAATGGGCCAGGGGCGGCGTGTGGGGCGTTGTTCTGGGCATCGGCGCGGTTTCCCTGGCAACCCCCTTCGTGTCACCGCGCATCTTTGACAAGTGGTTCAGCTTTCCCGAGATCCTGTACATTGCGCCACTTCCGGTGATCTCGGCTGTGCTTGTTGCCGTGCTCTGGTGGCTTTTGCGTCGCATGCCCTTTGACGCGGACCGCTACAGCTGGTTGCCGTTCGCAACGGCAACGATGCTGTTCTGCCTGTCCTACGCAGGGTTGGCCTACAGTTTCTACCCGTATGTCGTCCCCGAGAAAATGACCATCTACGACGCCGCCGCGGCACCGGAAAGCCTGATGATCATACTGATTGGCGCCTGCGTCGTGGTGCCTGTGATCGTTGCCTATACGATTCTCGCCTACGTCGTGTTTCGGGGCAAGGCAACGACGCTGAGCTACGACTGAGCGCGCACGGGCGTTGCCGCTTGACAAGCGGTGTTTCGGGTGAACACTCTGCTGCGAAAGGTGTTACTTTGTAACATGTTCGATGTTTGGTCTGCACGCCGCCCTGCAGCCGTGCGGCTGGACAAAGAGACAGGATGCGCCAACACGACACGCCTTGAAATGTAAACGCCTCACTGAAACGATTGCGCCGCTTGTCGATGCGGCGCGGTCGTGAATGGCACCAACGAACGAAAAGCACACACTGTCATCTGTCAGGTCAGATCATATGCCGGTTATTCCAAGAACCTATGAAGAATGGGAACACTGTATCACCGTGGAATGCGGCATCCCGCTGACGGCCGAGTACGTGGCGCAGCGGATCGACGCGTTGCAGGACACGGGCGACTTTCATACTCGGAAGTTTCTGGATCAGTACGGCGAAGCGCATCTTGCCCGCACGCTTGGCTGGTTTCGCGAGGCTGAAAAACGGCTGAGCGGATGAACGACAGTTCAGCGCGGCTTCCGGTCACCATTCTGAACGGATTTCTCGGGGCCGGAAAGACCACCTTGCTGCAGAACCTGCTGGTTCAGGCGCGGGCGTTCAAGGATCTGCGCCTGGCCGTGATCGTCAACGAGATGAGCGAACTTGATGTCGACGGTCGTATTCTCGACACGAGCGAGGTTCTGTCGCGTCGGGATGCGCTTTTCGTGTCGATCCCTCAGGGCAGCATCAGCAGTCAGGCAGGTTTGGCGCGGTTTTCAGAGGCGGTTGACAGGTTTCGTGCGGGCGGCGCGACGCATCTTCTTATCGAAACCTCCGGCAGCACGCATCCCTGGCCGCTGCTGGAGGCGATACGGACCCATGACGCCGTGCGGCTGCACGGCTTTCTGTCGGTCGTGGATACGGTCACACTGGCGATGGATCACGACCTTGGCCGCGCGATCCTGCCGGCCGCCTCGCGTCACCTGGCCGACGGGCAGCGCGGTGTCGAGAACCTGCTGGCAGAGCAAATCATGTTCGCCAACCGCATTCTGCTGAGTAAAATGGACCGCGTGCCGATGGAGCGCCTTCGCGCCGTCGCCGAAGCGATCCACCCGATCAACAAGGGCGCGGATATTGTGGGCATGAAATGGGGCAACGTGAAACTGGAGGATGTTCTGGCCATGCCCCCCTACGATCACGGGCGTGTGGCAACGCTGGGCGCGGAACTGACCGACTGGGACCGGTCACACGGCACCAGCTCTTTGAGCAGCGCCGCGGAGTATCGGATCGACAGTGTTGTCATTTCCGACCCGCGTCCGTTTCACCCACAGCGCCTGTGGGATGTCTATACGCATTACCTCGGTGAGGGGATCTACCGAAGCAAAGGCTTTTTCTGGTTGCCCAGCCGCGACCGGCTGCAATTGTTGTGGAACCAGACCGGTGGCAGTGTCGGACTCGAGATCGTGAACTTCTGGAAGGTTGCAGCTCTTGAGGACGAGAGCCTGAACCTTCTGCCCGAGGAACGCGACGAGATGCGTCGCAGTCTGTACTCGGTGTCGCCCGACTTTGGCGATCGCCACTGCCGTCTGACGGTGATCGGAGACCGAACCGGGCTGGACACGTTTGCTCAGGCCCTGAAGGCGTGCCTGTGCACGCCGGATGAGGTTGCGCAATGGAAGGCCGGGCATTCGTTCGAGGACCCGTGGCCGACGGCGACGGCGCATTTGTCGTGACGCCCGCCCGCGCGCGGGCGTGTCAGCCTCCAGGCGGCCGGCCTCGGGGTGGCCTGATCCCGGCGCGGGCTTCGAACGGCGGGCCGGACCGGCGCACGCGCCCTGTGGCGGGCGTTGCGGTCGCGACATCATTCATTCGCGCCGGTTGCGTCGCTTTCCTGCTTGACTGCAAACCCCCGGATCGATTCCGTCGTTGTCCAAAGGATCGTTTGCTGTGCCGGTGATTCCGATCGGGGATCGACCGGGGCTTCAGACCGGGACGCAACGCAAGAGGGTGCAATGAAAATGTTCAACATGGGTCGTGTCCCGCCGGTGACATTCGGGGCCGGACGCATTGGTAAAGTTCCCGATCTGGTGGCGACTCTTGGGGGGGGGCCGGTCCTGATCATTGCCGATGCCGTTCTGGCGGAGATCGGCCTCACGGAGCGGCTGGCGCAGGACCTGACACGCGGCAACGTGGCACTTGCGCTGGCCGCGGAGGTTGCCGGAGAGCCAGACGAGGATCTGGTCGACCGTTTTTCTGCCCGCGCGCGCGAGATCGGAGCAAAGATCGTGATCGGCTTCGGCGGAGGCGCGGCGATGGACGCAGCCAAACTGGTGGCCGCCATTGCACGATCCGGTCAGCCGGCGCGCGATTTCGCACTCGCTGCACAGCCCTTGCCGGCGGACGGTATGCCCGCCATCGCGATCCCGACGACCGCAGGCACCGGATCGGAGGTGACGCGCACCGCGATCGTGTCGACACCCGATGGCTGGAAAAACTGGTACTGGGGCGAAAACCTGATGTTCTCGCAAGCCGTGCTCGACCCGGAACTGACGCTCAGCCTGCCTCCTTATCTTACGGCCTGGACCGGAATTGATGCTGTCGCTCATGCTCTGGAGGGCGCGACAGCTGCGGCAACCAGCCCCGCCGGGCTGCTTTATGGGCTGGAGGCGTTGCGCATTCTGGCCGAGGCGCTGCCGCGTGCGGTGGCGGACGGGGCGGATCTTGATGCGCGTGGGCATGTCCTTTGGGGCAGCACCGTCGCGGGACTGGCCCTGCACAACTGCAATACACATATGGGCCACAACATCAGCCACGCGCTTGGATCACTGGCGCGGATCCATCACGGGCGTGCGACGGGGCTTGCCCTGCATGTCTGTCTGCCGTGGCTGGTGGCGCGTCCGGACGGCGCGGAGAACTATGCCAGGGCGGCCGAGGCGCTCGGAGGTCCCGCCCGCGCGAGCGCCTTGCCCGCGGCGTTCTCGGCTCTGATGCAGGCGTGCGATATCGCGGCCTGCCTGCCAAGCCAGTGCGCGGATGTAACCGCCACCGCACTGGCGGAGGAAATGAGGAATCCGGCCAATCACGGGATGTCTCAGAACGCGGCCTGCGCCGTAGGTACGGAGGATCTGGCAGAGTTGGCCGCCCTCATGATGCGCCTGCCGATCGCCCCGGCCGCTGCGTAACGCACCGTTTCGTCCGGTGCGACGGGCGCAAGGGCAGGGGAAAGGCCCGGCCCGATCCGGGCCGCCACGTTCCGGACCTGCGTGCAGGTACCGCGACGTTTGCGGTCAGGATGCCCCGGTCTCTGTGGTCCGGACCCTGAGCAGCCCGTCGATCCCGAGATTGCCGAACAGCCCCTGCGTGATCTGCTCCAGGTGATCATTGTATGCCTTCAGCGGGTCTCCCATGCCGATCCGGTCCACTTCCGTCCTGAAAGGGCGGCGGCCATGCGGCGCATCGACGATCGCCAGGACAGCATCCGAAACGATCTGCGGTTCCTGTTGCGGGTTCTCCGCAAGGAATGCTTCAAACCCGGCAAGGCTGGTTTCAGGGGCAGCAGCCATGTCTCCGTATCCCGCATCACGGTCCCGTGACGTGGGGGGCATCAGGTTGGCGACAAAGCCTGTCGGAAAGCCGCCCGGTTCGACCAGAGCAACCTCGACACCAAAAGCGCTGAGTTCCGCGCGATAGGTTTCGGACATCGCCTCCAACGCCCATTTGGTCGCATTGTAGGGGCCATAGAATGGCAGCGCGACGCGCCCCAGAAGACTCGAGACGTTGAGAATCAGACCGTTGCCGCGCGCCCGCATGTCCGGCACAACCTCGCGGATCATCCGCTGGACACCAAAGAGGTTGATGTCAAACAGGCGCTGGAAGTCCTCTGGCGAAAAGTTTTCCTGCAGACCGTGTGCACCCACACCTGCGTTGTTGATCAGCACGTCGATTTGCCCGGGCCCGGACCGCGCCTGAGCGACACCCTGCGCAACCGAGGCGGTGTCGGTCACGTCAATCTCGACGATCCGTGCCCCGAGCGCCCGCAGCGCGTCAGCTGTATCCGCATTGCGCCCGCTGATGTCGCGCATCGAGCCGACGACGCTGTGACCGGCCTGCAGAAGATCCTTGATCATAAGCTGCCCGAACCCGCTGTTTGCACCTGTGATGAGAATGTTCATGTTCGTCTCCGATGTTCCGTGCCGATCTGGCTTTGCGATGGTCGTGAGGTAATGGCTGTTCAAATAATGGAACAGATGGATATTATTGAACTTATGGTTGCGAAAAACAGAACGATTGGAGTGCCTGCTCTGATGAGCTTTCACACGGTTGCGCGCCTCGGGGGCATCAGCGCGGCGGCGCAACAGCTTGGCATGGCCAAGTCCGGGGTCAGTCGCCATATCGCGCTGCTTGAGGATCAGCTGGGCGTGCGCCTTCTGGAGCGCGGCGCGCGATCGGTGCGCCTGACCTCTGTCGGCCGGCGTCTGGACGATCGCGTCCGGTCCATTCTGGCCGAGGTGGATTTGCTCCGCGACATTGCAAACGAAGAGCGGGCCGGCGTCACCGGGCAGGTCACGATGGCCGCAACTCCGGAATTCGGGGCGCTGGTGGCCAGAACTCTTTTCCCCGAGTTGCGCAGCAGGCACCCGGGCCTGACACTGGTTATGAGAGCCGACTACGGGTTTGAAGACCTGCAGGATCCGGGCACCGATCTGGCCATCCGTGTCGGTCGCGTCCACGACGACCGCCTGGTTGCCCGCCGCATGGGCCAGTTTCGGCGCATTCTTGTGGCAGCGCCGGATCTGGCACGCCGGTTCCCGGTGACACATCCCGCGGCGCTGAAGGACTGTCCCTGCCTTACCTTTCGCGGAGATCAGTC
>JBCCHI010000165.1:0-5723 GCA_039028815.1 Pseudomonadota bacterium
AGGCCCTCGCCCTTGTGTTCGGAAAACAGCTCCCACGCGGCGCGCGCGGTTTCCGCAGACACGAGCGGGTCAATGGCGATCCAGCCGGTTTCGCCGCGCACGAAGGAGATGTCCGAGAGGTCGAAGCCGCGCACCTGATAGATGCCGGGGATCACCTCGTAGAGCCCGTAATTCTGGTTGAGTTTGCTGATGCGCATCAGCGACGGATGAATGCTGTCATAGTCGTCTTCCGCGTCGATGAAGTCGAACGCGGCGCGGTCCCAGGCGATGCCGCCTGTATCGGATGCGATCTGCCGGTCGGGCATTTCCGCGATCAGCCCCTTGGCGACTTCATCGAAATCCTGCGTGTCGCCGAAGGGCAGGTCCTCTTTCGCCTCGGCAAGAATCTTCAACGTATGCTCGGACGGCGCCTTGCCTTTGGGATGAAAGTGCCCGTCCAAAGGAGCCGCTTGCGCATGCGCCGCACCACCGCTTTCATCAAGCAGCATATTGGGCGCAACCGCAAAGGCGGCGCTGGCGGCTGGAATCGATTTCATGAAGGTACGGCGTGTGGTCATCGGTCTCTCCCTGGCTCGTGCGTTTGGCCAAGGGTTTGAAACGGATCTTGTCCCGAAACGCGCACATTATCAGAATGCATCGCGGTGTTTCGAGAGCAGCCCCCATCCGGATTGCCTAGCAGACGCATCGCTTTCAACGCAATCATAATAGCCGGCCTCATCAGATCAACCGGTCTGAGAAAACTTAATCTTGGCGTTCAGGGCGTTGAATGCGCGATGCTTTCCGGTTCAGGTCTGACCCATAAGCGCCGGGTCAAACGGGTATGTCGTGAGGTTTTCGTACCCGTCCTCGGTGATCAATACCTGATCTTCCAGCTTGATCGAGAAGTCACCGCCTTCAGGGCTGATCAGCGCCTCGACGCAAAGCACCATGCCCGGTTCAAGCGGGTAGTCATAGGCGCCCGCGACGGCGTGATCGGGATAGGCCACCAGCGGCCATTCATCGCAAAGACCCACCCCGTGCATCAGACAGCCGTATTTCAGTTTCTGGTATTGCGGGTCGAGCACATGGGTGTTCGCGCTGAGTTCGGGGATCATCACGCCGGGTTTCAGCATCTCCATGTTGGTCATGATATGCTCGTGCCCGTGCTGCATGGCATAGATCATGTCGGGCCGTGGTCTGGCGTCTCCGATCCACCAGGTTCGGGAGATATCGACGCAGATGCCGTAGCTGCCGACGAGGTCGGTGTCGAAGGCCAGAATTTCGTTGTTGCGCACGATGCGCCCGCCGCATTCCTGAAACCACGGGTTGGTGCGGGGGCCTGAGGCCAGCAGACGGGTTTCGATCCATTCGCCGCCCCGCCGGATGTTTTCGGCGTGCAGGATGGCCCAGACATCATCCTCGCTGGTGTCGCGCCGCGGGATCTCGGCACGGGCGAACCGTTCCATTTCGGCGACGGCGGTTTCGCAGGCATGCGAGGCGCAGCGCATGGCGAGAATTTCATCAGGCCCCTTGATGGCGCGGCATTTCTCGGTGAGTTCCTCGCCCTCCATGATTTCAAGCCCCTGCGCTTCGAGTGCGCGCAGTCCGTGCAGCATGATTTTGTCCACGGCGAGCCTCTTGAGCCCCGGCGCATGCTCTTCCAGCAAAAGCCGCACCTCGTTGGAGAACACATCCGCCGCCACATCCACCTTGTCGCCGCGATCAAAATAAAACAGATCCGCGCCAGAGCGCTGTTCGCGCACCAGCGGGTTGAACTTCGACAGAAAGGGCGCGTTCTTGTAGTCCCACATCACCATGTAGCCGTCGGCGCAGACCAGAAGCGCGCGGAACGGATTGTGGGTGTTCCAGAGCTGCATGTTGGTGCTGTCGGACGCGTAGCGTATGTTGAGCGGATCAAAGACCAGCAAGCCGGCAAAGCCGCGATCCTGGACGAAGCGCGTCAGCCGGTCCCACCGGTAGCGGCGCATCGCCTGAAGGTCGGGCAGTTGCAGGCCCGCCGCCGCCCATTCGGAAAAGGCCAGTTGCGTGGGCCCGATCTCGACCCTGTCCTGATCGTTGGGGGTATTGTCGCCTGTGGTAGGGCCCCTTGTCGGGTCAATCTTGCGGGTGTCGCGGTAATGGGTGTTCATCGCAGGCCTCCCTGATGCTCAAAGCGTGCGAAGGATCTGACCTGATGGCGCGCCTGATCGCGACATTCCAGCCTATCGCTAGCGGCACGGGCGGGGTGATGAGTATTTGAGGAAAGATGAAGTCCCGGGCTGTTTAGTCCTTTTTTTTGCGGAAGCATCCCCGCTGGAGGCTGCTTTTCAGCCGCCCCGGACCGTATCGATCATCCGCTGGACATGGTCGGGATCCGCATCGGGCGTGATGCCGTGCCCGAGGTTGAAGATGTGCGGGCCCTGTGACAGCGCATCGACGACGCGCCGGGTTTCACGCACCAGATCCTCTCCGCCGGTGACCATGTGGGAGGAGGCGAGATTGCCCTGAACGCAGCCGTCACGCTGGACATGATTCGCGGCCCATTCCGGCGTGACGCTGTTGTCCAGAGCGACGCAGTCCGCGCCGGTTTTTTCGTGAAAGCCGATATAGCCGTCGCCTGCTTCGCGCGGAAAGGCGATGACGGGGATGCCAGGGTGCCTGTGCTTCAGCGCCGCGATGATTTCGGCGGCCGGTTTCACCGCGAAATCCTCGAAATCCTGGCCTTTGAGCGATCCTGCCCAGCTGTCGAAGATCTTGATCACTTCGGCGCCCGCGTCGATCTGGGCGGAGAGATATGCGATCGTGGCGGCGGTCAGCCGGGTCATCAGCATCTCGAATACCGGCCGGCTCTGATCCTTGAGCGCGTGGGCCGGGCCCTGCTCGGGCGTTCCGCGCCCGGCGATCATGTAGGTGGCGACGGTCCAGGGCGCGCCGGCGAAACCGATCAGGGTGGTTTCGCCCGGCAGGGCCTGTGAGAGATTGCGCAGGGTCTGATAGACCGGGGCAAGCGTGTCGTGGATGTCGTCTGCCGTCCCGAGCCTGTCAAACTCGGCCTGTGTCGTGAGCGTCGACAGGCGTGGCCCTTCGCCGGTCACGAACCAGAGATCGGCCCCGAGCGCCTGGGGCAGCAGCAGAATATCGGCAAAGAGGATCGCGGCGTCAAATCCGTAACGTCGGATGGGTTGCAGCGTGACTTCGGTGGCCAGATCGGAATTGTAGCACAGCGACAGAAAATCTCCGGCCTGGGCGCGTGTGGCGCGATACTCGGGCAGGTAGCGCCCGGCCTGTCGCATCATCCAGATCGGCGGCACGCTCTGTGTTTCGCCCGCAAGCGCGCGCAGGATCGTTTTCGAGTCGGTCATCGCCCGGTTCTGCCCCTGTTCTGTGCCGTTACGTGACCCTAGGCGTCCCTGTAAGTGTCGGGTTTGTCAAGCCTTCCGCTTGTCAACGCAGATTTACATGACTAGACCGGATTCATGACGACGAACCTGCCTTCCCCGGCTGCGCCGCTCCGGATCGGCACGCGGGGGTCCCCGCTTGCCCTGGTACAGGCGCATGAGACACGCGACCGGCTGTGCGCGGCCTTTGATCTTTCCCGGGACGCGTTCGAGATTGTGGTGATCAAGACGACCGGGGACCGGGTGGTGGACAGGCCGTTGAAGGACATCGGCGGCAAGGGGTTGTTCACCCGCGAAATCGAAGAGGCGATGCTGCGCGGTGAGATCGATATAGCGGTCCATTCAATGAAGGACATGCCGGTGGCGCAGCCGCACGGGCTGGTTCTTGGCACATATCTGCCCAGGGAGGATGTGCGCGACGCGTTTGTTTCGCCGGACGTGGCATGTCTGGCTGATCTGCCGGACGGCGCGAATGTCGGCACGTCATCTTTGCGACGCAAGGCGCAGGTGCTTGTCCGGCATCCGCATCTTCGGGTCGTGGAATTTCGTGGCAATGTGCAGACCCGGCTGAAGAAGCTGGACGATGGTGTGGCGGCGTGCACGTTTCTGGCTATGGCGGGTCTCAACCGGCTGGGCCAGTCGGAGATTGCGCGCGCACCCGTGGCGCCCGAGGATATGCTGCCCGCCGTGGCGCAGGGGGCGATCGGTATTGAACGGCGCGCCGACGATGCGCGGGTCGCGGGCATGCTGGAGGCTGTTCATGATGTGCAGACCGGTCAGCGGCTGGCTGCGGAACGCGCGTTTCTCGAAACGCTTGACGGATCGTGCGAGACGCCGATTGCCGGGTTGGCGGAGCTGGAGGCGGGCACGCTGTGGTTGCGAGGGGAAATCCTGCGCCCTGACGGAAGTGAAAGCCTGTCTGACGATGTCTCGGGGCCGGTCGAGGATGGCGCTGCAATGGGAGAGGCGTTGGCGCGTGCCCTGCTGTCGCGTGCGGGCGACGGGTTTTTCGACTTTCGCGCCTGACATCCCGTTCCGGTGCGGTGGGCCCCCGGGTTGATCCGCGCGAGCCAACCGAGGGATTTGTGAAATGCCTCAGGGTACGAATGCCCCAGAGAGCATGTCGATGGCGCATCCGGGGCGAACCCGTGCAAGATGCGCAATCAAGGGGCACAGGACGTACGGGGGTCGGGGATGCCGCGCCTTGGTGAGTACCGGTCTCGCAGCTCTCCCAGAGCGGTAACGGGACGCGTCTGCTTCCCTGATGAAACTGTGTTCCTGGCGCGTGGCAGTCCAGCCCGGCCTGACCTTGGCAGACCGGCGGCTGTTCAACGTGCTGCTATACCATGCCTTCAGGCCTGACCTGGCGTCGGAGAACAGGCGCTTTGACATCGCTGTTGCTGACCTAAGAGAAACGCACGAAAGCAATGGTCGGCTTGTGCAGTCAATTGAAGCCTTGATGGCGACCGTGGCGACGATCCGGCGCCCGGATGGCTCGACTGACCGCGTGCAGCTTCTGGGCTGGAACAAGCTGATCACCTATGGCAATCTGAACCAGTACGCGATCAAGCCCGCCCTAGTGGAAGTGAACGCCCTGTCTGACTTTACTGTGACGGTGGTGCCTGAGAAAACCGGGCGGCGCGTCACCGGCGTCCTGATCGGCTGGGGCGCAAAGGACATTGAACGTCGCAAGGCCGCTTACGCTGAACTACAGCGCCCCCGTGTGGGCCGAAAGGCGCGGATCACCGGGACCGTTGAAGAAATGTTGCCGCCTGAGGTGATCGAGTAGCTATGGCTTGGGTTATTGGTATCGGAATATTTCTGTTCCTTCTGTTCGCATTCCCGCGCGCGATGGTCGGCCTGCTCGTTTTGTGTGGCGTTGCGATTGGGGGGTTCTTGCTCTGGACAAAGATAGAGAACGACGAACGCGCCAGAAAGCGCGCCAGTGTCACCGTCACTGTGAGCCACGACCTTGACCGGTGCAGCCCTGAATACCCGCTGTTTGTTCAGATACAGAACCGCTCTGACCACACTGTTGAGAAGGTATCGTTTGGGATTGAGGGCCACCGTTCAGGGTTCAGTGATGCGATCTATGATAGCGGCTATCTTGGATATTCTTCGGATCGGATCATTGCCAGCGGCAATAGCTGGGCAAATTGTTGGACCATTCCCCGAAAGGCTTATGGTGCCTCTGAGCAAAGGGTTGCGCTTAACCCACCTGAAACACTGATCTGGACAGTGAAGAACGCCAGCCCAACCTTCCGCAATCGCTAAGCTGCAACCGCCTCTGCACCGTTTTTCGCCGTTATTACATTCCGCACTGTGGTCGCATACCATTTGCCCCCC
>JBCCHI010000166.1:0-5684 GCA_039028815.1 Pseudomonadota bacterium
GGGACGCGCGCCGCTGCGCCACGCCAATGGTGACGCTGGCCACGGCGCATCCGGCGAAGTTTCCCGCCGCAGTTGAAGCTGCGGCCGGCGTACATCCCCCCTTGCCTGATCGTATGGCAGACCTGTATGAGCGTCCGGAGCGGCTGACCCGCGTCGCCGGAGAGCTGACCGCCATCGAAGAGATCATCACGGAACGGATCGCACCTTGAGCGCAGACCACAGCCCCGGCGTCCAGCTGACCACCCTGCCCAACGGCTTTCGCGTTGTCAGCGAGGCCATGCCCGGTCTCCGGTCCGCCGCGATCGGCGTATGGGTTCTGGCCGGTGCGCGTCACGAAGACGCCGCGCAGAACGGGATCGCACATTTTCTGGAACATATGGCCTTCAAGGGCACGCGGCGACGCAGCGCCTTGCAGATCGCCGAGGCGATCGAGGATGTCGGCGGCTATATCAACGCGTACACGTCGCGCGAAGTGACTGCGTACTACGCGCGGGTGTTGGCCGAGGACGTGCCTCTGGCGCTCGATGTCGTGGCGGATATTCTGCGCCAGTCGGTCTTTGACCCGCATGAAATCGAGGTCGAGCGTGGCGTGATCCTGCAGGAAATCGGGCAGGCGATGGACACGCCGGACGACATCATTTTCGACTGGTTGCAGGCACAGGCGTATCCCGATCATCCTCTGGGCCGCACCATTCTGGGGCCGGAAGACAGGGTGCGAGCCTTTGGCCGAGAGGATCTGACGCGTTTTGTCGGCGAGCAGTACTGCCCCGGCCAGATGATCCTGTCGGCGGCAGGCGCGGTGGATCACGCAACGCTGGTTTCGCTTGCGACGGACTATTTTGGCGACATGGCGGCCTCGGGCACAGCGACACCGCAGCGCGCGCGCTTCGCCGGCGGGGAAACCCGGCATGTGAAGGATCTGGAACAGGCGCATTTCGCGCTCGCGTTCGAAAGCCCCGGCTTCTGCGACCCGGACATCTATACCGCGCAGATCTACGCCTCCGCGCTTGGCGGCTCGATGTCCTCGCGCCTCTTTCAGGAGATCCGGGAACGCCGCGGTCTGTGTTACACGATCTACGCGCAGGCCGGGGCCTATGCGGAGACCGGGATGATGACCATCTACGCCGGCACGTCGGGCGGCGAGATGCCCGCGCTTGCCAGTCTGACCATCGACGAAATGAAACGCGCTGCGGACGATCTCAGCCAGGCCGAACTGGACCGCGCGCGCGCCCAGATGAAGGCCGGATTGCTGATGGGCCTGGAAAGCCCCTCGAACCGGGCCGAGCGTCTGGCGCGCATGCTGCAGGTCTGGGGCCGCGTGCCGCGGCTGTCCGAGGTTGTGGAACGGATTGATGCCGTCACACTGGCCGATCTGCAGGATCTTGCGGCCCGCACCGTCTGCGATGCACCGGCGGCCATGGCGCTCTATGGTCCGGTCGCGGAGGCGCCGACGCTTCAGGCCCTCACCGCGATGCGCGCCGCCTGATGTTTCTGCCCCGGCGTAAAGTCCGGATCGAGACCGACCGACTGAGCCTGCGCCAACCTGCGCTGTCCGATTTTCGCGATTGGTCCCGATTGCGCGACGAAAGCAGCACCTTTCTCGCGCCATGGGAGCCGCTCTGGGCCGCCGATCATCTCTCCCGCAAGGGATTCGCCAACCGCGTCTACTGGTCGCAACGCGCGATCCGGACAGGCAGCGCCGTGCCGCTGTTTCTGGAACGGCGCGAAGACGGTGTCATCGTCGGCGCGATCACACTCGACAACATTCGGCGGGGTCCGGCGCAAGCAGGTACTCTGGGATACTGGACCGGCGCGCGTTTCGCCCGGCAGGGATACATGCGCGAAGCGCTGGAAGCGATGGTGCATTTCGCCTTTTCCCGGCTTGATCTCTCCCGCCTCGAAGCCGCCTGCCTGCCCGAAAACACACCCTCCCGCCGTCTTCTGGAAACCTGCGGGTTCAAGTATGAGGGCGTGGCGCAAAGCTATTTGCAGATCTCCGGCCGTTGGCGCACTCATGTGCTCTACGCGGCGTTGCGCTCGGACCGGCGCGGCCGGACTGGCACGGGATAGGGTTCGGCACCCCGCCCGGTGCGCGCGGCGGCAGATCTGTCAGTACGCGCTCTGCGCATACAGGCCCCGGGTTCACCTTTTCGGAAATACTCCGGGGGAGCGCGAGGGGGCAGAGCCCCCTCGCATAAAACCGCCGGAATGTGCTTTGGGACGGCGCGGCCGATGACGCGCGCCGCCCCGGCGGCATCAGCCGCCCTGGTTGCGCTGCAGGTTTCGCAGCACCTGGTCGATCGAAAAGCTCGCCGGCTCCTGACGCGGCGGGTAGTCCACGAAGGTTTCCAGGAATTTCCCGACAAAGACCTGCGCAGGCACCAGCAGATAAAGCCGCTCGAACCGCCAGGACACATAGCAGCAGGATTCTTCCTGCGCCCGCTCGAACGGATCGCTGTAAAGGTCGATCAGCTTCGGCACGCGCAATTCCACGAACGGCTCTTCCCAGACCTCGAACCCTTCGGCACGCTGTTCGGCGAAAACCAGTTTCCAGCGGTTGAACCGCAGGTTCACAAGATCGCCACCATCCGAGAAATAGAAGAACTCCTTGCGCGGCCCGTCTTCGGTCTCGCCCCGGAAATAGGGCATGAAGTCGTAGCCATCCAGATGGACCGGCTCGTTGCCTTCACCGAACGGGGCTTCTGTCAGCATCCGCTCTTTCATGTCTGGATCGCCAAGCGCCGACATGAAGGTGGGGAACCAGTCGAGATGGCTGATGATCTTGGCGGATCTGCGGCCCGGCTCGATGACGCCCGGCCATTTGATCATCATCGGGACACGATAACCGCCTTCCCAGTTGTCGTTTTTCTCGCCCTTGAACGGTGTGGTGCCGCCATCAGGCCAGCTGAACACCTCTGCGCCATTGTCGGTGGAGTACATGACGACGGTGTTGTCGGCGATGCCGAGCTCGTCCACCTTGTCCAGCAACTGGCCGACCATGCCGTCATGCTCGACCATGCCGTCCGGATAGACGCCCAGGCCGGTCACACCGGTGCTTTCGTCCTTGAGATGCGTGTTGATGTGCATCCGGGTCGTGTTGTACCAGAGGAAAAAAGGCTTGTCCTGCGCGACTGCGCGTTCCATGAAATCAAGCGCTCCCGCGGTGACCTCCTCGTCGATGGTCTCCATGCGCTTGCGGGTCAGAGGGCCGGTATCCTCGATCAACCCATCGGCCGAAGAACTGATCACGCCGCGCGGGCCGAACTGTTCGCGAAACTCCGGATCCTGGGGATAGTCCACGCTTTCGGGCTCTTCCTCGGCATTCAGGTGGTAGAGATTGCCGAAAAACTCGTCAAACCCGTGATTGGTCGGCAGATGCTCGTCGCGGTCGCCCAGATGATTCTTGCCGTACTGGGCGGTCATGTAGCCCTTGGACTTCATGTATTCCGCGATGGTGGGATCCTTTTCGCTCATCCCTTCCTTGGCGCCCGGAAGACCGACCTTGAGCAACCCCGTGCGGAACCCCGACTGCCCGGTGACGAACGACGCGCGCCCCGCCGTGCAGGACTGTTCCCCGTAGCCATGTGTGAACAGCATGCCTTCCTTGGCGATCCGGTCGATGTTTGGCGTTTCATAGCCCATCATGCCCTGATTGTAGGCACTGACATTCCAATAGCCGATGTCATCGCCCCAGATGATCAGGAAATTGGGCGTATCCTCCTGTGCGGTCGCGGCCCCCCCGGCGGAGGCGAGCAGCCCAAGTGCCGCAACCTTCAAAATTGATTTCATCTCGATCTCCCTATCCTGCGTTCGTGACGTCACAATAGACCAACACATGACGAATGCATGACTTATTTTGCCGCACGCACCGCCCGCACCGCACGATGCGGTTCGGGGCCGGACGGGGGGGCGGAGCCCGAAAGACCGGTGGACAGACCGGCGGGCGGCGTGCTGCGGGCTAAAACCCTAACCAAGGATAAACGACCCGCACCGCCTCTTAGGGCTGCGTCAAGACATCGGCGAAATTCTCGCAGCGACCGCAATCCCGCGCGCGAAAGGGTTCCCCATGTCCGACACCGATGTCTCCGCCCGCCTCAGCCTGCCATTCATTCTGCCTTCACAGGCCCAGAAACATGTGACGCACAACACCGCCCTGGAACGGCTCGACGCACTCGTTCAGCTGGTTCTGGAAGAGGTCGACGCCGCAACACCACCCGCGCTGCCGGAGGCCGGTCAGGTCTGGGCGCTTGGCGCGGCCCCCACGGGCGCCTGGGCCGGGCAGGCGGGACAGCTGGCGCAGTGGCTACCGCCAGGTTGGGCCTTCATCGCCCCGCAGACCGGCTGGCAGGGCTGGAACCGCGGCGCATCGCAGGCCGTGCGGTTTGACGGCGCGGCCTGGGTCGCTGGCGGAGGCTCTCAGGATCAGCCCGGGCTGGGCATTGGCACAAGCTGGGACACCAGCAACCGCCTGGCCGTTGCATCGCCGGCCAGCCTGCTCACCCATGACGGGGCGGGCCATCAGCTCAAGGTCAACAAGGCCGGCGCCGGAGACACGGCCAGCCTGCTGTTCCAGTCAGATTTCACCGGTCATGCCGAAATGGGTCTGGCTGGCAGCACGGATTTCTCGATCAAGGTTTCGCCCGACGGCGCAAGCTGGACAGAGGCGCTGGTCCTTGAGGCCGCGACCGGTCGCATCACCGGTGCGGCTGTGCAGACCGATGCGTCCGATACCGGCGCCGGCAAACTGGCCCGCGCCGACCTGGCGTTCGGGCCGGGCAATCTGCTGGGTGCGGTCAGCCAGACAGGCGGCGTGCCGACCGGCGCCGTGATCGAGCAGGGCACCACGCCCGACGGGGCCTATACCCGTTTTGCCGACGGAACGCAGATCTGCACGCGGAGCGTGGATGTGCCGGAGCTGGCGGTCGTCCAGCCTGTCGGCGCGTTCTTCCGCAGCGCCGGTCAGAGCTATGCCTATCCCGCCGCGTTCAGCAGCGTGGCGCATGTGGGCGGCACACTGAACGCAAGCGACAACGCAACCCTGAATGACGCCGCCTGGTTCGGAAGGGTGCGCCCGGACGCGCCTGCACCCGGCAACGGCTGGACGGATGTCTCCATATTCAGCGCGGTGTCCGCCGTGGCGGATCCCGGGCAGATCACGCGCATGACACTGTTGGCCATCGGCCGCTGGTTCTGAAGCACCGCGTTTCTCTGCGGGACCGATGGTTGCGAGGCGCCGCGCGCTTCGTTAGACCTCGGGGCACGTGCAGGCCCGCCGGGCCGGTGCGCCGGTGCCACCAGATCCCCGGAGAGGCAGGTCATGACCCTTGCGGGTTCCGTACTCGAACCATCAATGCATCAGCCGGTGCCGCCGGGGGAGGGGCTGCACCGCGCACTCTGCGCCGCCATGTCCGGCCGAGCGCGGATGCCGGGCGGGTGGCCTGTCGGGGCCGTTCACCAAAAGGCCTGCGCCGCCGCGCGCCACATGCAGGGCGCGCCGGCGCCTCGCGCGCAGCACCCCGCCGTCATTGGTGTGTCTTTGCCCGATCCCGGCCATGTCACGGGCGCTGACCTGCGGGGTGAGGCCACCTCGGCGGAGAGGCCCCGCGCCCGCCTGCCCGAACGCGTGCCCGATGGCCGGACCACCGGCGGCTGAAGGAACTCCAAGCCATGACACAGACGTCCCA
>JBCCHI010000167.1:0-5637 GCA_039028815.1 Pseudomonadota bacterium
CAGCGCTTCGGTCAGAATGATCGGGGTCGGTCCGTGCAGCACCGCCTGCAGGGCCGAGATACCGGCCTTCTGCGCACCCAGCCCCAGCACCACATCCTCGGCCCGCACCCGCCCCGCGCGCTCCGGGCCGATCCACTGCGCTACGGCCACGCGTGCGGCGTAATCCGTCCCGTTGGTCGGATAGTCCACGTAGTCGTGTCCCGCCCCGCGCGCTAGGTCCGCCATGATTCGCCGGATGGCGGCGTCCTGTCCCACCTCCGGCACATGCACACCACGGAAATCCATCAGCCCGTCCGTCACATGCGGTGACAGGGCCGCGGCCGAAAGCCTGATCTCTTCATCCGGCGCGACCGCGGTGCCCGTGACGAAGGTGCCGCGCCCGACCGTGGTTTCAACCAAACCTTCCTCTGCCGCGAGTTTGTACGCCCGCGCCACCGTGCCCGGCGTGATGCCCAGCTGCCACGCCAGATCGCGCACCGGCGGCAATCTGGTGCCCTCGGACAAATGTCCGGACCGCACGGCGTCCCGCATGGATTGTACCAATACAATATACTTTGACTTGCCAGTGTCACTGAGATCGGGCGTCCAAATTGTATCGGTCACAATGTTTTGCTCGCATATCGTGATTTGTATCGATAAAGTTATGACACAATCACTCGATTGTATCAACACAATTGATCTTGAAAGGATCCCGCTATGCCCGGTTTGACAATGTCCGACCGCGCGGCGCTGGCTCAGCTCAGCGCGCGCACCTCCCTGCCTGCCGCGTCCTGCGTGGCCATTCGTCTGGCGTGGGTTCTGACCGTGTGGAGCCAGCGCCGACGCTCCCGCACGCATCTGGCCCTGCTCGACGATCACATGCTGGAGGATATCGGCCTGACAGCACGAGACGCGCAGGCCGAGGCCTGCAAATGGTTCTGGAGGCCGTAACGTCCCTGTAACGGACCTCTTCCACCTGGGCCGGGGTTTCCCGGCCCTTTTTTCGCCCCCTCGCCGCACGATGCCGACAATGCTGACCACCGACCGTCTGACGCTGCGCCCGTTCGGAAAGACCGATCTGGAGGCTTTCGCCGCGCTGCATGCCGACCCGGACAGCATGCGTGACTATGGTGCGGTCATGTCGCGCGACCAGTGCGAGGCGCGTCTGCATCGCATTATCGAGGCATGGCGCCGCGACGGTTACGGGCGCTATGCCATCCGTTACGGTGGCGCGTTTGCCGGTTACGCGGGTGTCATGCGCCGCGAGGACGCGGACCATCCGCTTGGCCCGCACGACGAAATCGGCTGGCGCCTGCTGCCCCGGTTCTGGGGGCGTGGACTTGCCACCGAGGCGGCCCGCGCCGTGCTGGTCCACGCGGTGCAGGATCTGGGGCTGCGCGGCATTCTGGCCTATACCGCACCGGACAATCACGCCTCACAGCGGGTGATGGCGCGGCTGGGTCTGATCCGCGCGACAGAGCTCGACTTCGCGGTGCCGGTTCCGCGCTATTTCGAACACTGGCAGGGTCTGGTCTGGCGTGTGCCCGCTCATTTCGGGGGAATCGAGTAGGTCATGCTGGCCCGCGCCACCGGGCGCGCCTCGCCCTCCGAATAGATCAGCACGTCGCCCACCGCCAGAACCCGGCCCAGTTTCAGCAACCGGCAATGCGCGATCAGGTCACGCCCGGCGGCAGGCTTGCGCATAAAGTCGATCGACGCGCTGGTTGTCACGGCCAGCGCCTCGCGTCCGATCCGGGCCAGCAGCGCCATGTAGACCGCGCAATCGGCCAGGGAAAAGATAGAGGGACCGGACACCGTGCCCCCCGGCCGCAGGTGATGGGTGCCGACCGTGAGCCGCACATCAAGCCTGTCCTCGCTGAGCGCCTCGATGGTAAAGGCGCCCTTCATCTGCGGAAAAACCTCGTCGAGAAACGCGGCCAGCTCGGCTTTGTCCATTTTCAGGGCCATGCTTCCCTCCGCGGCGGTTCGGACGTAAGAAGGACCACAGCGACGCGGGAGACACAAGATGACATTGCTGATCCGGGACGACGTGGGCGCGGTGGCGCGCCTGACGCTCAACAGCCCTGACAACCTCAACGCGCTCAGCGATGCCATGCTGGCCGCGCTGTCCGGTGCGCTGGCGGATCTGGCCGGCGATACGCATATCCGCGCCGTGACGCTGGCGGGTGCGGGCAAGGCCTTCTGCGCCGGGCATGATCTGCGTGAAATGACTGCGGGCCGCCAGGCCGAAGATGGCGGCAAGGCCTATTTCGCCGATCTCTTCGGGCGCTGCACCCGGGTCATGACCGCCATTCGCGACTTGCCCCAGCCCGTGATCGCGATGCCCCACGGCATCGCTACCGCCGCAGGGTGCCAGCTGGTGGCCTCCTGCGATCTTGCCGTGGCGGCCACGGGCACGCGGTTTGGCGTGAATGGTGTTAACATCGGGCTGTTCTGTTCGACACCGATGGTGGCGCTCAGCCGCGTCATTCCCCGCAAGGCCGCTTTCGAAATGCTGACCACGGGGGCTTTTGTCGGAACGGACGAGGCCCGGGCGCTCGGCCTGATCAACCGCGCCGTGGCGCCTGCCGATCTGGATGCCGCGGCGCTGGAACTGGCGGACACGATCGCGGGCAAACTGGGTGCGGTGGTTCGGATCGGCAAGCAGGCCTTCTACCGCCAGCTCGAAATGGGACTGGATGACGCCTATGCCTATACCGGCGATGTTATGGTGGAAAACATGCTGTTCCGGGACACCGAGGAAGGCATCTCCGCCTTCCTCGACAAGCGCCCGCCGGAGTGGACCCAGTAAATCCGCGTCATGACAGAGGCTCTCAACATTGTCGGCGGTGGCATGGCCGGGTCAGAAGCCGCATGGCAGGCGGCCCGGATGGGCGTGCCTGTGATCCTTCACGAGATGCGCCCGGCGGTGGGCACTTTCGCCCACAAGACCGGTGATCTGGCTGAAATGGTCTGTTCAAACTCGTTTCGTTCGGATGATCACGAACAGAATGCGGTGGGGCTGCTGCACTGGGAAATGCGGGCCGCGGACGGTCTGATCATGGCCATGGCCGACCGCCACAGGCTGCCCGCCGGCGGGGCGCTGGCCGTCGACCGCGAGGCCTTTGCCCGCGCTGTCACGGCGCATCTGGAACATCATGAGCTCATCACGATAAAGCATCATGAAATCAGGGAAATTCCCGGGTCCGGAACGTGGATTATTGCCACCGGTCCGCTGACATCGCCTGTGTTGGGCGCAGCAATCGCAGCGCATACCGGGCAGGATCATCTTGCCTTCTTCGACGCCATCGCCCCGATCGTGCACGCCGATACGATCGACATGTCCACTGCCTGGCGGCAATCGCGCTATGACAAGGGCGACACAGAGGCAGAGCGCACAGCCTACATCAACTGCCCGTTGGACAAGGCGCAGTATGACGCCTTCATCGACGCGTTGCTTGCGGCCGATACAACGGAATTCCACGAGGGCGAAACCACCGGCTATTTCGATGGCTGCCTGCCGATCGAGGTGATGGCCGCGCGCGGTCGCGAGACCCTGCGCCACGGCCCGATGAAACCGGTGGGGCTGACCAACCCGCATGCGCCGCAGGTCAAACCCCATGCGGTCGTGCAGCTGCGTCGCGACAACGCCCTGGGCACGCTCTACAACATCGTGGGCTTTCAGACCAAGATGAAATATGGCGGTCAAGCCTCTGTTTTCAGAATGATTCCAGGATTGGAAGATGCCGGTTTCGCCCGGCTTGGCGGCATTCATCGCAACACGTTTCTGAATGCGCCGACGCTTCTGGACGATCAGATGCGGCTGCGCGCCCGTCGCCGCATCCGGTTCGCCGGACAGATCACCGGGGTCGAGGGCTATGTGGAATCCGCGGCCATGGGGTTGCTGGCCGGCCGTTTGGCGGCCGCCGAGCTTCTGGGCCGGCCTCTGCCCGCCCCGCCGCAGGACAGCGCGATGGGCGCGCTTGTGCATCACATCACAGGCGGTGCCGAAGCCAGGAGTTTTCAGCCGATGAATGTCAATTTCGGCCTGTTCCGCCCGGTCGACGGTCTGCGCAGCGGGCGCCGTGGCCGTCGGGACCGCTATCGCGCCTATACCGATCGCGCCAAGATTGCCTGGCAGACCTGGCTGGAGGCCGCGAAACTGGACGCGCCCGCCCCGGTATGATTTCTTTGACCCATGACTGAGAAATTCCTCGACCGGGCCTATGGCACGAACGCGCCCGACACGGTGCGCGACTTTTACGACGACTGGGCCGCGAGCTACGATGCGGAGGTGGCTGAAAACGGCTATGTCACTCCGCGCCGGGTCGCGGCCGCCCTGGCGTCATACGTCCGGGCCGACGCGCCGCTGCTGGATTACGGCTGCGGCACGGGCCTGTCCGGCCTGGCGCTGCGCGCGGCCGGGTTTACCGTGGTGGACGGTCTCGATCCCAGCGGCGAAATGCTGACCATCGCGCGGCAAAAGAACATCTATCGCGATCTCGGCCGCGTCGATCTTGATGCGCCCGCCCCGATTCCCGCCGACACCTATGACGTCATCGCCTGCATCGGTGTGATCAGCACCGGAGCGGCCCCGCCCGACACCCTGCACATGGTCATGACCGCGCTGCGCAAGGGCGGGCATCTGGGGCTCAGCTTCAACGATCACGCGCTGGCCGACCCGGCCTATGAGGCTGCCCTGTGCCAATGGCTCGACACCGGAGCAGCTTGCCTGCTGTTTAAGGAATACGGCGATCACTTGCCGGGGCAGGATCTGAAGTCAAATGTATATATTGTTGAAAAGATGTGACATTTGTAACCCGATTTGCGCCTTCACCCACCGGCCCCCTGCACCTCGGACATGCCTTTTCAGCGCTGACGGCGCATGATGCGGCGCGTGCCGCGGGCGGCGCTTTTCATCTTCGGCTCGACGACCTGGACACCGGTCGGTCCCGCGCGCACTGGGCTGACCAGATCAGCACCGATCTGCGCTGGCTTGGCCTGACTTGGGACGGACCGGTGTGGCGACAGTCCGACCGGCTCTCAAGGTACCGCGCAGCGCTGCAGGAGCTCTGGAACCGCGGGTTGCTCTACCCCTGCAGCTGCAGCCGCGCCGACATCCGCGCCGCCGTCTCCGCCCCGCAGGAAGGTGCGCCCCTGCACGGGCCGGACGGGCTGATCTACCCGGGCACCTGCCGCCCCGCCACCCCTCCGACAGGGCCGCTCCCGGACAGTGCGCTGCGGCTCGACATGGCGCGCGCGCTGGCCACACTCGATGCGCCGCTCCGGTTTGTGGAAACCGGCCGTGGTCCGGACGGACAGACCGGCCGGCAGTGCCCCACCGATCTGCGCACCCGTGTGGGCGATGTGGTCCTCGCCCGCCCCGGTCTGGGCGCGTCCTACCATCTGTCGATTGTCTGCGACGACGCGGATCAGCGGATCAGCCATGTGATCCGGGGTCGGGATCTGTTCGAGGTCACGCAAATTCACGTTCTGCTTCAAAGGCTTCTGGGATTTCCCGTGCCGGTCTATAACCACCACCGCCTGATTCGGGATGCGACCGGCAAACGGCTGGCCAAGCGCGACGAGGCCCGCGCCATCGCGACCTGCCGCGCACAGGGCGCCTCTGCGTCCGATATCCGCGCGCGGCTCGGGCTC
>JBCCHI010000168.1:0-5607 GCA_039028815.1 Pseudomonadota bacterium
GATCTTGCTGTCCAGATCAATCAGCCAGGGATGCACGTTCTGTCCGGTACGCTTGGGCAGGCTGTAGGGAAGGATGCGCACGCCCTGCCACTTCGTCGGCTTTTCCACGCGCAGTGTCAGCGCTGTGCAGTCATGTCCGCGCAAGGCCAGCAGCGGGGCAAGATACTTGTACTGACCGGGAAAGTTCTGATGAATGAAAAGCAGTTTCATGGGTATTCATGCCGCGTCTTTGGGTCTGGCGAAAGACCTGTTGGGATTATGCCCTTACAGGAAGAGGCGCCGTGCGCGCAATCTCGGCCTGAGGGTCGGGTCCGCCACGCATATCTGGCGTTTTTCGCGCGCCGAGGCTGGACCCTGTGCCGCCATCACCCTATCAGACAAAGAAATGTTTCAGTTAGGATAAGGGCTGGGCCATGTCGCGCTATGTCGCCGCAGAGCTTGAACAGAAATGGCAAAATGCCTGGGCGGCGGCAGAGATCTTCAAGGCTGTCCGCGACCCGGATCGTCCAAAGTACTATGTGCTCGAGATGTTTCCTTATCCCTCGGGCCGTATCCATATGGGGCATGTGCGCAACTACACGATGGGCGACGTGATTGCGCGTCACCGGCGCGCGACCGGGCACGCCGTGCTGCATCCGATGGGCTGGGACGCGTTCGGCATGCCGGCCGAGAACGCCGCAATGGCCAGTGGTGGGCATCCCAAGGACTGGACCTATCGCAACATTGACGACATGCGCGCCCAGATGAAACCCCTGGGGTTTTCGATCGACTGGAGCCGGGAATTCGCCACCTGCGATCCGGAATACTACGGTCAGCAGCAGGCCTTGTTTCTGGATTTCATCGAAAAGGGCCTGGTTTACCGCAAGAACGCTGTGGTCAACTGGGACCCCGTCGACATGACCGTTCTGGCCAACGAGCAGGTCATAGACGGCAGGGGCTGGCGCTCTGGCGCAGAGGTCGAGCGGCGCGAACTCACGCAGTGGTTCTTCCGTATTTCGGATTTTTCCGAAGAGTTGCTTGACGCTCTGGCAACGCTCGACGAGTGGCCGGCCAAGGTGAGGCTGATGCAGGAAAACTGGATCGGCAAGTCGCGTGGCATCGAAATTCCCTTTGCGCGTACCGACGGGGGTGGCGCGATCACATGCTATTCGACCCGCCCCGACACGATGCGTGGCGCCACCTTCATCGCGCTGTCGCCGGAACATCCAGTGTCTCGCGCACTGGCGGAAGACAACGAGTCTCTCGCTGAATTCATTGCCGAGACCCGCAGGATGGACACAACCGAAGCGGCGATGGAAAAGGCCGAGAAAAAGGGCATTGAGACCGGCCTGACTGTACGCCATCCGATCTGGCCGGATCGTGATCTGCCGGTCTGGGTGGGCAACTTTGTGCTGATGGAATACGGCACCGGCGCAGTGTTCGGCTGTCCGGCGCACGACCAGCGCGATCTTGATTTCGCCCGCAAGTACGGTCTGGACGTGCAAAGCGCCTTTTACATGCCCGGCAAGAAAGTCGCGATTGCCGACACGGCCCTCGTGCCGCCCAAAAACGAAACCGTGTCCTACATCGACCATTTCGCGGGTATCGGCGATTGCACGAGCCAGCAGGGGATCGACGCCACAATTGATTACTTTGAGGCGCATGATCTGGGGCAGGGGCAGGTCAGGTTTCGCTTGCGCGACTGGGGCCTCAGCCGCCAGCGGTACTGGGGATGCCCCATTCCGGTGGTGTATTGCGACACCTGCGGTGTCGTCCCCGAAAAGAAGGAAAACCTGCCGATCCGGTTGCCGTATGACGATGGCAACGGCAAACCCATCGATTTTTCGATTCCCGGCAATCCGCTGGACCGCCATCCCAACTGGCGTGACACGCCCTGTCCGTCGTGCGGTGCGCCCGCCCGGCGCGAAACCGACACGATGGACACGTTCGTCGATTCGTCGTGGTACTACGCCCGGTTCACCGCACCGCATGCCGAAACACCCACCGATCTGGCCGAAGCCGGCTACTGGATGAATGTCGATCAGTACATTGGCGGTGTCGAACACGCGATCCTGCACTTGCTCTACTCGCGGTTTTTTGCCCGCGCGATGCATATCTGCGGCCATCTGCCGCAAAGCGCGATCGAGCCGTTCGATGCGCTTTTCACGCAAGGCATGGTGACGCACGAAATCTACATGACACGGGATGAGACCGGCCGACCGGTCTACCATCTGCCGCAAGACATCCACTGGACAGAGTCAGGCGCGCGCCTGGGGTCGGCGCAGGGCCGCGTCGTAGAGGTCATTCCCTCTGCCAAAATGTCCAAATCGAAAAAGAACGTGGTCGATCCGGTCAACATCATCGACGCCTATGGCGCAGACACCGCGCGGTGGTTCGTTCTGTCCGACAGCCCGCCCGAACGCGACGTAGAGTGGACCGCGTCCGGTGCAGACGCGGCATTCAGACATCTCGCTCGCGTGCATCGCCTGGTGGCCGAAATCGCCGCCAGCGACGCAACCGGTGACGCAGAGGCTGACCTCTTGCTGCTGCGCGAAATGCACAAGGCGGTCCACGAGGTGAGCGGCGGGCTCGAAAGCTTTGGCTTCAATGCCGCGATCGCCAAGCTTTACGCCTTCGCCAATGCGCTGGCAAAGTCCCGCGCGGGATCGGATGCAAAGCGCACGGCGGCGGCAACGCTTGTCCAGCTCATGGCGCCGATGACCCCGCACCTGGCAGAGGAACTGTGGGAGATGCTGGGTCGTGAGGGGCTGGTCGCAACTGCACCCTGGCCCGTGGCTGATCCGGCGATGCTGGTCGATGACACGGTGACGCTGCCCATCCAGATCAACGGCAAGCGCCGGGCCGAAATCGTCGTGCCAAAGGATATGGACAAAGCGGATGTCGAAAAACTGGTGCTTGCCCATGAGGCCGTCATCCGGTCTCTTGACGGGGCAGAACCCCGCAAGGTGATCGTCGTGCCCGGCCGGATCGTCAATGTCGTTGTTTGACCGCAGAACACTGCTTTTCGCGGCTCTGAGCAGCCCGGCCATGCTCGTGGCCTGCGGATTTGAACCGGCCTACGGGCCGTCGGGCGCGGCCACGCGGTTGCAGGATCAGGTGCGTGTCGACGATCCCGTGGGGCGTCCGGCCTATCTGTTCACGCGTCATTTCGAGGAACGGATGGGGTCGGGCGGGCGCTATGGTCTGAGCTATGGCATTGAACTCGACGAACAGGCGATCGCCGTCTCGTCCGAAAACGTGGCGACGCGGTTCAATCTGATTGGCGTGGTCACCTATGCGCTGCGCGATCTCGACAGCACAGCGGTCCTGCTGACAGGACGCGGCAGCAGCTTCACCAGCTATTCCGCGTCCGGCACCACCGTGGCCACGCAGGCGGCCGAACGCGACGCGGAAGAGCGATTGATGGTCATTCTGGCCGATCAGGTTATCAACCGTCTGATCGCCGAGGCGGACCGTCTGCCGACATGAAGCTCACCCCACGCGACGCGCCGGCCTATTTCGCCCGTCCCGATCCCGGCAAAACGGGTGTATTGATCTACGGCGCGGATGCAATGCGCGTGGCGCTCCGGCGGCAGGAGGTGATCGCGGCGCTGATCGGCCCCGGCGGTGAAGAGGAAATGCGCCTGACCCGCATTGCCGCTACGGATCTGCGGCGTGATCCGGCCGCGCTGTCGGATGCAATGCGCGCTCAGGGGTTTTTCCCCGGGCCGCGCGTCGCCTTTCTGGAAGACGCGACTGACGCCGTGGCCGGGCCCGTGGCAGACGCACTTTCCGACTGGCAGGCCGGCGATGCACAGCTCGTCGTGACCGCCGGGTCGCTGAAGCCCGGCTCGAAACTGCGCAAGATGTTCGAGGCGCACCAGAACGCCTACGCCGCCGCGATCTATGACAATCCGCCGTCGCGCGCCGAGATAGAGGCGATGCTCAAACGGGCGCAGATCGGTGCAGTCAGCGGCGAGGCGATGCGGGATCTGGCCGATCTGGCCGCCGCGCTTGATCCGGGGGATTTCCGCCAGACCGTCGAGAAGGTCGCGCTGTACACGCTCGATCAGTCGGGACCGGTCACATCGACTGATGTCGCCGCCTGCGCGCCGGTGTCAACCGAGGCCGATCTGGACGATGTTCTGCATCTGGTGGCCGAGGCGCGAACGGGCGAAATCGGTCCCGTCATGAAACGTCTGCGCGCCCAGGGGGTCCAGCCGGTGACGCTGTGCATGGCTGCGACACGCCATTTTCGCGCGCTTTATGCGGCATCCAGTGATCCGGCCGGCGCCGCACAAGGGATGTCAAAGTTGCGTCCGCCGGTGTTCGGACCACGCCGCGACCGGATGCTGCGGCAGGCCACGGCCTGGAAAATCGACAAACTGGAATCCGCACTCAGCCTTTTGACAGAGGCAGATCTGCACCTGCGCGCGCCAGGCCAGACCGCCCCGGCGATGGCCGTGGTCGAACGCGCGCTCATCCGACTTGCGGCGCTCTCGCGGGACTGATCACCCGGCATCTTCGCAGGCCCGGCGCACCGGCCTGACGCACCGGTCAGGGTGCGTCAAAATGGACCTTGATCGCTGATCTCTCCGGACCATCGTTCGCGCAACGGGACGGAGAAGAAAATGTATGAAGTGATCGGCAGTCGCGCCAGCCGCGCCTTCCGTGTGTTGTGGATGCTCGAGGAATTGGGCCTCCACTATGTTCATTTGCCAGTCGCGCCGCACAGCTCGGAGGCCCGCGCCGCCAACCCGTCCGGTAAAATACCGGTTCTGCGACAGAACGGCGCGACCCTGTCGGACTCGGTCGCGATCATGACCTATCTTGGCGACGTGCACGAAGCGCTGAGCTTTCCCGCCGGAAGCCTGGAACGCGCGCGTCAGGATGCGTTGACCCAGCGGATGATAGATGAGCTCGACAGCGCCTTGTGGATCGCTGCCAGACACAGCTTTATCCTGCCAGAAGAAATGCGCGTGCCCGAGGTCAAGATCACCCTGAAATGGGAGTTCACCCGCAACCTGGGCTTTGTGTCCAGGGAACTCAGGGGGCCATTCCTGATGGGCGAGGAATTCACCATTCCGGATATCGTTCTGACCCATTGCCTGCGCTGGTCGCGCCGCGCGAACTTCCCCGAGCCGCCGGATATACTTGGTGCCTACCTGCAGCAGATGGAGACCCGCCCGGCCTTGCAGAGCGTGGACGCCTTGCCCTGAAACGCGGCCTGAGAGGGGGTCTCGTCCCCGCAGCCCTGGGCATAACGCGTCACACCCGCGATATCGGGCAGCCACGCCGCACGTTGCTCGGACCAGAGCTCATACGTGGGACGGAACTGATCCGGCACATCCAGCGCCCCAAGATGGATCTCGATCTCATCACCGCTGCGCGCAAAAACGGATGATCCGCAGACCGGACAAAAACAGCGCCCCTTGTAGGATCGGGTCCTGCCCTCGATCCGTACCGCATCGACGGCAAATATGGCCGCGGCATAGAACGGCGCGCCGTGATGTCTGCGGCACGCCTGACAGTGGCACAGGCCAACCCGTTCGGGACGGCCCTTTGCCACAAGGCGCACAGCCCCGCATTGGCATCCCGCCTTGATCGTGTTCATTGTCGTCTTCTCCC
>JBCCHI010000169.1:0-5504 GCA_039028815.1 Pseudomonadota bacterium
CCGGTGCCCTTGTCACGGGTTGTCACATAGGGCTCGAACAGCCGCGACCGGTCTGAAGGCAGGCCAATGCCATTGTCGGAAATCCGAATGACCGCCATGCCGTCCTCGACATCGCTCTCGATCCTTATTTCCGGATCGTGATCCTTATCGCCGTGTTTTTCATAAAGACTTTCAATCGCTTCACCGGCGTTCTTGATGAGATTCGTCAAGGCCTGCGAAATCATTGTCGAATCGACATCCGCCGCCAGATCATCCGCGACAAGATGCGTGGAAAACCGCACATCGGGCTGGCCGGCTTCCTGCAGGACGACCGCCTCGCGCAGCAGGTTCGACAGGCTTTCAAGCTTTCTGTCCGGCTCGGGCATACGCGCGAACTTGGAAAACTCGTCCACGATCCGGCGCAGATCGTTTGTCTGGCGGATCACGACATCCGTCAGCTGCGCAAGATCCTCGGCCTGTTCGTCGTCAAGCGCACGGCTGAACTTGCGCTTGATGCGTTCGGTCGAAAGCTGGATGGGCGTCAGCGGGTTCTTGATTTCATGCGCAATGCGGCGCGCCACATCCCCCCAGGCCGCCATGCGTTGCGCGGACACGAGTTCTGTCACGTCGTCAAAGGCCACCACGTAGCCTTCGCGGCGCCCCTCCTCGGAGCGGCGAGTGGACATGCGCACCAGCAGGTTTTCGGTGCGTCTGCCACGGCTGACCTTGATTTCGTCCTGAGCAAACCCCGAGCTGCTGGTCTTGAGTTTGGCAAACAAACCGCCGAATTCCGGCACCGCGACGGACAGCGCCAGTGACTGCTGGTCTTCGCGCCAGTCCAGCAGGCGTTCCGCGGCCCGATTGACGAATGTCACCCGGCCCTTGGCATCAAGGCCGACAACACCTGACGACACAGACCCCAGAACCGAATCAAACAGCCTGCGGCGGCGTTCGATCTGCTGGGTATTGGCCAGAAGAGTATCGCGCTGCTGTTTCAACTGGCGGGTCATCTGGTTGAAATAGGTGGACAGCATCCCGATCTCGTCGTCGCCGTCTTCCTCGCGCACGCGGGTGTCCAGATCACCCTCGCCCACGCGTTGCGCCGCACTGGTCAGCCGCCCTACCGGACGCGCCAGTCGTTCTGCAAACCACATACCCAGCCAGATCGCGGCAAGGATCAGGATCACCGCGAACCCCAGATAAAGAAGCCCGAATTCGAACAGCACGCGGTCGCGTTCCTCTTCGCGTTGCTGATAGAACCGGGCCGTTTCCTGCGTGTCATCCAGCAGGTTCAGAATGGCCCCGTCGACATTTCGCGACACGTAAAGATAGCGATCCGGTATGCCGTCCAGCGGCAAAAGGGCCCGAAACTCGTTGTTGTCCCAGTCGCGGATGACGACGATGCCCGCGTCAAGCGCCTCGTCGATCTCTGCGCGGCTGGGCTGTTCAAAGTCGAACAGGTAAGACCGCTCGCCGCGCGCGCGGATCTCTCCCAGTCCGTCGATCACGAACGCTTCGCGCAGACCGCGCTGAATCTCGCGTTGTCCGCGCGACAGAATCTGCCGGATATCCCCATCGTCAATGAATACGGCGGCCCGCTTTGTCGCCTCGATCAAGGAGGCCAGCGCGCGGGCGTCGGTCTCCAGATCCCGCCGCTGCTCTTCCTCATAAGCCTGCGCGGCGGCGACCGAGTTGTCGACCACGCGACCCACACGGTCGGAAAACCACGCCTCCAGCCCCATGTTGATCGACAGCATCGCAAAAACAGCCACCGCGATCGTCGGCAACAACGCCATGATCGCGAAGACGCCGGTCAGCCGCATGTGCAGCCGCGACCCGGCAGAGCGTCGTCGCCGCGCCGCCACCATCTGCGCCACGCGCTGCAACACCAGTGCCGCGACAATGATCACGTAGACCAGATCGGCCATCAGCACGATGCGCAGGATGTCCGACGAGGCGCCCTGATCCAGCGGGCCCATTACGAGATAGGTTGCCAGCGCCAGAACCGGCCCCATCACCACAAGACCAAAGGCAGCAACACCGCGCACGCGCTGCAGGCGGCGCAAACGCCCGATCCTGTCCCACGTCAATCTGCGTGTCGTAACAGCCACGCACGACCCCCGGCTCTACGTCATCTGCTGGTGCGCTGCTCGCGCAAAACCTCAACATATCGCGACTGTCGGACTTGCCTTCCCCGATCAGCCACAGTTATGTTGCACTTTTACATCAATTTGCGTCGCCGTGTCACGCGAATATCAAGCTCGGTGATTTTCTTGCGCAAAGTATTGCGGTTAATGCCGAGAAGATCGGCGCATTTGGCCTGATTTCCGCCCGTCGCATCCAGTGCAATCTCGATCAGGGGCAGTTCCACCTCGCGCAGGATTCGCCCGTAGAGACCGGGCGGCGGCAGCACGTTGCCATGCAGATCGAAATAGCGGCGCATGTGCCGGGCCACGGACGCCGACAGCGTTTCGCCCGCGCCGCGCCCGATGATCGGCGCGGCTTCCGGCTGATTGCCAAGTACCGACTCGACCTCCGGCCGCGTGATCTCTTCGCTGCGGGCCGTCAGCCCCAGCCGCTGGATCGCGTTCTCCAGCTGGCGGACATTGCCCGGCCAGCTGTAGGCGCGCATCAGTTCCATCGCGTCCTCCGACAACTGGCGGGCGGGCTGACCGTCGCGTTCGGCCCGGGCCAGAAAATGTGTGACCAGCAGCGGCACGTCGTCGACACGGGTGCGCAGTGCCGGGACATCCACAACGGCGCCGGACAGGCGATAGTACAGGTCCTCGCGCAGATGCCCGTCCTGCAGGCGGTCGGCGAGCCGCCCCAGACTGGTGGCCATGAAGCGCGGAACATGATCACCCGGCGCATCCATCATGCGCACGACACGCGCCTGCGCCTCCGGGTCCATGTCACCGACACCGTCAAGCACGATGGTCCCCCCCTTGGCGCGCGCCATGATCCGGCTGGGGCCTTCGAGATCGGCCAGATCACCGGGTGTGACCGACACGAAGGGCAGCGTGCGGCGGTCTGAAAAATCGTGTATTGCCCGTGCGATAAGGGTCTTGCCCGTTCCCGACTCGCCGGTGATCAGCACTGGAAGATCGGTGTTCATCAGACGCGCGACGACGCGATACAGCCCCTGCATGGCGGCGGTCCGGCCGACCAGCGGCAACTCATCCGGGCGGTCATCCGCATGCGACGCCGCACGGGCCAGCGTGGTGCGCTGCGTCAGCGCGCGGGCCGTGCGTTTCATGAGATCGGGCAGATCAAACGGCTTGGGCAGATAGTCGAACGCCGCGGCCTCCTCGGCCTGAATGGCGGTCATGATCGTGTTTTGCGCCGAAATCACGATCACCGGCAGACCCGGACGATCGGACGAAATCTTTGGCAGCATCTCAAGCCCGTTGCCGTCCGGCATCATGACGTCGGTGATCACCGCGTCGCCTTTTCCTTCGGCCACCCATCGCATCAATGTGGTCAAAGAGCTTGTGGCATGCACCCGGCACCCGGCGCTTGTCAGCGCCTGTGTCAGGACCGTGCGGATCGTGCGGTCGTCATCGGCGACCAGAACAGTGCCATCCATCAGCGTTCCTCCATATCCTGACCTGCCCGCGGCAGGGAAATTCTGAAGACGGTGCGCCCGGGGGCCGAGGTGACCGAAATCCAGCCGTCAAGCTCGGAGATGATCTTGGCCGCCAGCGCCAGCCCAAGCCCCGTGCCATTCTCGCGCCCCGATACAAAGGGTTCGAACACGTTGTTCGCGATGTCCGGCGGCAACCCCGGACCGTCATCAATGACCTCGATCTGCAAGGGCAGCGATTTTTTGCCGTTTTCGCCCCGTCGCACCCGCAGCGATTGTTCGTAATAGGTGCGCAGGCGAATCGTTCCGCCCTCTTTGCCCGCCGCTTCGGCGGCGTTCTTCAGAAGATTCTGCACCACCTGCAACAGCTGGTCAGGATCGCCCGACGCCAGCGGCAGAGACGGGTCATAGTCCTCGCGGATCGTCATGTGCGCGGCAAAGCCCAGCAGAGCGGACCGTCGCGCACGATCCAGAACGTCGTGCAGGTTGACCGCACACAGCCGCGGCTGTGTGATGTTTCCGAACTGTTCGACCTGTTCGAGCAGAGAAACGATTCGCCGGCTTTCGCTGACGATCAGATCGGTCAGTTCCAGATCGGTCTGGGCCAGGTTCATCGACAGCAACTGCGCCGCTCCGGTGATTCCGGCCAGCGGGTTCTTGATTTCATGCGCCAGCATTTCGGCCATGCCGATCGCCGAGCGTGCCGCGGACTCGACCGACTGGCTCTGCGTGACGCGTCCTGCAAGCTCGCGCGGAGAGATCAGCACGATCATGCGCCCGCTGTGACCGCCAAGCGGTGCGATCTGCAGATTGCATTGCAGGGGTGCGCGATCGCCCGTGCCCACATCGATATCGTTGACAAAAAGCGGCGCGGTGTTCTCGCGGGCCCGGTCGAATGCGTCTTCGAGCGGCGCATCCACGGCCAGAAGGTCCCAGATCGGCTGACCCTTCATCGACCTGGCGGACATCATGAAAAAGCCTTCGCCGGCGGGATTGACCTGAACCACGCGGTCGGTTTCGTCAAGGATCAGCGCGGGAACGGGCAATGATGTCCAGATCACGTCATCGGAAACGGTCATGCGGCCACCTCTGCGCAAAGCGCATCATCGGTCGGCGCGGAGAAGACATCGGGCAGCAACGCCAGGACCGTCGCGGGTTCTGTCGCGGTCAGCATCCGACGCCGCAGGTCCGCCGGCACGGCTTCGGCCTCCATGTACCATCCCAGATGCTTGCGCGCGACGCGCAGGCCGTGGTCCCGGCCGTAAAAGCGCAGCATTGCGTCATAGTGTTCCGCGACCAGCGCCGCGCGGGCGCCGGCCTCGGGCGTTTCGGGGGGCTTGCCCCCGCCCAGCACCGCCGCCACCTGCGCGGGCAGCCAAGGACGCCCGCGCGCCGCCCGTCCGATCATCACCCCGGACGCACCGGACAGGCGCAGCGCGCGGCGGGCCGTCTCGATGTCGCGGATGTCGCCATTGGCGATGACGGGAATGGAAACGGCCTGTGTCACAGCTGCAATCGCGCCCCAGTCGGCCTGTCCCTTGTAGAACTGGCAGCGCGTGCGGCCGTGGATCGTAATCAGGGAAACGCCTGCGTTTTCCGCGCGGCGGGCGATCTCCGCGGCATTGAGCGTGTCGTGATCCCAGCCCAGTCTGGTTTTGAGCGTCACGGGAACCGAGACCGCCGCGACCACGGCCTCGATCAGCCGCAACGCATGGTCGGGGTCGCGCATCAGGGCAGAGCCTGACGCGCCGAACCCCGAGGCCCGCGTCACTTTCTTGGCCGGGCAGCCCATGTTTATGTCGATGACCCGGGCGCCGCCCGCCTCGCACAGGCGCGCGGCCTCCGCCATCCAGCGCGCCTCACATCCGGCGAGCTGCACTGCGGTATTGGCCGCGTCAAGCCCCAGCTCCGCCTTTGCCCGCGTACCAGGCCGCTTGGTCAG
>JBCCHI010000170.1:0-5326 GCA_039028815.1 Pseudomonadota bacterium
CCCGGGGTGTCAGGGTTTCACGTTGACTTGCGCACGAAGAGCAGCGTCAAAAAGGCCCGGAACAGCATGATCTGTTCAGAGGCGTTGTTGTGTTCGCGCAGAGCGCGCTGAAGCACCAGACCGCCCTCCACAACGCTGGAAACCATGTCACCGAGCGCATCCAGATTGACAGGCAGACTGGTGTCGTAGCTCTCGGCGATTTCCTCGAACATGCCCCGGAACCGTTTCCGCCATCCAAGGATCGCCTGACGGTTCAGGTCCCGGACACCTTCATCGAAAAGCCGGTCCTGATAGGCCGTGGATGCGATCACGCAGCCGGGATGGCCGCTGGGCATCTCTTCCAGCATTTCTGCCAGCAACTTGAGGCCAACCAGCATGCTGTGAAGCGGATCGTCGTTCAACTCGCGGGCCCGGGCGAACAAGTCGTCGTAAAGCAACTCTTCAGCCTCGATGTATCGCTCCAGCATCGCACGGGCGAGCGCGTTCTTGTCCCTGAAGTGGTAAAAGAAACCGCCGCGCGAAATCTCGGCGCCCGCGACGATCTCTTCGATCGAGGTCGCCTCGAACCCCTTCTCCAGAACCGCCGCCTCCGCAATATCGAGGATTCGGCTGCGCGTATCCGGTTTCCGGTCCATGAGCTCAGCACTCTACCTTACTGCGAGTCCAGTTGACATCGCCTTTCTCGCGATCCGCGTTGTTTGCAGTCGGCTTACACGCTGAAATTACGTCGAAAATTGAGTCCGCTCAACCGGACCACGCGACAACTTTCAGCACCGGCTTTTCTCTGATTACTCTTTACGCACCGGTTGCGGCGAAGAAGTTGCAGCAACTTCAACACGTTATGAAAACGGCACTCGCCTCATGGAAAGGACCCCAGTCATGTTCAGACCAACACACGCCCTGTCCGCACTGGCACTCATGCCGGGGCAGGCCGCGCTGGCAGACATGCCGATGGTGTTCGACGTGGCCGAGGACCGTTCCCGCATATTCATGGCGGATGCGCCACTGCACGAGAACGCGTTGCCTGAGCGGGGCGCAGGCGCCCCCGTCGGGCGCGTGCAAGACGGCGCCTGACCCCGACACCACCGATACCGACATACCCCCGGGCGGCGATTGCTTTGGCCGCCCGCAACCGACACCGGAAAGACAACGACAATGACACTTCAAGACTCCAGTCTCATCCGCGCGGCCACGAAGCAGGATGGTCTCGCCCTGGCGAAGCTGATTGACATCGCAGGTGAAGGGATCCCGTCCTGGGTGTGGGGCAAGCTCTGCGGTGATGGTCAGGCCCCACTGACCATTGGCACCGAACGCGCCCGGCGTGAAACCGGCGGGTTTTCGTATACCCATGCGTTGCTGGCACAGCAAAATGGTCATCCGGCCGGCATGGTTCTGAGCTATCCGCTTCTTGCCGGGCCACAAGACGATCCCGATGACCTGCCGGCCCCCATTGCCCCGTTCGTGGAACTGGAAAAACATTCGGTCGACACCTGGTTCATCAACGCACTCGCTGTGTTCGCATCCCACCGGAACGCCGGGATCGGGCAGCGACTGATCGCGGCCGCCGAAGGTCTGGCCCGTTCAAACGGCTATGCGAGGATGAGCATTCAGGTCTACGAGCAAAACTCCGGTGCCGTCAGACTGTACGAGCGTCTGGGGTACAAGCGAGCAAACAGGGCCTCGGTGCGTCATCACCCGTGCCAACCGTACTACACCGGTGACGTTTTGCTGCTGATCAGGCAGCTCGGTTGAAGACCGCTCCGGAGGATCTGGCCCAATGTCTTCGTGGTGGTTCAGTCTGCTCGGCTCCAGCGCGGGTTTCACCCTGGGCAGCCTGTTGCTCAAGCGCTACGCCGACACAGGCGCATGGACAACGCTGTCGATGTCCTTTGCGGTCTTTGCGGCCAGCAACCTGCTGTTTGCTCATGTGCTGAAAGGCGGCCTTGGCTCGGGCGTGGTTGCTTCGAGCATGTTGCAGATCATACTGATGGCGGTTCTGGGCGTTGTCATATTTGGTGAACGCCTCGATCCGTTTCAGATCGCCGGGGTTGCTCTGGCCGCGGTCAGTATCTTTCTGATGCTGCACCCGGGGCTGGTGAACAGCTGATGCCGTGCGGCGTCGGATATCGCTCTGAACCGGGTGCGCGTGGCCGGTTTGACCTGCGCGGCCCGGACGCAGTCCACCTTGTCCCCGGAAGACCACGCGAGGCGGCGTGCCTGTGACATCGGCGCCTGCGGGGTGACCGACACCTCCGCTGGGCACGCGCAACAGGCATCAGGCCGGACCCGCGTGAGGGCCACCAAACGAATCGTGCTAAGCTGCACCCTGAAGGGGGAGTATTCTATGACGGACTATTTCGACTTGGGAGGCTACAGCCGCCCTGCAAGCGCTGTGCCTGTCGCCCAGACCTGGTTTGACCGAGGCTTGGTCTGGCTGTTCGCCTACAATCACGAAGAGGCGATTGTCTGCTTTGAAAAAGCCATCGAAGCCGATCCCGAATGCGCATTGGCCTATTGGGGAATCGCCTACGCCATCGGCCCGAACTACAACAAACCGTGGGAGGTCTTTACCGCGGAAGAGAAAGCGCCGGCACTCGAAAAGGCGCATGCAGCGCTGCGCACCGGACAGACGCTGGGCCGCCCGGACTCCGCAGAACGTGCGTTGATCAACGCGCTGGCGTCGCGCTATCCCGATGATCCGGAGATTGAGGACTACCAGCCCTTTAACGACGGGTTCGCCGAAGAGATGAAGCCGGTATACGAGGCCAACAAGGACGATCTCGACATTGCCTGCATCTACGCAGAGGCGCTGATGAACCGAACCCCCTGGCAGCTCTGGGACTTCCACAAGGCTGTGCCCAATCCCGAAGCGTCCACAGTCGAAGCGATGAACGTCCTGGAGCGCGCGTTCGATCAGACCGCCGGCGCCTGGGACCATCCTGGTCTGCTGCACATGTACATTCATCTCATGGAAATGTCGCCGCATCCCGAACGGGCGCTGCGCCACGGAGACAGGCTGAAGACTCTCGTCCCGGATGCCGGCCACCTCGTACATATGGCCACGCATATCGACGTGCTCTGCGGAGAGTATCAAAACGTGCTTTACCGCAACCTTGCAGCGGCAGAAGTGGATGAAGCGTTCAAGGAATACGCCGGCGCGGCGAATTTCTATGCGCTGTACCGCATCCACAATCTGCATTTCGCCTTCTACGGGGCGATGTTTCTCGGTCAGAAGGCCGCTGCGGTTGATGCGGTCACCCGCCTGCGTGGTGAAGTGCCGGACGAAGTGGTTCGCGCGTACCCCGACATATTCGAGACATTCGTGGCCGCGGCCCCGCATGTCTACATCCGTTTCGGAATGTGGACGGACATTCTGGACCTGCCGCAACCACAGGATCGGGAACTTTATGTCACCACCAACGCGCTGATCTACTACGCCAAGGCTGTCGCGCTCGCTAATCTCGGGCGTCACGACGACGCGCGCGCCGCCATGCAGGACTTTACGACCGCCTACAGCAAGGTTCCCGACAGCCGCATGCTGTTCAACAACAAGGCCCGCGATGTGCTCGCCGTGGCGGAGGAAATGATGAAGGGGGAAATTGAGTTCAAGGCAGGCCGTCGTGACACCGGTCTGGCACACCTCAGGCAGGCCGTCGAGCTGGATGACGGGCTGGAATATGAAGAACCGTGGTCATGGCCACAGCCGACCCGACACGCGCTTGGCGCGCTTTTGATGGAGGCCGGTGAATACGACGAGGCCGAAGCCGTCTACCGGGCCGATCTGGGTCTGGACGGAAACCTGCCTCGGCCCAGCCAGCACCCGCGAAACGTCTGGGCCCTGCACGGGCTTCACGAGTGCCTTGTGCACAGAGGCGAGGCCGTGGAACTGCCACATGTCAGACTGCTTCTTGATCAGGCGCTGGCACGCGCTGACATTCCGATCCAGGCCAGCTGCATGTGCCGGTCGGAAGCTGCTTAATTTCCCTGAGCCAGACAGCCGTCTCCACCGCGCTAGGAGTTGGAGGGCTGGCCCCTTGCGGTTCCCGGCTGTGCCACTCTCCGGGCGCCCCGAGATTCACATCCACCCGCATGAAAAGCCGCGTGATCCGGCCAACGGCCCGTGTCGCCGCGCCCTGAACCGGTGCGCCGGATCCGCACGTTCGGCCTCAGATCCGCAGCACCAGCACGGAAACCTCGGCGTGGCGAACAATGCGCGCGGCGTTGGGGCCGATGATCCGCTCCGCAAGATCCGGTTTATGGGCCCCGACGATGACAAGATCGGCATGCACGGTCTTTGCCGCTTCCAATATCTCTTCGTAAGCTGACCCGATCGCAACGATACACTGCACCTGATCGAATTCCGGCAGAACGTCATCGACAAGCTTGTGCAGCGTGACACGCGCGGCTTCGGCCGCCTCTTTCAGCGTCCCGTCCTTGAAGAACGATCCGACGAACGATGACCCGTAATCGGGCAAAACAGTCACAACGCTCAGCACCGCGTTGTCCAGTTTGGCGTGACGGCCCGCTTCTGCAATAAGTGCGCACGCATTGTCCTGATGCGTCAGATCTATTGCACAGAGGATATGTGTGGTCATGCGAGCGCCTCCTTCGGCTGGCGACGGCGTTGCAACAGAAAGACCGCGGCCACGATCAGCAAGGCCGGCAGATAGAAGATCTCTTTCGGCGGGCGTTGCGCGGGCACTTCCAGTTCGACCAGTTCCCAGTCCCAGTCGAGCCCCAGCTGTTCCGCAGGGCCGCCGAACTCAAGATTGTCGACAAAGATCTTGCCGTCTTCTTCGCGGAATTCGATCCCTGCCCCGTTCAACAATCGCTCGGCGCCGTCCCCGCCGGATTCGCCCATGGGGAGAAGATAGCGCGCATCTATCGGATCCCCGTTCAGGTTTTCGCCCACCAGCCGCACTCTGAGCGATGCGTTGTCCGGGGCCGCCTGAGCCATGCTGAACAGGTCGGTTCCGGGCCGGGTTTCAAACTCCGGAGCAAACTGGTTCAGAACATAGCCCGGCTGAAAAAGCACGAACGCCGCCACCAGCAACGCCCCGCTTTCGTAAAGGCGCGACGGGACAATAAAGTAATTCATTGTCGCCGCCGCAAAAAGCAACATGGCAATCAGTGCCACGATGAACACAAAGACCGCCTGCACCGGCCCCACGTCGATCAGCAACAGGTCGGTGTTGAAGATGAACAGGAACGGCAAAAGCGCCGTGCGGATCGAGTAGAAGAAGGCCTGAAAGCCGGTTTTGAGCGGATCGCCCTTGGAAATCGCGGCCGCCGCAAAAGAGGCCAGCCCGACAGGCGGCGTCACATC
>JBCCHI010000171.1:0-5150 GCA_039028815.1 Pseudomonadota bacterium
ATCCCCACCACAACCGGCGCGGCCAAGGCGCTTGGTGAAGTGCTGCCCGATCTCAAGGGCAAGCTGGACGGGTCCGCCATCCGGGTGCCGACGCCCAACGTCTCTGCCGTGGACCTGACCTTTGTGGCAGGCAAGGACGTGACCGCCGACGACATCAACGACGTGATGGCCGAAGCGGCGGCAGGCCCGATGGCAGGAGTTCTGGCCTACGACCCCGAGCCCAAGGTTTCGGTGGATTTCAACCACACCGAGGCCAGCGCGGTGTTCGCACCCGATCAGACGCGCGTAACGGGGTCGAGACTTGTCAGAGTGCTTGCCTGGTATGACAACGAATGGGGCTTCTCGTGCCGCATGGCGGATGTCGCGGTCGTTCTGGCCAGACTGGACTGAAACGGTGTACCCCTACGCCTCCACGCCCGGCCCGATGCGGGCCACTGTGGCATGACGAACCCGGTCGCTCTGATACTGGGTGCATTGATCGCACTCGGGCTGGGCACAGACTATGCCTTCTACGACATGCAGGGCACGCTGTTTTTGTCGCGCAAGCTGCTTGACCTGATCGAGTGGCTGGCGTTCTGGCGTTAGGGCGCCGCGCGGTACTTCGCAAGCAGTGCGTCTTTCACCGCCGGCGGCACAAACTGTGTGACATCACCGCCAAGCCGCGCAATTTCCTTGACCAACTTGCTTGCGATCGCCTGCCGCCGTGCATCTGCCATCAGAAAGACGGTTTCTATCTCGTGGTCGAGCGCCCGGTTCATGCCCACCATCTGAAACTCGTACTCGAAATCCGCCACCGCGCGCAGACCCCGTATGATCATTGAGGCGCCGACGTCACGCGCGCAGTCGATCAAGAGGTTCTCGAACGGATGCACGACAATCTCCACACCGGAGTTCTTTCCGATGTCCGCACACTCGGCTTCCACCATCTCGACCCGTTCGGACAACGAAAAAAGAGGCCCCTTGTCGCGGTTGATCGCCACCCCGATCACGAGACGGTCCACGAGGTTGCAGGCGCGCGAGATGATGTCGGTATGGCCCAACGTCACCGGATCAAATGTTCCCGGATACAGACCGATACGCATGGCGGCTCTCCCTATGACCCCTGGTGGAAACGCGCGCGCTCACCAAAAACAATGGGCGACACAAATGCAAGCACAGCCCTGAGAAATCGACCATCGGTGGCCAAGGCGCCCAGTCGCATTGCTGAACCAAAGCGTTTCGTGATGAACCTCAATCACTGAGTGTCGCGAAAGGCTTTGGTGTCTTTGCAAGGGGCCAGCCCCCCGCGCTGCATCATCTTGCGAGGGGCCAGCCCCTCGCGCTCACTGGGAGTATTTCGGGAAAGATGAAGCCAGGGGCCGGAGCCGGGGGGCGCCCGGTTTGCAGAGGATGCGGCCTGTGGGGGCTGGCCTGTGCGCCCGGGTCGGGTGCGCGGGCGCGACTGCGTTGACAAGCTGTGCGCCTTTCCCCTTTGGCTGGTGTTTCGGGGGCAGAGGCGAAGGGCTTCAGGCATCCGGCCCGCCGACCGCGCAGCCGGTCCGCGCCGTACGCGCCCCCGGCCACTGACCGGCGTCTCCGGTCAAACTCCGGCGCCGTCAGAGATCCGCGTGGTACTCTTCTATCAGATGCCGGACCACCGCCCGCATTGCGTCGTTTTGCGATGTTCCCGCACCCAACGCCTCTGAAAAGGCCTGTCTCTGACGCGTCGCGCTGGTCCCGGATGCCAGAATATCCAGAGCACCTCGCACCTCTGCCTCCGAGCCGAAATGCGCCGCATCCTCCTCAAGCAGGTCCAGCAGTTCATCCACAAGGTCGGTCATCGACACGATCTGCCCCCTGCCAAAGTCGATCAGACCTTCACGAACACCATAGCGCTGCGCCCGCCAGCGGTTCTCGCCCACCAGAAAACTGTCGTACAGACGCCAGCGCTGATTGCGGGCCGCCAGCCGCCACAGCATGCGCGCAAGCGCCTGCGTGATCGCGGCCAGTGTCAGAGTGTGTTCCAGCCTTGGCTGCACGTCGCAGATCCGGACCTCGAGCGTGGGGAACCGGTGCGAGGGCCGCAAATCCCACCAAATCTTGGTGGCATCCTCGATGGCGCCAAGATCGGTCAGCACCTGCACGGATCGTTCGAACGCGCTGAAGCTGTCGAGTTGCGGGGGGAGTCCGGTACGCGGCAGGTTGTCGAAAACGGTCAGCCTGTAGCTGTCCAGACCGCTGTCGCGCCCCTGCCAGTACGGGGAGGATGTACTCAACGCCAGAAGATGCGGCAGGAAATAGCTCATCTGGTTCATCAGGTCGATCCGCCGGTCCGGCGGGTCTATGCCGACGTGCACATGCATGCCGCAAATCAGCATGCGCTGCACAACACCGGCCAGATCGTGATGCAGGATATTGTAGCGCTCCTTGTCCGTATGATGCTGGTCGCGCCAGTCGGCGAACGGATGGCAGGATGCCGCGATGGGGGCCAGGTTGTGCACCCTGGCATGACGCGCCACGCATGCGCGCAGCCGTTTCAGATCCTCGCGCGCGTCGGCGACGGTTGCGCAAACCTTGGTCCCGATTTCTATCTGACACCTGAGGAACTCCGGTGCGATCTGACCTTCAAGCTCTGCCGCGCAGGTTTCCATCAGCCCTTCGGGCGCCTCGGCAAGATCGAGACTGTCGCAATCCACCAGAAGATACTCTTCCTCGATCCCGATCGTAAAAGGCGGCGCGCCTGAACTCATTGCACTTCTTCCTTTGCCCTGGTTTCCGGAATCCCGGCATTGCGCAGACAGGTCTTGAAGGCCGCCATGCTGGCCGTGTCGCTCAACGGGTAGCGGTCCATGTCCGAAACGCTGGCCTGCGGCAGGACAGTCATGCACGCGACCACCGCTTTGCCCGCGTCTTCTGCCCGCCCGGCCGAACTCAACGCCGCGATGTGAATGAAGCGGGCGGCAAACCAGGTCGGCATGCGGTGCACCGCGCGTGCAGCCCAATCCGCCGCCGTCTCGAATTGCCCTGCGAGATACTGTGCCATTGCAAGACCGGCAAACCGGAAGAAGATGCTGGGATCGCGCGGATTGGAGCGAATGGCGATCTCCTGGCATCGTATCGCCTCCTGGGTGCGTCCGACCATCGCCAGCGCGGTCCCGAGGCTGCCATAGGCAACCGAACAGTTCGGATTGAGTTCAACCGCGCGTTCCAGAGCTGCGATTGCTTCGTCATGCCGATCAAGCGCAAAGCAGGAAATCCCGTGCGCCCAGTGTGCATACTCGTTGTTGGGATCCAGCGCCGTCGCCCGAAGGCCAAGCGTGTAAGCCTTTCGCGCCGTCGATGCGGTGTCATGGACAAACCCGAGAAGCGCAATGTGGTGATAGATCAACGCCATCACGAATGTCGCCTCGGCGCTGCGCACGTCGCGCACCAAAGCACGCTCCAGCAGGTCAATCGCGGTCTCGTAGCTGTCCGGCGAGAAATCGTACAGCAGATGCCATGCGCGCATTGTCAGTTCCCAGACTGTCAGGTCCGGCCGGTTGCTGCGTTCTACCGGGGCTGCGGCCGTCAATTGCACGCTGGTCTGGATCGAGGCCACGACGTTGCGGGTGATTTCATCCTGCAGATCGAACACATCCTGCAAGTGTCCGTCATACCGTTCCGACCAGACGTGTCCGCCGGTCGACCCGTCAATCAGCTGAGCCGTCACGCGGATGCGCGCGCCGGCCCTTCGGACGCTCCCCTCCAGAACGAAACGCACGCCAAGTTCCCGCGCCACACGCCGAAGGTCGGTGTTTTCGCCCTTGTAGGTGAATGTGGTGTTGCGCGCGATCACGAACAGCCAGGGAGAGCGCGACAGCGCGGTTATGATGTCTTCGCTGATCCCATCAGAGAAATAGGCCTGCTCGGGGTCGCCTGACATATTCTCGAACGCCAGAACCGCGATCGACGGTTTGTCCGGCACGGCAGGGAAATCCGCCTCGGACACGGCTGCGATGTCCAATGCGCGCGACAGTTCGATCTTCGAAGACACGGCCAGCTTGCGATATATGGCGCCCAGATGCGTGCGCACCGTCGCGGGCGACAGACACAACCTGTCTGCAATCTGCTGATAGGTTTCACCGGCAGCATATGCCTCGGCCACTTGCCGTTCGCGATCACTCAGTTGACCGATTTCAACGTCTTGCGAGGTCACCGCCGCTCCTTTTCCGCTCTGAAACCATGCGGCGGAGGGGGTAAAATCGCAAGTGCCGGATCACGTATGATGCATTTGCCCCAGACAAAATACGGCATATGGCTGATACCTGCGATACGCGCTTTGCGATATCAGGTCGAGCATGTTCAAACGAAGGAGCCAAAGATGAACATTTCAGAGAACACGCGTGTCACCCATGCCGATATCGTCGCACGCGGGTGGGACGCGGTGGCCAAAGGAGACTGGGACACCCTTGTCGCCGACTACGCGGACGACATGATTTTCGTGATGCCCGGCCAGCAGGATACTCTGAACGGCCGGGCCGCATTTCGCGACGCGTTGGACAACTTCGGCACGGCCCTGCCCCCCGGCCTGGAGATCACCGGCCTGCGGTTCGTGGGAGAGAGCGATGAGGTCGTCACGCTGATTGACTGGAAATCCGACAAGATCCCGGATGGCAGCCACGCAGCCGTGCTGTTCCGGTTCGAGGGCGATCTGATTGTGGAAGAACGCTGGTTTGTCGACACAGAGGAATGGAAATCCGCATTCTGACGAACACGGAAGGTCTGCGGGGGGGCGCAGCCGATGGTTGGCAACCGGACGTGTCCGACCCCGTTTGCCGGTTTCGGCTGATGCCCGCGCGGAACACGCGGCTTTCGGGCAAGATCGCGCGGGCCCGGCGCCGGGCGGCGCCTCCGCAACGGCGCGCGGTACATGACCTGCGCCTGTGACGCGCATGGCCGCCGCGCATGCGCCCGCCCGAAGGCGGCCACAATCACACGGGCGCGCCTGATGTTTCAGGCCGGGCCAGAGCCGGCTTTGCGCCTCACTCCATCGCCTTGAAGTTGAACTCGCCACCCTCCTTGATGCCGGACGGCCAGCGCGAGGTCACGGTTTTGGTTCGTGTATAGAACCGGAACGCATCGGGCCCGTGCTGGTTGAGATCACCGAAGGCAGACTTCTTCCAGCCACCGAA
>JBCCHI010000172.1:0-5037 GCA_039028815.1 Pseudomonadota bacterium
CCTGCGCGGGCCCCCCCCCTCGCGCTCCCCGGGAGGCCTTCGGCAAAGCGCCCGGCAGGGGCCGCCGCGGGGGGCGCAGGTGGGGGGGCGCGCGCGCTTTGCCTGAAGTGTTTCGCGACAGACCTGTCGCGCGACGTGTCGCGACATGCGGTGTATCGTTCCCATGCTGCGCGGCTTTCGCGTGAGGCGCGCCTCCCCGCTGGCCGGGATTGCCCCGGCGCGACGCGCACGCCCTGCGCCGGGGGGCACCCGCCCCGGCAAGCGCGCTCTGGCCTGCGCGCTCTGGCCTGCGCGCTCTGGCTCACGCGCTCTGGCGGCGCGGCGCGATGCGCTGTCTCTGGCCATTGTGTCCGCGTTTGCGATAGGGTCATGACCGGCGGCCAGGCGGGCGCGGTGCAAACGGATCAGGCGCATCTGACATGACAGGGTACGCGTTCACGTCCGGGCTGCGCCGGACGCTCCACCGGCGCATGGCAGGGTTTGTCCCGGTGCGCCTTGCCGACCCGCAGCTGCGCGGGGCCGCCGTGACCCTTCTGATTGCGGATTGCCCCGAGGCCCGTCAGGCCAGCATCGTGGTGACAGTCAGAGCGGCGGGCCTGCGTCGGCATGGCGGACAGTACGCCCTGCCCGGCGGGCGGCTGGACGCCGGCGAGACCGAACGCGACGCGGCCATGCGCGAAACCTCCGAAGAGCTGGGGCTGGATCTTGCAGAGGCCGACATTCTGGGCCGGCTCGACGATTTTCCCACGCGGTCGGGGTTCTGCATCACGCCGTTCGTGGCCTGGGCCCCGGCGGGCGCGGTGCTGCGTCCCGATCCGGCCGAAGTGGCCCGGGTGATCCGTATCCCGTTCGCGCAGTTGGACGATCCGGGCATCCCCGTCCTTGAGCCGAGCACGCATGGCGACCACCCGGTGATGTCGGCCTATTTCGAGGTGCTTGGCCATCGGATGTATGCCCCGACCGCGGCGATCCTGTATCAGTTCCGGGAAATCGCGCTGCGGGGCGAAACCCGCCGCGTGTCGCATTTCGACCAGCCCGGCTTTGCCTGGTCCTGAAGCGTTTCGCCATACCCCTGATTTACAGAGTGTCGCGAAACGCGGTGCAGCGCTGATATGCTGTGCGCCTGTCGCCTTTGGCTGGTGTGTCAGGGCAAAGGCGACAGGCTTTCGTGTCTTTGCGAGGGGCCAGCCCCTCGCGCTGCGGTTTTTTGCGAGAGGCCAGCCCCTCGCGCTGCGGTTTTTTGCGAGGGGCCAGCCCCTCGCGCTCCCCGGAGTATTTCGGGAAAGATGAAGGCAGGGGGCGGGGTCGAGGGCGCAGGTCGGGGTGCAAGCAAGGGGGCGCGTCGGGGGGCCCGTGGCGGAGAGGCCGCCGGGGGCGCGGTCTTGCAGCCTCAGGCGCGGCGACGCCGGGTCCGGGACGCCCGGTGTGCCGTGACCGCGCTTGCGCCAAGTGCGGAAGCCAGAAGCCACAGGCCCGCGGGCAGCGGCACCGGCGCGAGCGGATCGCCCTCCTTGACCAGCGAGGCCGCCGCGCGCGCCACCTCGCTGTTGGTGGCCCGTGTCAGGTGCACAAAGTCGAAATAGATGAACGTGTCCTGCTCGGCCTCGTCGCGGTCCGAACACAGGATATCCCCGAAGCTGCAGGACGGGAACGTGCCCAGTTCCAGAAAGCCGTTTTCGGGCGCGCCGGCCTGCAGGTCGCGGATCAGCTCGACCACATCCAGCACATAGGTGTCGATGCCGGGGGTGTAGAGGGTCTGCATGGCCTCGACCAGCGCCTCGGAATAGGCGGTGTTGCGCTCTGGCCCGGCGGGGATGTCATCGACCAGTGCGGAATCGCCGATGTCGTAGGGCGTCAGCAGCAGGGCATTGCCAAAGCCAGCGTCGCGGAGATCCTCGACCGCGGTTCTGATGTTTCCGGCGATGTAGCCGGCCAGTTCCTCGACCCCGGGCGTCTGGCCGAGCGGCTTGACCACGTCCAGGCCGGGCAGACCGAACAGCGTATCGCCCAGATAGGACGAGGCCCAGATGTCGTTGGTGCCCACCCAGATGACGGCCATGTCGCGGCTGTCGACCGCGGGCGCGTCGGCCTGAAACCGGTCGATCTGGGATTGCAGCCCGTCGGGGGCCGGGACACCGCCGGGGGCAATGGCGTTGTCGGTGCCCGATTGCGCGCCCCCGGTGGCGTAGTTGTAGACGGTGCTTTCCTCGTAGGTCGCGCCGATCAGGTCCGCGAATTCGACCAGCCAGGTGTCCGGGCCGTTGGTGAACGGCGCGGCGGGGTTGATGCAGCAATCGTTCAGGCTGTCGCCAAAGACGAAAAGCTCGTCAAAATAGGGGTCGTCGATGCTGGCCGCCTGAGCTGAAACGGCAAGCGATGTGACCAGCGCCGCACCGGCGATCGCGCGTCTGAGCATGTGAGTCCTCCCGGAATTCCGTGTTCTGACTGGGCAGGGACGTAGCGTCGGGTGGCGCGCGATCAAGTCCGGACCGCGGGGTGCAGGCCACAGCGCAAGCGGGAGACAGGACGGCGGCGGAACGGGGGATCAGGGTGCGGGGCGGGCCTGCCACTCGTGCCGCGCGATCCGGTACCAGGGCGCGTCGTCGGCGCCATAGGCGCGGTGCAGGCCGATGAACTGCAGGCCGCATTTGGTCAGCACATTCAGCGAGGCGGCATTGTCGGGGTCGATGGTGGCGTGGACGCAGTCGATCGCGGTCTGTTCGAAGGCAAAGCGCAGGAGGCGGCGGCAGGCCTCGGTCGCAAAGCCCTGCCCCCAGGCGTCCCTGACCAGAAGGTAGCCCACCTCGATTACGTCATCGGGATAGGCGTCGGGGACGATCTGCGACCAGTCGGTGTCGTCGTGCTCGATCGGTGTGGGCAGCAGAAAGCACTCTCCGATCCTGTGGCCTGTGTCACGGCGCGCGACCGACCATGTGCCGATCCGCCCGCCCGCGCCGCGCCGGATCACGGTGGGCATGAAATCGCGAAGCTCCTGCACCGGGTCGGGGTCGCCGACGTAGCGCATGACCTCGGGGTCGCACCACAGTGCGATCGCCAGATCCTCGTCGCTGCGGTCGAACGGTCGCAGGATCAGGCGCTCGGTTTCCAGCACCAGCGCATCGGGTGTCAGCTGCGTGATCACGGGGGTTTCGTGCCCCGGATGTGATGCGGGCAGTGTTCGCCCGATTGCAGCACCGGCTGCATGCCCGTCCAGATGTCGATCTGGTGGTTGATGAACTCTGCCCCGTGCCGGTCCTGCCAGCGCGCCCTGGCGGGGCCGGAGAGTTCCGCCAGTTCGGCGGCGGAGACCCGGGCGTACCAGGGGTTGCGGTTGACCAGTTCGACATCGACAAAACCCGCATCCTCCATCGCCGCGCGATAGCGGTCGGGCGAGGCCATGCCGAAATCCAGCCCCTCCTCGGCGATGTAATGCGCCATTTCCGGTGACGGGGTGTCGTCGTGCGAGATCAGCCAGTCGGAGGCGGCAAAGCGCCCGCCGGGTCTGAGCACGCGGAACGCCTCGGCGGCCATTGCCTCCTTGTCGGGGATGTGGATGATCGAATCCTTGGAAAACACCACATCGACGCTGCCATCCGCAAGCGGGAACGGCCCCGGCGTGACCTTGCGGATCTCGATCCTGTCCGACAGGCCGGCCTGTGCCACGCGGGCGCGGGCGGCGGCGCAGACCGGATCCTCGACGTCGATCCCGGTGACGCGGGCTGCGTCGCCCCGCTCGACCAGCAGGATCGCACAGGCCCCGGACCCCGATCCGACATCAAGCACATGCCTGCCCGACAGATCAACGCCGTCGATCACGCGCATCACCTCGTCCGGGCCGCCGGGAGACAGGAAGCCGTCCCCCCAGAGATCTTCGAGAAACGCGATCAGCTTTTGATTGTAGAGCACTTCGCCATCCACGGCGGCCCCTCCCCTGTCTGTCCCTGCGGAACCCTAAAGCGTTTCGTTCCGAATCTGAATTCCCAATTCGTCCGGACCTGCGCCTCCGGCCCGGGCGGGCTGCACCACGCCGGTCGCGCCCCGCCGGGCGGGGCTGCGTGCGAAAACCGGCCCCCGCTCATTGAATGTGCGTTCAATCAATTGATTTGCGGCGCGCCGCTTGCTAAGCCGCAGGGATCGTGGTTGCGACAGGGAAAGAGCGAATGGCCAGGGAATTGCCCCAACAGGCGCAGACGGTGATCATCGGCGGCGGGTCGATCGGGATCAACACCGCCTATCACCTGACAAAGCTGGGACACAGCGATGTGGTGGTGCTGGAACAGGGTCAGGTGACCTCTGGCACAACCTGGCACGCGGCGGGGCTGGTGGTGGCGGGGCTGCTGAAGTCCGAATCCGAATGCGCGATCTACACCCATGGCCGCGACCTTTATCAGAGGCTGGAGCAGGAAACCGGTCTGCCCACGGGGTTTCGCGATGTGGGCTATCTGCAGATCGCCACCAATGACGAGCGCGTGCACGAGATGCGCCGGATCGCCCCTTTCATGCGGCGCTTTGGCATCGAGTGCCACGAAGTCTCTCCGGCCGACGCGCAGGACATGTTCCCGATCGGCGATCTGAGCGACGTGAAGGCTGCGTTCTACATCGCCGAGGACGGGCGGGTGAACCCGGTGGATGTGACCATGTCGCTGGCCAGGGGCGCGCGGATGGGTGGAGCGCGGATTTTCGAGGGCGTGCGCGTGGACACGCTGCTGTCGCGGAACGGCACCGCCACCGGCGTGCGGCTGGAGGACGGGCGCGAGATCGCTGCCGAAAACGTGGTGATCTGCGGCGGCATGTGGTCGCGGCAGCTGGGCGCAAAGGCGGGGATCAATCTGCCGTTGCAGGCCGCCGAGCACTACTACCTGATCACCGACGACATCCCCGGCCTGCCCCGCGATCTGCCAGTGCTGGAGGATCCGTCCACCTACACCTACTACCGCGAGGAAACGGGCGGCCTGATGCTGGGCCTGTTCGAGCCGGGCGCGGCGGCCTGGAAACCGGAAGGCATTCCCGACGATTTCCAGTTTGGCGAGATTGAAC
>JBCCHI010000173.1:0-5013 GCA_039028815.1 Pseudomonadota bacterium
CACGGTTCGAGCATCACGATCTGTACCCGGAACGCACCAATGTCCAGGTGGCCCATATCGTCGGCTCCGATCATGTGCGCATGCGGGTCTGGGAACGCGGGGTGGGCATAACACTGGCATCAGGGTCTTCGTCCTGTGCAACAGCTGTTGCGGCAGCCCGGCGCGGATTGACCGGAAAGCATGTGCAGGTCGACCTTGATGGAGGGACCCTGTGGATTGACTGGCGCGACGATGGAGTTTGGATGACCGGCCCCAGCACCCATGTGTTTTCCGGTGAACTGACCCCTGAATTTCTGGAGAGTCTCGAATGAGCGCGCCCAAATTCACCACGCTGGGGTGTCGGCTGAACGCGTATGAGACCGAAGCGATGAAGCAGTTGTCGGCCCAGGCCGGGCTGGAAAATGCCGTGGTCGTGAATACCTGCGCGGTTACGGCTGAGGCGGTTCGCAAGGCACGCCAGGAAATTCGCAGGCTGCGTCGTGACAACCCCGGCGCGCGGCTGATTGTGACCGGTTGCGCGGCCCAAACGGAGCCTCAGACCTTTGCCGCGATGACCGAGGTCGACGCCGTCATCGGCAATATCGAGAAGATGCGGCCAGATACATGGAAAGGCATGGCGGCCGATTTCATTGGCCAGACCGAAGCGGTGCAGGTTGATGACATCATGTCGGTCACCGAAACCGCTGGGCATCTGATTGACGGGTTTGGAACCCGCTCGCGCGCCTATGTGCAGGTTCAGAATGGCTGCGACCATCGCTGCACCTTTTGCATCATCCCCTACGGGCGTGGCAATTCCCGCTCGGTCCCGGCCGGTGTTGTGGTGGATCAGATCAGGCGGCTCGTGGACCGGGGCTATAACGAGGTGGTTCTGACCGGGGTGGATCTGACGTCGTGGGGCGCGGATCTGCCTGCGCAGCCGCAACTGGGCGATCTGGTGCTGCGCATTCTGAAACTGGTGCCCGACCTGCCGCGCCTGCGGATCAGCTCGATCGACTCGATCGAAGTGGATGAGAGCCTGATACAGGCGATCGCGACCGAGCCACGCCTGATGCCGCATCTGCATCTGAGCCTGCAACACGGCGACGACCTGATCCTCAAGCGGATGAAGCGGCGGCATCTGCGCGACGACGCGATCCGATTTGCGCAGGAGGCGCGCAAGCTGCGACCGGACATGACGTTCGGCGCCGACATCATCGCCGGGTTCCCGACCGAGACCGAGGCGCATTTCGAGAACTCACTGAAACTGGTCGAGGAGTGCGACTTGACCTGGCTGCACGTGTTTCCATATTCCCGGCGAGAGGGAACTCCCGCCGCGCGCATTCCGCACCAGATCGATGGCAAGACCATCAAGGCCCGCGCCGCCCGATTGCGTGCCGCCGGTGACAGGCAGGTCGCCAAACACCTGAAGGCGCAAATCGGCGCAACCCATCGCATTCTGATGGAAAGCCCGTATATGGGCCGCACCGAACAATTCACCGAAGTCACATTCACCGAACCGCAGCCCGAGGGGCAAATCGTGAGTGCCCGGGTCACCGGGACGGACGGGTCGCGCCTGATTGCTCAGTGTGTGACTTCGGCCACCGCAGCCGTGTCATAGAACTCGTGTAGCGCACAGATCTTCCCATCGCGGAACCGGCAAACAACCACGATATTTGTCTCGACCCGTTTGCCAGTTCCCTTGAAGGTCCAGGCGGTTGTGCCGATCCCGATGACGCGATCGCCTTCCGAGACGGTCTCCTGCAGTGTCCAGTGTTCCATCTCGAATGTGTCGGTCAGTTCCTTGAGATAATCGTGCAGCTGTTGCTGCCCGTCTCGTGCGCTGCTGAAGGCAATCCCGTAATTGCCCTCGCCCAGCGACTGAATCCGGACGTCTTCGGTGGTGTAGTCGTCCCACATGTCGAGGTCCGAGCCCTTGCAAGCGTCCCAGCGGGCCATGGCTTCGCGCAGAATATCGGCGTTGGATGTGTCAGACATGCCTTCCTCCAATGGATTTGAGAACAATGGGGGCAGCCTGCCGGATTGGACATCGCGCGGTCAAGATGTCAGCCGGATGATCGCGACAATGAAAGAACCCCGCGCCGATGGCACGGGGTCTTTGTCTGGTCGCGAGCGAGAGGCTTTCAGTGCTTCTTTTTGCCCTTGAGCGGGGCCCAGAGACGCTTGTTGGTCAGGTAAAGCAACACTGACAGGATCGTCAGGAACAGCACACCGGCCATACCGGCCTGTTTGCGCGCCATCATCTTGGGTTCGGCAGTCCACATCAGGAAAGCTGAGACATCTTCTGAGAGATGGTGCAGATCGTTGGCATGGCCGTCTATGAATTCGACCTGTTCATCAGCAAGTGGTGGTGCCATCGAAATCCAGCCGCCCGGGAAGGCGGTGTTTTCATAAAGAATACTTCCGGCCTCTTCCTTGTCTTTGCCGGTATAGCCGGTCATAAGCGAGGCAATGTATTCGGCGCCACCCATCCCATTGATCAGCTGGTTGATGCCCAGGCCGTAAGGTCCGTGAAAGCCCGCGCGGGCCTTGGCCATCAGGCTGAGGTCGGGAGCGTTGGGCAGATTGGAACCCGGAAAGTGATCCGTCGGCGTGGCCGGACGGTCATCATCCAACTCGGCATCAAAAACCTGGAAGTTGTCCGCCGCATATGCGCGGACCTGATCCTCGGGAAGACCCGGTCCACCCTCATCGCTGAGGGTCCGCAAGGGCACGTATCTGAGCCCGTGACAGGCGGCGCAGACCTCGGTGTAGATTTGCAGGCCGCGTTGCAACTGGTTCTGATCATAAGTGCCAAACGGGCCCTCGAACGAAAAGGCGAAATCCTCGATATGCTGATCGCCGCCACCGGCCGCATAAGTCGCGGCAGGAACAACGCCCAGAGCAAGGGCGGCACCGATTGCGAATGTCTTGAACATCTGTTTCGGTCCCTTTTTCATTCGGCCGGTGTGGTTTCGGCAGCGCCGGAACCTTCCGCAGGTTTGCCGTAATGGGCGTTGAAATCTTCTTCGATCGTTTCCGGTTGCGGCAGCGGTTTCTCGATCACGCCCAGGACGGGCAGGATGACAAAGAAGTAGCCAAACCAATAGGCCGAGGCGATCAGCGAGAAGGTTGCATAGGGCTCTTCCGCGGGCATCGCACCCAGCCACATGAGCACCATGAAATCCACGATCAGCAGATAGAACCACCATTTGAACATCGGGCGATACCGGCCCGACCGCACGTTTGAAGTGTCCAGCCAGGGCGCCAGCGCCATGGCCAGAATCGCGCCGAACATCGCCAGCACGCCAAAGAACTTGGCGTCGACGATCCCGCCGGTCAGAAAGCTTGCGATCTGCACCACCCAGACCTCGCCGGTAAAGGCGCGCAGGATGGCGTAGAAGGGCAGGAAGTACCATTCCGGAACGATATGCGCCGGTGTGACCAATGCGTTGGCTTCGATGTAGTTGTCCGGGTGGCCCAGATAGTTCGGCATGAAGCCGACAATCGCCCAGAAGATCACCAGCACGATCGCCAGCCCGACAAAATCCTTGATCACGAAATAGGGCCAGAATGGCAGCGTGTCTTTCTCGGCTTCGGCCTTGGACCCTTTGCGCACGTCAACACCGGTAGGGTTGTTGTTCCCTGTCGAATGGAAGGCCCAGATATGCACGACCACAAGGGCCGCAATCACAAACGGCAGCAGGTAGTGCAGCGAGAAAAAGCGGTTCAGCGTGGCATTGTCCACCGCCGGGCCGCCCAGCAACCAGGTCTGGATCGGCTCGCCGATGAACGGGATCGCGCCAAACAGGCCGGTAATAACTGTTGCGCCCCAGAATGACATCTGACCCCAGGGTAGAACATAGCCCATAAAGGCCGTGCCCATCATGCAGAGATAGATGAGCATGCCCACGATCCACGTGATTTCGCGCGGCGACTTGTATGACCCGTAAAACAGGCCCCGGAATATGTGGATATAGACAGCCAAAAAGAACAGCGATGCGCCGTTCATGTGCAGATAGCGCAGCATATAGCCGCCATTCACGTTTCGCATGATGTGCTCGACACTGGCAAAGGCCAGATCCACATGCGGCGTATAGTGCATCACCAGAACAATGCCGGTGACGATTTGCAGAACCAGGCAAAACGCCAGAACAATACCCCAGATCCACCACCAGTTCAGGTTTTTCGGCGTGGGGATCATAATCGTGTCATAGATCAGACCGACAATCGGAAGGCGGCTGTGCAGCCACTTTTCAGCTCCCGATTTCGGTTCGTAATGATCGTGCGGAATTCCGGACATGCGCGCGCCTCCTTATCCCAGCTTGATGGTGGTTTCGTCTTCGAAGGACGCAACCGGAATCGGCAGGTTCTCCGGTGCGGGTCCTTTTCTGATCCGACCCGCCGTGTCGTAATGCGAGCCGTGGCACGGGCAGAACCATCCATGGAATTCTCCGGCCCCGTCGCCCAGCGGAACGCACCCCAGGTGCGTACAAACACCCATCATCACAAGCCATTCGCTGTCGCTGGCCGGATCTGCGCCCGGTGGCAACAGGCCCCGGTTCACATCCGTCGCCGGTGCGTCGCTGGCGATATTGGCATTGCGGGCGTTCTTATCCGGTAATTCCGACAGTTCCACGGCGTTGGCTTCGTCGATCTCTTCCTGTGTCCGTCGACGGATAAACACAGGCTTGCCCAGGAATTTGACGCTGATCTGTGTGCCGACTTCCACACCACTCACATCCACGCGAATCGAGGACAGAGCCTGGACATCGGCCGAAGGGTTCATCTGGTTGACCAATGGCCAAACGGCAGCCCCCGTGGCTACGACACCAGCGCCGCCGGTGGCGTAAAAGAGGAAATCTCTGCGGGTGCCTTCGTGGTCTTCTGCGTGGGACACGAGGTTTTCTCCGAATTCTGCGCCCGAACAACGGGCAAACATGCGAACGCCCTGCCCAAAACGCAGTGCCTCAAAGAAGTTGTCTATCTGGCAGATTGCCGTTCGTCCAGCGGTCAAAGGCGCGCAGAACGACGCAC
>JBCCHI010000174.1:0-4888 GCA_039028815.1 Pseudomonadota bacterium
CTAGCCGGTCCAGATAGGCAGCGAGATGGGTCTCGAAATCCGGCAAGCCAACGATCTCCGGGTGGAAACACGCGGTCTGGACAACATGACATCGATCCGGGGCCACAGGATAGGCTTCGTAGCACCACAACGCATCCCGGTTTGCGGCAAAGGTCATGTTGGGAAACACCCAGGTGTAGCGCGCGCCCTGAGTGGCCTGACCGCCGAGACCGGGCATATCGGGCAGCGCATGGTTCTGGTCGCCTTCGAGCAATCCGCCGGTGCCGTCGGTCCGGCCGAATTGCGTGGCAAACGCCCCGGAAACCGTGTCGGCCTGCTCTGGCGCGGCATAGATGCTGTCGATCGAGTTCGGGTGCACGAACGGGAGGTGATAGTATTCGTTGAAGACGTCGAGAAAGAGCTTCCAGTTGCATGCCACTTCGAGGTCCCGTCTGCGTACGGAGACAAGCGCGTCCAGCGGCCAGTCCGCGTGGACCGAGGCAAAATCGCCAAGACGGGCGTCAAGATCGGGCGCGCTCTGTGCAAGGCAAACGAACGCAAAACCCGCCCTTTCGGCGGCGTTGTAGGCCACGAGCCCGAACTCGTCTTTCTCGAAGTCCAGCGCACTCTCCATCTGAGGTGCGGCGACCAACCTGCCATCCAGACTGTAGAACCAGGAATGAAACGGGCACCTGATGCCCCGGCAATTGCCCGTCCCATCGACGAGCCGGGCGCTTCTGTGGCGGCAGGTGTTGGCAAACGCGCGAAGCGCACCATCCCGATCCCGCAGCAGAATGATGTTCTGTCCGGCAATATCCAGCGCGATGTAGTCACCTGGTCGGGATACCATGCTGGATCGTCCGACACCGATCCAGCCATTGCGGAACAGCTGCTCGATCTCGCGTTGGGTCACATCGGGGTGTGTGTAGCATTCAGGCGGCAGACAGAACGCGTCGGCTGCGGGCCGTTGCGATCGTGACAGGTCGATATCCGGCACCAGGTTCATATTTTGCTCCGCTGTACGTGTGGCTGTCTGCCAGCTTCGGAGATTTCACTCTGTTGTCTGTTCTGAACGCGTCATGCCCCGTGTCGCACTGCGGTCGTTCTTGCGGGTGCCCGTCCGGACACACTGTCGTGCGGCGCTGTGCCAGCGGATCAGTCATTCGGCAGGCCAATCCAGCGCGACACCTGACTGCCCCGCGCGTCAGACGCTGTCCGCCAGATGACGTTTCGCCCCCGCACCAGAGACATCACCAGAGGCGAAACGCGCGCTGTCTCAGCAGACCGCAATGCATATCGCAAGCCCGCAAGGCAGGTGTTTCGCGGCACGCGTCAAACACGACACGGTGCTGGCCGGGTCCTCCCTGAAGCGTATGCTGCGGAGAAGTGACGCCTGTGACATTGCAACAGCCACCGGTCGCCTGCAGTGTCGCTTGTCGCGCATTTTAGATAAATTTTCCATATTTTTCAGATGGTTTGCAGACCCATTTTTGGCGGTCGTGAAATCAAATTTAACTGTGCGGCCACGATAGTCGGTTTCGACTTTCACCCTCCTAAAAACATAGAAGATTCGGACCGGTTACATGTTGTTCGTTGGTTTTCGGCCTTCTCATCCCCGCCTTTATCGGGTGTACAATTTCATCGCGGCGACGTCTCTGCTGGTCGCCGCCACGCCTGTTCTTCTGGTGCTGACGGTGTGTCTGTTCGCAACGCAGGGCACGTCCGTCTTCTACCGCGGGCCTCGGCTTGGGCGGGGGCAGCGGGTGTTTCAGATCATCAAGTTCAGAACCTTGTGCAACACGCGTGCCGCCGCACTCACGCGCGACAGGACGCTGCCGTCGGATGCCTGTATCTTTACCCCTCTTGGGGAATTTCTGCGCGACACGCGCCTCGATGAGTTGCCGCAACTGGTCAACGTTCTCATGGGTGACATGAACATTTGCGGGCCGCGACCGGTGCGCCCTGAAATTCGCAACTGTTGTGTGGGCACCGTGCCCGGATATGATGATCGATTTTCGGTCAAACCCGGTCTTCTGGGTCCGGCGCAGGCGTGTTTTGGTCATGGCGCGAGCAAGACGTTGCGTGCGCGCATGAACAATGCGGCGGTGCGACGCCCCGTATGTCTTGCGGCCGAAATTGCGCTTTCTGTGGTGATTATGTGGTCGATGCTGGTGCGGGTGCTGACCCGCGTCCTGTGCAGAACAGTCCCGTCACTTCGAAAACGTCGCAGCAGGATACAGGACCGCCGGGTTCTCGCTGACGGTGGCCTGAGCGAGTCTCTTATCCGGCGGATCGACCGCAAGTGCCTTGAAACCGAGGCTCCGGTCGACTTGACGGAAGAGCATTCAGTCGTTGTTCGCCTGAAATCCGGGGGGTTGCGTCGCGCACGGGTCCGTATTCATGCCCGGCATATCCCGGGTGCATACAGCTACGCACCTGTCACGGACTATGCCGCCCACATCATCGAGCGCTATGCGCTCGAGAAGGTTGTCGTTCCGCCTGCAGTGGGACGGATTGCGCCGACGATCAGGTCCAGTTCGCCGCGCATTGCAGTGGGCGACCGGGTCGGAGCCTGATCTTGGAGCCGTGGCCATGAAGCGAACCCGCTCCGGTTTCCCGATTGTCCGCAAAAGTGCTTTTCAGTTTTCGGGTCAGTTGCTCGGCCTGCTGCTTGCTCTGGTCGTCTCGCACATGATTGCGCGACGGCTTGGCGCCGGACCCGAAGCTGACGCATTCATTCTGGGGCGGCGTCTGATCACATCGGTCACCGAGTCGCTGAACCAGGTGGTTGCGATCGTCTTTATTCCCATGGTGGCGGCGCAGGCCGCGGCGGGGGCCTCGGTATGGGCGATTGTTTCGCGCACCGTCGGACCGGCACTGGTATGCGGTGCGGGTCTTTCGATGCTGTTTCTTCTTGGCGCATCCGGGATCGTGAAACAGCTCGCCCCGGCATTTGACCCTGGTGCACGGGAGATCGCGCAATCCGTGATTGTGGCTTTGTCCCTGTCGTTTCCGGCCGTTGTGGGCAGTATCGCGCTGGTGTCATTCTGCAATGTTCAGGGGGCGTTCGGCGCACCCGCGGCAGTGCGGCAGATCCCGCGGGCTGCGGTTGCGGTTGCGCTGGCTCTGGCGCTTGGCGGCAGTGTCGCCATAACCGCCGCCTGGGCCTATACGATCGCCGCCTATGGTACGGCTGCCGTTATGCTGCTGATTGCACTGCAGCTGCACAGACAAACCCCATGCTCTGGGCTACCAAGACCGGAAGGCGCGGGTGCGCCAGCACTGGCACGGCGCAGTCTGGCCGCGCTGATGCTGACCACCGGGTCATTGTCGTTTCTTTGGATTGAAACCTATGTTGCGGCAGCGCAAGGCGCTGGCCACGTCACGTTCCTCGAATACAGTCAGCGTCTCGGCTCTCTGCTGGGGCATACGCTGGCGGCTGCGCTGATGCTTGTGGTTTTTACCGACTTGACCCGTCGGGCCGAAGCGGGTGAGACATCCATGCTGGGAGCTGTCTTTCAACGCGCCACGGTGCTGGGTCTGGCCATGCTGATGCCGGTCACGCTTGGTGTTGTCGCTAATGCAGGCGCGCTTGTCGAGCTGGTGCTGAACTATGGCAGTTTTGCCGGGGACACCGGCCGTGACCGTCTGGTTCTGCTTGTGCAGATCATCGCGACCGCCCCGGTCACGGCATGGGTCCTGCGCATGATGTATGTGCGTATCGTGGCGGACCGGTCCTTGCCCATGGTGCGTCTGATTGCCCTGGCCCTTGCCGCTGATCTGATCGCCCGGGTGTTTCTGTTCCGGGTGCTGACACCCTGGTTCGGACTGGTCGGCATTCCGCTTGCGCTGGTTCTGAGCCCCATGGCGCCCATGCTCGTACTGACGTGCTGTCTGCGGGGAACCGACGCGTTCTCGCGCGGGACGCAGGCGCTGGGGTCAGTCCGGCCGGTCCTTCTGACAAGCGCGGTGGTTTCGGTTGCGGTTGTCGGCGCAACGCTTTGCATACCCCATGTCTTGACGGGACTTTCCTTCAAGTCCGTGGCGGCATGGCAACTGGTCGGGTCCGCGCTTGCAGGCGCTGCGGTGATCGCGTTGTCGGTCCTTGTGTTTCAGGTCCGCCCAAAGCTGGAAGAGCGCGCTGCCGGGGGTGTGAACGCGACCGGCTGAGGCGCAGTGACGCCGCTCTGAGCGGAGCGCGGCCTGGATCAGAAGTGCCTTTCGGGTCATGCCCGGCGCAGTGATCTTTGATGCGCTTCGCCGTCAAAATACCTGAACGCCCCGGTATCTTGCGCACCCGGGCAGCGACGGTCCGGCGCGGCCCGGATGGACCACATCGCATTTCTTTCCCGCGCGCCCTGCGTCACGCCTCTGCTCTTGATGGTGTCCACGATATCGACTTCCGGCCAAACAGACATCTCATAATCCCAAGGGCCAGCGCGACATGCGTGAATGCAAAGAAACTGGCCAGGCCGACGATCCTGTGCCGGCGCCACTCCGAGCGCAGCAGACCGGCCAGAGCAACGCCATAAAATGCGATCTGGCAAAGGCCCGTCAGAGTGTAGAATGTCGCGCTGGCAAACAGAGCAAGATTGGTCACAAGAAAAACGAACAGGAGAAATGGGTTCATTCGCCTGACCAGTTTGTGGGATATGAGTTGCCAGGCGTAGAGCCCGTGCAGCCCCGGGTTCATCAGCGCCGCATTTTGCATCAGGCTGCGCCAGCCGCGTTCAGAGGATCTGATGCGCCGGCGCATTTCATCGCCTATGCGTTCCGTTGTGGTCTCCGTCGTGCGCGCGTTCGGTTCAAACACCAGCCTGTAGCCGGCGTGAACCGCGCCCACCGATATGTCGAAATCGTCTGTACACCCCAGACGCGGCGGCCGGGCGAGCACGCGACGCACCGCGTA
>JBCCHI010000175.1:0-4853 GCA_039028815.1 Pseudomonadota bacterium
GACACTTCGGATCGGCACATCGGCACGCGCCGCGTTTGTCATCAGCGCCTCGGCCTGGTCAAAGTTGCAGGCCACAAGGTACCGGCCCTGGTCTTCGCCGAACAGGTCGCCCGCATCCGGCAGCGAGATGTCAACGCCGACACCGGCGGCGTTGGCCATCTCGAACGCGGCCAGTGCCAGCCCGCCATCCGAAAGGTCGGTACAGGCGCGGATCAGCGTATGATTGGCGCGGATGAAGTCTCCGTTTCGCGCCTCGGCCGCCAGGTCCACCGGCGGGGCGTCGCCCTCGGCCCGGTTGAACACCTCCGCCAGAAAGGCCGATTGTCCCAGATGCCCGGTGGTTGTGCCCACTACGAGTGCCACATGCCCGTCACGCACCTGATCGGTGATTGCATGGTCGGGATCCGCAATCAACCCGACCGCTCCGATGGTGGGGGTCGGGAGGATCGCTGCGCCGTCGGTTTCATTGTAGAGCGACACGTTGCCCGAAACGATTGGCATGTTCAGCGCCGTGCATGCTTCGCCGATGCCGGTCACGGCTTCGACGAACTGGCCCATGATGGCGGATTTCTCGGGATTGCCGAAATTCAGGTTGTCGGTCGCCGCCAGAGGCGTGGCGCCAAGCGCTGTCAGGTTCCGGTAGGCTTCGGCCACGGCCTGCCGGCCCCCCTCGCGCGGGTTGGCCGCGACGTAGCGCGGGGTCACATCCGACGTGAAGGCCAGCATCTTTTCGGTGCCGTGTACCCGGATCACGCCTGCGCCGTCCCCCGGCCTGCGCGCGGTATCGGCCATCACCGAGGTGTCGTATTGTTCGTAAACCCACTGGCGAGAGCAGTAGTTGGGCGACCCGATCAGAACCTTGAGCGCGTCGATCGGGTCGATCGCGGGCAGATCGTCGGCGTGAAATGCCGCAGGTGGCGCCGGCGCGTCCCAGGGTCTGTCGTATTCGGGTGCAGAGCCGGACAGAGTTGACAGCGGCAGATCAGCCTTTGTCTCGCCCTCGTGCAGGACGACAAAGCGATCCTCCTCGATGGTCTCGCCGACGATTGCAAAGTCGAGATCCCATTTGTCGAACACCGCCCTGGCGGTGTCCTCCAGTTCGGGTCGCAGGACCATAAGCATGCGTTCCTGGCTTTCCGACAGCATCATCTCATAGGCGGTCATGTCCGGTTCGCGCTGCGGTACGGTGTCGAGCGTGAGCCGGACGCCCAGACCCCCCTTGTCGCCCATTTCGACAGCCGAACACGTCAATCCCGCCGCGCCCATGTCCTGGATCGAGATCACCGCGCCGGTGGCCATCAGTTCAAGACAGGCCTCCATCAGCCGCTTTTCTGTAAACGGGTCGCCGACCTGCACGGTGGGGCGCTTTTCCTCGATCGTGTCATCGAATTCCGCGCTGGCCATGGTCGCGCCACCGACCCCGTCGCGCCCGGTCTTGGCGCCGAGATAGACAACCGGCATCCCGACACCGGAGGCGGCCGAATAGAATATCCTGTCCGCCTCCGCCAGTCCTGCGGCAAAGGCATTCACAAGGCAGTTGCCATTATACGCCGGATCGAAACGCACCTCGCCGCCCGCGCAGGGCACGCCGAAGCAATTGCCATATCCGCCGATGCCCTCGACCACGCCATGCACCAGTTGCCGGGTTCTGGGATGATCCGGTTCGCCGAAACTGAGCGAGTTCATCGAGGCGATGGGGCGTGCGCCCATGGTAAAGACATCGCGCAGAATACCCCCCACGCCCGTCGCCGCGCCCTGATAGGGTTCGATGTAGCTGGGGTGATTGTGGCTTTCCATCTTGAAGACCACGGCCTGTCCGTCGCCGATATCGACAACGCCGGCATTCTCGCCGGGTCCGCAAATGACGCGCGGTCCGGTCGTGGGCAGCGTGCGCAGCCATTTCTTGGAGGACTTGTAAGAGCAGTGTTCGTTCCACATGGCCGAGAAGATGCCCAGTTCGGTAAAGCTTGGCACACGCCCGATGATCTGCAATATGCGGTCGTATTCATCGGGTTTGAGCCCGTGCGCCTCGATCAGATCGGGTGTGATTTCCGGCTCTTGCATGATGGTTCCGCCCCCAGTGGACCTTGATGAAGCGGCTTGTATGCCATCCCTTCGCCGGGGAAAAGAGGGGGATGGCTTGACGGCGCGCCGAGCGCGGGTCTTGGTGCTGAAAGGGACGGTGCACGCATGCATATCGAAGAAAATCCTTGGCGGGGTTCCGGTCTGGATCGCGAAACGCTGTCCGGCGCGCCCTATCCCAGCACGGACGCTGCCACGGCGGAGGCGCTTGTGACCCGCTGTCTGGTCGGTGGGGAAACACCGCTTCGGCAGACGGACGGATTTGGTGTCGAGACCTGGGTCAAGGACGAACGAGAGCGCATGGGGATGGGCAGTTTCAAGGCGCTTGGCGCGGCCTATGTCCTGGCTCATCATGCGCGCGCGACCGGGACCGAAGACCTCGACCAAGCGCTTGCCGGCCGCACCTACGTGACGGCAAGTGCGGGAAATCACGGTCTGTCGCTGGCCTTTGGTGCGCGCCGGTTCGGAGCGCGGGCCGTGGTATTTATCGCTGAAACCGTGCCCGAGAGCTTTGCCGAGCGCCTGAAATCCCATGGTGCGGACGTGTGCCGTCAGGGTGCGGAATACGAGGCCAGCATGGCCGCCGCCGCCGATGCCGCGGCCGCAAACGGATGGACCCTGTTGTCGGACAGTTCCTGGCCCGGCTATTTCGAACTGCCGCACCGGCTGATGGAAGGCTATGTCACGCTTGCCGCGGAAACCGCGCGGCGCATGCCCGTGCCACCGTCGCATATCCTGCTGCAATGTGGCGTCGGCGGCATGTCGGCGGCCTGCGCTGCCTACTGGCGTGGCGTCTGGGGGGACGGTCCGGAGATCATCAACGTGGAACCACAGGCCGCACCGGCGCTGCAGGCCAGCATTCTGGCGGGCCGGCCGGTGGTCGCGCCGGGCCCGGTGTCGAGCATGGGTCGTCTTGACTGCAAGGAGCCGTCGCTGATCGCCCTGCACGGGTTGTCCCGCGATGCCGATGCCTTCGCCACGATCACCGAGGACGAGGCGGCCGAAGCCATGCCGGTCCTGGCCGGGCTGGGGCTGGCGACCACACCCTCCGGCGGGGCCGGTCTGGCAGCCTTGCGGCAGATGGTGCTGCCCGCGGACGCGCGTGTGCTGTGCATTCTCAGCGAGCAGGCCGATCCGTGAGCCCGCCTTTTCCCCGATCTGAATACGAGGCCCGTGTCGCTGCCGCGCAGTCTGAGATGGACAGGTCCGGGCTGGCGGCGCTGTGGCTGACCTGCGAGGCCGATATCTGTTATTTCACGGGGTTTCTGACGCGTTTCTGGGCCAGCCCCAGCCGGCCCTGGTTTGTCGTCCTGCCCGCGCAGGGCGCGCCCGTTGCCGTGATCCCCGAAATCGGCGCCTGGCTGATGGCGCAGACGGGGATACAGGATATCCGGACCTGGCCCGCGCCGCGTCCGGGCGATGACGGCGTAAGCCTGCTGGCCGACGCGCTCAATGCCTGTGGCGGACCGGTGGGAACGCCGCAGGGTCCCGAAAGCCATCTGCACATGCCCTTGTCGGATTTCGCCAGTCTGCAAACGCAAATGCGCGTTCCGATTGTTCCGGATGGCGGGCTGGTCGCCGGTTTGCGTGCAATAAAATCGGCCCGCGAGATCGACGCGATCGAGGCCGCCTGCGCCGTGGCGGGCCGTGCCTTTGACAGGGTTGGCGAGATTGCGCGCGAAGGCGTGTCGCTGGCGCAGGTCTTTCGCGACTTTCAGGGGCTTCTGCTGCAGGAAGGGGCGGACTGGGTCGGCTATCTTTCCGGTGGGGCGGGGCAGGGCGGCTACACCGATGTGATTTCTCCGGCGCGCGAGACACCGCTTGCCTTCGGGGACGTGCTGATGCTGGACACCGGCGCGGTTCTGAACGGGTACTACTGCGACTATGACCGGAACTATTCCGTCGGCCCGCCGGGTGACGAGCTGCGCACGGCGCATGCGCGTCTGATCGAAGCGGCACAGGCCGCGCTGGACGCGATAAGACCGGGCCAGCGGGCCTGCGATCTCTGGCAGGTGATGGCGCGCATCACGGGACAGGAACACGCGTCAGGGCGCATGGGGCATGGTCTGGGCCTGCAACTCACCGAAGGGCTGTCGCTGATGGCGGGTGACGCGTCGGCACTTCAGGCCGGGATGGTTGTGACACTGGAGCCGGTGATCGAGACGGCGCAGGGGCGGCTTCTGGTTCATGAAGAGGTCTGCGTCGTGACCGAACAGGGCGCGCGGCCATTGACCCGGTTTGCCGGCCCGGACCTGCCGGTCGTCTGATACACAGGCGCCTGCCGGCCAAAAAAAAAGGCCGAGCACAAGCTCGGCCGAAGTCCAACAGGGAGGTATGATGCAGCGCCATCGGCGCCACTGTCATGCTTTCGAATTAGTGCCGCGCATTTACGCAATCAAGATGAATTTTCACTCAATCGCGACAATCCTGTTATGCGTCTCGCGCATAACTTGCAGATAATCTGTGCGGATCGCCTGAAGCGTTTCGCGACAAACCTGACTCACGGAGTGTCGCGAAACGCCTTGCATCGTTCCGAAGCTGCGCGCCTTTCGCCGTCAGCTGATGTTTCAGGTCAAAGGAGAAAGGCTTTAGGTCGCCTTGCGATAGGCCACAATTTCTTCCTGCACAAAATCGCGGAATGCGGCGATCCGCTGCGAATGACGCAGTTCCTCGGGATATGCCAGAAACACGGGCACGTCCGCCGAGTAGACCTCTGGCAGGATGCGCACGAGTTCCGGAAAATCGCGAAACAGATAATCGGGCAGGACGCC
>JBCCHI010000176.1:0-4805 GCA_039028815.1 Pseudomonadota bacterium
GTCAGGCAGGATCTTCCAGCAGCGCAGGCACTTTTGACCCTCGGCCCGTTCGAACACCACTGTCACGCCGTCCACCTCGGGCAGGCGGAACGCCTCTGCCGGACTGGGGTCGCCCGTCAGCGAGATCGCCGATGTGATGCAGACGTCCTCGAAGTCCACCGACTTCAGGATCGCCAGCAGGTCAGGATCGCGCACGTGAACCACGGGCGCGGCCTCGAGCGAGGCGCCGATCACCTTGTCGGTGCGTTGCACTTCCAGCGCCGCCGTGACCACCCGGCGCGCACGACGCACCCCGGCCCATTTCGCCGCCAGAGGTTCATCCAGCCAGTCGGCGGGTGTGGCAGGCATATCCTGCAAGTGCACCGAACTCTCATCGCCGGGAAACCGCGACAGCCAGACCTCTTCCATGGTGAAGACCAGCACCGGCGCAAGCCAGGTGGTCAGCCGATGAAACAGGATATCCATCACCGTGCGCGCAGCCCGCCGGCGCGGCGTATCCCCATCGCAATACAGAACGTCCTTGCGGATATCGAAATAGAACGCCGACAGTTCCACCGTGCAGAAGTTGAACAGCACCTGAAACACGCCCTGAAAGTCGTAGGCCGCATAGCCGGTCCGCACTCTGTGGTCGAGTTCCGACAGACGGTGCAGCACCCAGCGTTCCAGTTCCGGCATCTCCGATGGCACAACACGGTCACTTTCGGAAAAATGGCTCAGCGCCCCCAGAAGAAAGCGCATCGTGTTGCGCAGTCGTCGATAGCTGTCCGCCGTGCCCTTCAGGATTTCAGGCCCGATCCGCTGGTCATTGGTGTAGTCGGTCTGCGCCACCCAAAGCCGCAGGATATCGGCACCATATTGCTGGACGACCTCCTCAGGCACGATCGTGTTGCCGAGCGATTTGGACATCTTGTTGCCCTTCTCGTCCAGCGTAAAGCCGTGGGTCAGAACACCGCGATAGGGCGCCCGGCCAATCGTGCCGCAGCCCTGCAGCATGGAGGAATGAAACCAGCCGCGATGCTGGTCGGTGCCCTCCAGGTAGAGGTCGGCCAGCCCGTCATCCGAACCATCTTCGCGATCCTTCAGCACAAACGCGTGGGTTGATCCGGAATCAAACCACACATCAAGAATGTCATCGACCTTGTCCCATTCGTCCGGGTTGTAGTCGTTGCCGAGAAACCGCTCCTTGGCGCCGGGCTTGTACCAGGCGTCCGCGCCTTCTGCCTCGAATGCCTCAAGGATGCGGCCGTTGACCGCGCCATCACGCAGCAGGAAATCATCATCGGTCGGCAAAGCGCCCTTGCGGACGAAACAGGTCAGCGGCACGCCCCAGGCACGCTGACGGCTCAGCACCCAGTCCGGACGTACCTCGATCATCGAAAAAAGCCGATTGCGGCCGGCCTGCGGCGTCCACTGCACCAGATCGTCGATAGAGCGCAAGGACCGCTGGCGGATCGTCTCGCCATAGGTGTCCTGTCCGTCGCCCACTTTGCGGTCGATCGCAGCAAACCATTGCGGCGTGTTGCGGTAGATCACCGGCGCCTTTGACCGCCAGGAATGCGGATAGGAGTGCTTGATCTTGCCGCGCGCAAGCAACCCGCCCACGTCCACGAGCTTGCTGATCACGGCCGGGTTGGCATCGCCTTCCTTGCCCTTGCGGCTCAGGATGTACGTGCCGCCGAAGAACGGCAGATCAGGCCGGAAGGAGCCGTCTTCCATGACGTTGTAGGTAATCACCTGTTCCAGCATGCCCAGATCGCGATAGAGCTCGAACTCTTCCATTCCGTGAGACGGGGCACAGTGCACAAACCCGGTGCCCTCCTCATCGGTCACGAACTCCGCGGCCCGGAAATCGCGGGGCTGATCCCATTCGCCGCCCGCCCCCTCGGCACCGGCAAGCGGATGGGCGAGCGACAGATCGGACAGTTCGTCCGCCGTGACATCGCGCAAACGCGTCCACTGATCATCATCAAGCCGTGCGCGGCCCAGCACATCCCCTGCCAGCTTGTCGGCAAGGATGTAGCGGTCACCCGTCTGCGCCCAGCATTCCTCGGGCGTGCCGGTGACCTCGTAAAGCCCGTAAGAGATATCCCGGCCATAGACGACCGCCTTGTTGGACGGCAGTGTCCAGGGCGTGGTGGTCCAGATCACAACACTGGCGTTCTGCAAATCACCCTCGGTCAGCACAGGGAACTTCACCCAGACAGTAAAGCTCTCCTTGTCGTGGTACTCGACCTCCGCCTCGGCCAGCGCGGTCTTCTCGATGGGCGACCACATCACCGGCTTTGACCCCTGATAAAGCGTGCCATTCATCAGAAACGTCTGGAAACATTCAGCGATGATCCGCTCGGCCCGGTAATCCATCGTCAGATAGGGCTTCGACCACTTCCCGGTCACGCCCAGCCGCTTGAATTCGTTGCGCTGGACGTCGATCCAGCCTTCGGCAAACCGGCGACATTCGGCCCGGAAGTCGACGATATCGACCTCGTCCTTGTTGCGGCCCTTGGCGCGGTACTGCTCTTCGATTTTCCACTCGATCGGCAGGCCGTGGCAATCCCAGCCGGGGATGTAGCGCGCGTCGCGGCCCATCATCTGCTGACTGCGCACCACCATGTCCTTCAGGATCTTGTTCAGCGCGTGCCCGATATGAAGATGCCCGTTGGCATAGGGAGGCCCGTCATGCAGGGTAAAGGGCTCCCGGTTGCCTTCGGCGTCAGCTTTTTCGCGCAGGCGGGAGTAGATGCGCAGCCCGTTCCACCGCTCCAGCCACTCTGGCTCGCGCCTGGGCAGCCCCGCGCGCATCGGGAAGTCGGTTTCGGGCAGGTTCAGCGTGTCTTTGTAATCCACGGCGTCAGTCGTCTCGGCGCACATCGGATGCGTCCTTTTCAGTCTTGGGTATCGGTCCTGTCTCGGAAGGGGCGGCGCGCAAACGCCTTGTCCCGGCGGCTCATCGTGTCAGAGCGCCGGGCAGCTAATTCGAATAATGATCGCGAGATCCTGCGTCATGGCGGTCTTATAGGCCTGCGGCGTCAGGGGAGCAAGGTCACGCGACATCATGGACGGTCCGGTATAGTCTTACCGCGAACAACAGGACGTTTTGTGATGTACACACCCAAGGACATCGTCACCTCGGTCGACGAAATTTATGCCCGGCAGCGCCAGCCCTATGACAGCCAGACCCGGAAGATCCTCGACCATATCGACATCCATTGCCGGGTCTGGATCGAACACTCGACATTCCTGACCATGGCGACGGTGGATGCGGCCGGGCGCATGGATGTTTCACCCAAGGGCGACCCGGCGGGCTTTGTCAAAGTGCTCGACCCCAAAACGCTGGCCATCCCCGACCGGCCCGGCAATCACCGGTATGACGGGTTCCGCAACCTGCTGGAGACCGGACGCGTCGGGCTGGTTTTTCTTGTCCCCAATCGCAACGAAGTGGTGCGAGTCAACGGCGCCGCGCAGATCGTGCGGGACAGCGAGCTGCGCGAACAGCTCGCGATCAAAGGACGCGTGCCCGACTTCGCTGTGATCGTGCATGTGGAAGAGGCCTTTTATCATTGCGGCAAGGCGGTGATCCGCTCGATGCTCTGGCAGCCCGAGACGCAAAAGCGCGTTGACGCCCTGCCCACCTATGCCGAAGCGCTGATCGCGCATGGGTCTCTGAACGTCGATTACGACGACATGGCCGCGCATCTGCGCAACAACGAGGAAAACCGGCTGTACGATGAATAGGACATCCCATACTGGCGCACCGTGTCAGGTCCGTGGCAGGAACACCGCATGTCAGGCGGCGGACAAACCGCTGCGCCGGACGGTTGCCCAAAGGGATGTGCGTGACGCGAACGGCAGAACAGCCTGCCAGCCTGCCAGCGCGCGACACAACACGGCCATAAGGTTCAAACATCCTTTTGAACTACCGGAAGAGACGTTGATGTTTCATCGCCCGAAAGCATCAATTCCGTCTCTGGTATAACGAAAAGTGCTCTCCCAGGACTCAACACAATGATCATCGGTGCCGTTTTTCGTCATTTTGCGGCAATCCGGAAGTACTCCGTGACATTCATCGACGGTTTCAGTTGTTTCTTTTTCATAGGCCCTAATCCGGGCTTCACCTCTCTTCCAGCTGCATGTTTTCAATATAGAACGCCATGGCATTATTGATCACTACATCGTCTGGCACGCGTTTACATCTGAAGGTTCTGATTGCGCTCCATACCGGAATTGCGTCCCGAGGCAGCGCGACGGCAGTGTCATTGGCAACTCCAGATTTTCAACTTTTTTGTTTATCAGTCATGCGCCGGAAGGTGCGGAATAACACTCCCATCCGGACGCATATACACCTCGTATGGAGAGGCGTTAAGCACAACTGCTTCTCCCTCATCGATCAACCGAAGTTTAGGGGAAATTACGACAACGCCCGCTATGTCTGTAAACAGCTTGTCCCATAATCCAACAAGGCGACCATTGGCGCCATTTTCTGTCATTCTGCAGCAGTCCGGTAAGAAATCACGGAACTCATCGACAGATTGAAAGTTTTTCATTTTAAGAGTTCTGCCATCGAAGTATCCAATTTCTTCTTGCCAAGTGTCCTCAATGTAAAACGCCACGGCGTTGTTTATCATAACCTCATCAGATACACGTTCATAAGTGGATTTTTTAACCGCGCTCCATATAAAAAACGCAGCCAGTGACAGTACAGCGCCAGACAAAATGGAAAGTGTTACGAGTCGCAAATCCATCCTCCAGAGCGTGTGCGTGGCGAGATCACTCAGAATACAAGAACAAGACGTGAAGACAACCGGTCA
>JBCCHI010000177.1:0-4654 GCA_039028815.1 Pseudomonadota bacterium
ACGGGAAAGAGCACAGGCCGCTGATTTGCGTGTGTTCCTGGTTTCTCCGGAAGAGCAACCATCGTTCGAGCCGGAAAATGATGATATCATATTGATATCAAAGGCGGATTTAACCGGACTGACGGACAATGCCATCTCCGGCGTCACCGGACAGGGGCTTGACAGGCTGATGGATCGGATAATCTCCGTGTTCGAAGATCGCATTGCGTCTGCCGGTCTGGCCGTCAGGGAACGTCATCGCATCGCGATGGAGGACGCCATTTTATCCATTGCGGCGTCACAACAGATGCTGGATGATGATTTGCCCGATCCCGAGCTCGTTTCCGAAAATCTGCGGGTTGCGATCCGAAGCCTTGATTCGATAACCGGAAGGTTCGATATCGAGAACGTTCTGGATGAGATTTTCACGTCTTTCTGCCTGGGCAAGTAAGGAGTGTTTCACGTGAAACAATACGACGTTCTTGTGATCGGTGCAGGCCACGCAGGGTGCGAAGCGGCGCACGCGGCCGCCCGTATGGGCGCCAGAACTGCGCTGGTCACGCTGTCGTGTAACGATATCGGTGTGATGTCCTGCAATCCCGCAATCGGTGGTCTCGGCAAGGGCCATCTTGTGCGAGAGATTGATGCACTGGATGGTATAATGGGTCGTGTGGCGGACAAGGCGGGTATTCAGTTTCGCCTGCTGAACCGTCGCAAGGGTCCCGCGGTGCAGGGGCCACGAACCCAGGCAGATAGGAAACTGTACCGGTCTCATATGCAGGCCGAGATCTCGGCGGCAGAGCGCATAGATGTCATCGAGGGGGAAGTGACCGATTTGCGGATGACATCAGGCCGCGTGACCGGTGTAACGCTCGCAGATGAAACCCTCGTTGCGTCAAAAGAAACCATACTGACGTCAGGCACATTCCTCAGGGGTGTTATCCACATCGGAGACAGGTCTTTTCCGGGTGGCCGGATGGGGGACAAGCCCTCACAGGCGCTGGCCGGGCGTATCGATAGCTTTGGGCTTCCTGTCGGGCGGTTGAAAACAGGAACGCCGCCGCGGTTGGATGGCCAGACGATAGACTGGTCCGGCCTGGCCTTGCAGAAACCGGACGACGATCCTGTTCTGTTTTCGTTTCTGTCAGAGGCACCGGACGCCCGTCAGATTGCATGCGGTATCACCCACACCAATGCGCAGACGCACGCCATCATCAGGGATAACTTGTCCAGATCTGCCATGTATGGCGGTCGTATTGATGGTATCGGACCCAGATATTGCCCTTCAATCGAAGACAAGATCGTCCGTTTTGCAGACAAGGACTCGCATCAGATTTTTCTTGAGCCTGAAAGCCTGAGCGACAATGTGATTTATCCAAACGGGATATCCACCTCTTTGCCCGAAGAGGTTCAGCGCGACTATGTTCGGTCAATCAAGGGCCTTGAAAGAGCTGTGATCCTGCAGCCAGGATATGCCATCGAATACGATTACGTGGACCCCCGGTCGCTGTCTGCGACACTGGCGATGAGGGATGTGCCAGGCCTGTTTCTGGCCGGTCAGATCAACGGGACAACGGGATACGAAGAAGCCGCCGCGCAAGGTCTCGTCGCCGGCCTCAACGCCGCCTGTCGGGCGTATGGCAGGGATCCGGTGCATTTCAGCCGTGCGAACAGTTACATCGGCGTCATGATTGACGATCTGGTGACGCGCGGGGTTTCAGAGCCCTATCGCATGTTTACGTCGCGTGCAGAATTTCGCCTGTCCCTGCGCGCAGACAACGCAGACCAGCGTCTGACGCCGCTGGGGATCGAGTTGCGCTGTGTGTCAGAACACAGACGACAGGCATTTGAAAATAAAAGAGAAAAACTGACCATGGCGCGTCAGCGCATTGAAGAGAAAAGCTTTACGCCGAAAGACCTCAGAACAGCGGACCTGTCTCTGTCGCATGACGGGGCGCGACGCACGGGATATCAGCTGCTGTCCTTTCCGGACGTTGATTTCGAAACGCTTTGCACCCTGGATGCGTCATTGTCGGACGTTGATCCGGAAACGCGACGGCAGTTGGAGAGAGATGCGCTTTACGCAAACTACATCGAACGACAACAGCGCGACATTGATCAGCTAAAGCGAGATGAAGCCCTGGAGATACCGGGTGACTTTGCGTTTGATGCAATCGAGGGCCTGTCCAACGAACTGAAAGCCAAACTGAGCCTGGCACGACCCGCCAATCTGGGTCAGGCAGCGCGCATCGACGGTATGACACCGGCGGCGCTGACTTTGTTGCTTGTGCGCCTGCGACAGCGCAAACGGGAGGCATCATCATGCCTGCGCTCGTCGGGTTAGATGTTTCACGTGAAACACTCGATCGGCTCTCTTTGTATGAAGCGCTGCTGAGAAAATGGAACCCGAAGATCAATCTCGTCTCCCGCACCACGCTTGATGCCGTCTGGACGCGTCATTTTCACGACAGCGCTCAACTGTATGGCCTGATCCCCGCACACGCGCGTCATCTGGCCGATCTGGGGTCCGGAGCCGGATTTCCGGGGATGGTTCTGGCAATACTTGCGCGCGAACTGGGGTCGCCTGACAAGACGACTTTGGTCGAAAGCGATATGCGAAAAGCCCAGTTTCTAAGGACGGTTGCCCGGGAACTGGAGATCGAGGCCGAGGTCGTCAACAAAAGGATCGAGGACGCCGAACCGCTGCGAGCGCATGTACTTACGGCGCGGGCGCTGGCGCCGCTGATCACGCTTTTCGACTTTGCCGAACGTCACCTTGATCCAGAGGGCCTTGCTGTCTTTCCGAAGGGGAAAAACTGGCAAAAAGAGGTGGAAGACGCACAAACGAAGTGGCAATTCGAGGTCCAGATTGATAAAAGCGAGACCAACGCCTCATCCGTCATTCTGTCTGTAAAGGGACTGGCCCGTGTCTGATCCGACGCGTTCTCAAACAACAAAAATCATTGCCGTGGCCAACCAGAAGGGCGGTGTCGGAAAGACGACTACGGCGATCAATCTTGGGGCAGCGCTTGCCGAGCTTGGCTTGAATGTTCTGCTGGTCGATCTCGATCCGCAAGGCAACGCGTCCACAGGGCTGGGCATAGAGCCGGAAGAACGCGACTTCACCACTTACGAGCTTTTGCTGGAAGAAATTGAGTTACGCAGGGTTGTACAGCGCACGATACACGAACGACTTTTTATTGTGCCTGCCACAGTAGATCTGAGTTCTGCCGATATGGAACTGGTCGCCAACGAAAAGCGCAGTTTCCTGTTGCATGATGCCCTGCGTCAACCGGCGATGGACGCGTTCGGTTTTGATTTCATCCTGATTGATTGTCCGCCATCGCTCAATCTCCTTACGGTGAATGCGATGGTTGCGGCACATTCCGTTCTTGTCCCGTTGCAATCAGAGTTTTTCGCGCTTGAAGGGCTGTCTCAGTTGATGCTGACCGTGCGCGAAGTCCGCGAAACCGCAAATCCGGCTCTTCGGATAGAGGGAATTGTGCTGACCATGTTCGATGGGCGCAACAATCTGTCGTCCCTGGTCGAGCAGGATGCCCGCGACAATCTGGGCGATCTCGTGTTCCGGACACGGATTCCAAGAAATGTCAGAGTGAGCGAAGCACCGTCATATGCTTTACCGGTTCTGCATTATGACCCCGTGTCAAAAGGTGCAGGTGCCTACAGAGAGCTTGCGCGGGAGATGATGGAAAACAACACGCGCAAAGCCGCCTGAGGAGGGCTGCAAGCATGGGGGAAAAGAAATCCAAACGCGGGCTCGGGCGGGGACTGTCCGCGCTGATGTCGGATGTGGCCGAGGCCAATCCGGCGCAGGAAAATACGCCCAAACCGTCTGACCGCAGGGTGCCGATCGAGCGGATAGAGCCCAATCCCGATCAGCCCAGGCGCGCCTTTGACGAGGCGTCCTTGCAGGATCTCGCGGCGTCCATTCGAGAGAAGGGGATAATTCAGCCTCTGATTGTGCGCCCGAATCCGCGCAGGTCTGACGGGTTTGAGATCGTCGCGGGAGAGCGACGCTGGCGCGCCGCCCAGATTGCGCAAGTACATGATATTCCAGTATTAATTCGGGATTTTGATGATACTGAAACGCTGGAAATCGCAATCATCGAAAACATTCAGCGGGCAGATCTCAACCCGGTCGAAGAGGCCGCCGGCTACGCGCAGCTGATGGACAAATTCGGACACACGCAGGAAAAGCTTGCCGTTGCGCTTGGCAAGAGCCGCAGTCACATCGCCAACTCTGTGCGTTTGTTGCACCTGCCTGAAGAAGTGTTGGCCATGCTTCGGGACGGGCGCCTGTCATCCGGCCATGCGCGCGCATTGATCACGCTCGACGATCCCGTGTCGGCCGCCCATGAGATTGTGAAAAACGGGTTGTCGGTACGTCAGGCAGAACTTCTGGCGAAAAAGGCGGCGCCCGGTGAGACGGGCGACCGGCCAGCGCGGGAGAGACCGGAAACCAAAGATGCGGACACCAGAGCGCTTGAAAACGACCTGACCGCCAGTCTGGGCATGTCCGTCAGACTGCGCCACAAGGCCGGGACGGCCGGTGGCACACTGACAATCTCGTATGACAGTTTTGATGCGCTGGACGATCTGTGCCGGCTGCTGACCACAACCGGACCTGACGCCTGATCCTGTCTCAAGCCTTTCG
>JBCCHI010000178.1:0-4482 GCA_039028815.1 Pseudomonadota bacterium
CCGTGACCGATGAAGAAGGTGTTTTGCTCACTGTCAAATGCAATCGCCGCATGGTTCTCTCGCGAGACGCTACTGTCTCCAAAGTCCAGCCTCACCGCCTGGCTTTCGCCCCGACCGATCTGACTGACACCGTCAAAGAGCGTGATCGCATGCCCCCGACCCGGACCAGCGATGACGATCAGCCAGCCAACCGGGAACGGAGACTGCTCCGGCGTCGGAGCGTTGCCGGCCTTCGCAAAGGGATTGTCTTCGTCCTCCGCGGCGCCGCTAAAGCCGAGTATTCGTGTTTTGACACGGCCCGACCGACCGGCAGAACGTCCTTTTGCCGGTCGGGGAACTGTGACGGCCACCACATCTTTGCCCCCGTCCTGCCGTTCAACAGGGTCTGGTGCAGGCCCCGGTTCGTCGAGGTCTGATTCAGTCTTGCGTCCGGTGACGGGATCAGGATTCGTCGCAACCTGCCTTGTCGCAGCGGCTTCGGGTCCGCGTTTCAACATACCAAGAGCGGCAAGACCTGTCGCCGGTTCGTCTGTTCCGCGTGTGCTCTTTGCATCGCGCTCTTTCAACCGGGCCCTGGCCTCACCGTGACTTTCTGACAAATCCGTTGGGCTGGAATCGTCCCTGCAAGCTGCATGCTCAGCGCCGGAATCGGCAGACGGAACACCTTGTCTAGATGTTTCAGACGGATCCGGGTTCCGGAGCGGGCTGGTCGCCCGGGGTGCGTCATTCAATGAGTCCAGAATGCCGGAAATCTGCGTATCAAGAGATACCTCGCTGTGTTCCTGCCCCGGCAATACGTCAGAAATGTCCGCGTGGTCCTTTGGCTCCTGAGACTGTGAGAGATCGTTTGCAACCTCCGCGATCTGCGCCTCGCTGACTTCCGGTGTCCCGGCGCTTAAATCGTTTTCAACGTAATCTTCATCGTCCCGAGTACGTGCAACCAATTCGTCTTGCCTGAGTATCAACGTATCGGCCGAAGCACTGTTCCGCTTCTCGGCAATGATGTCCCGAATGAACTTCATTTTGTTTCCTTCTGAATTTGCGCAACCTTTCGGCTGCTGCGGTTTCGTTTCAACTCAACGCCAGATCTTCTGCACTCGACTCCGGGGCAGCTTTCATCACGGGAACGTGCGACTTCTGTATCTTCAGTCTGGGGGCGCGAACGCGTTTGCGGCGCGACAGCCTGTCCTGTTCCCGCAAGTAGGCCTCAACATCCTCAATCGGGTTTCCAAAGATATCGACGGGTTGCGGTGGCGTCTGTTTCTGCTTTTGCGTGACGTCCGGCTTTGCCACGCGTGGCCGCATGGATTGAGGCAGACCACGCGACAGACCCGTATTTGTCTCAGTCACAAGTTGTGCGATCGTGGGTTCAATCTCTTGAGTTGAACTGTAGCGGTTGCCGGGCAGGGCTTTGCCATCAAGCGCAACAAGCCTTTCCAGCCACTCTGTCGCGGACCCAATTCGGTCCCTTTGGTGTATCGACAAAGCCTGATTTACGAGATCAAGAAAGGGCTGATCAATGTCCCAGTCGTTCTCGGTCAATTGCTCGAAGGGATCGGGCTCTCCGCTTGCTGTAGATGCCAGCCGGTGCTGGCTGTTTGGGGGCGCGTCGCCTGTGATCAGATAACAAAGCGTCGCACCAAGTGAGTAAAGATCGCTGGACGCATCCTGCGCATCTCCGGTTGCGTAGAATTCATAGGGCGAAAAGCCATCCTTTACTGCGAGCAAACGCGTGTTTTGCCCCGGATCATGATGTATCATGTCCGCAGCAGACCCGTAGTCGATCAGCACAACGTGATCGTTTCCATCGATCAGAAAGTTGTCTGGCGCCAGATCGCGGTGCAAGAAACCACGGTCATGGGTGTATTGAACTGACAGCAACGCCTGTCTCAGAAAACGCCCCAGAAGGCTGCGAGACATACGCTCTGGTGTGTCTTCAATCACGGTAAAAAGATCATCACCCCGGCAGTAGTCCATGGCCATGTAGGCTGTCTGGTTTTCGGCGAAAATCTGATGCACGCCAACGATGCCAGAGTGATCCAGAGCGGCCAGCCTGTAGGCCTCTTTTTTGAAGTGTTTCAGGAGGCTGTCAAAGTCGCGTGAGCGGGACGCATCAAGCAGCTGAACGTCCAGCGCGTCACGCGTGCACAGCTGAGCTGCAAAACATTCCTTGAGAACGACATCACGTCCAAGGCTGTCGCGCGCAACATAGGTTATTCCGAACCCGCCTTGAGACAAGCACTGCAGAATCCGGTACTGCCCAAGCAAGAGCGCAGTTCCGATTGGCAGTTCGTCCGAATTCGTCGCGGTATCCTGAGCCATGCTTTGATCAATGCCCCGAGTATCTGGGCTCGATCCTCGCATCCGGAACCGCGCCACATGATCCAACATCGGCTCAAATGTGAAGACTTCGTGGCCTTACAGCGCCTCCCAGTTGAAGGATGTGAAGAATTAGAACGGATCGCGGCGTTGGATGTGATCTGTGGGCTCCGGAGAGGGGTTGCAATCCGATGCCCTGAGCGCAGACGACAAAGAGTTCGCACGTCGCCAACGCAGGCGTGCCAGTGCGACATCGTCGCTGCGAGTCAAGAGTTGCACCGCAAACCAGCGAAAACGCGTGGCAAGGATTGGACCTTGTTCCCTTCCTGCCGTCCGCCCGGTCGTCTTAAAGGGACCGAACCTGCGTCAGCAATCCCGCATCCTGCTCGACCTCCGCTTCGACATTCTGGTCGAGTTCCAGCGCGAGGCATTGCAGTGTACTGGCGAACTCATCCCGATCCACGGACAATTGTTGAAGCCAGCGTTCACCCGCCTGAGGGTCGAAGGATCTGCGTGTGTGCAATATCCGGTGATTGTCGAAAACGACGCATTCTCCGGGCTTGAGAACGCGTTCAAGCGCATAGTTGTCATCATAGATCTCGCGCTGGAATGCGGCGAGTGCCTTGTAGGCAGGTTCAATCAGATCAATCGGCAACATCAGCGGCGGAAGCGTGCGGTCTGACATGGCCACCCCGCGTACCACGCCGTCATCGTCAACAGCAATCGCCCGGGAGCGCGACCGGAACCGTTCATTGGGGTTGCGCGTGGCCTCGGAAAGCAAAGGTACTTTGCTCAGAAATTCGAACGCGTCCGGGTTCGTTGCCCGAAGCCGTTCTGCAGCAGCATAGCCATCGACATAGATCGATGCGCCGCCACCGCCGGTGGCCGCCTTGAGACAGTGGAAAAAGCTGATGCCCGGGACATTGTCCCGATAGTCCTCGTCCACATGCGGCGCCTGGGCATTTGCGGCGGTCGCTCCGATTCCTGCGCCTGTTCCTTTGGCGTCTTCCGGCTTTGACCGGACATTGAACAACTCGCCGAAATGGGTCCGTCTGATCGGGCCGAAGTATCGGGCGATATCGGGCAGGGTACCCGGTTCTGACCCGATATCACGAAAGAGAACAAGGCCGTAGTCCCGCAGGTGCCGGAACGTGTCGAGCCGACGATCGGGATCGGTCAGATCCTCGCCGGTAAACCACGCAAAAGCCTCGGCATCAGACTTGACCCATGTCTTGGGAAGAAGCCGCCGCACGCGCTGCGCCTCTGGGCTCGGACAGTTCTTTCTGAGGAATGTCGCGTCGTGCTCGGTTACCGATTGATCGTGAGACCAGCAGAGCCGCAGGCAATCCCCGTCATGCTCGACGCGTTCGAGGGCGCACACCGCCGGATCTTCGATGATGAGGCAGGGGTCGTCCGGGCCCTGTTCAGGCCGGCCCGTCGCGGGGTGGAACAGGAAATGGCGCAGCCAGATGTAGGGGAACACGCTTTCCCGTCCGTCGGACCAAAGCAATGTCAGACGCCGTGTCGCGTTGTCGAAGCTGATCTGCTGAATGCCGGTCATGCTGTTCTCCGTGCTTCCGATACGCGCCTCAGGTCGGGTCCGGAGGGTCTTGGTCCCTCTATCCGGCCTGGCTCCCGCGCCACCGCATCCGCCGTGCTTGCGGCCTACTGCTTGACCAAAACGGGGGGGTGATCCCGACCGCTTGCTCCGATAGGGCATACAATCCGACGGCTTCGTGCGCATCAAGCAGTTTTCGCGGCCGCTGGTCAGCTTTCATGCCATCCGGACAGGCGTCTTTCAGTCTGTAACCGGGCAAGCGCCCGGCTGACTTTCGAACGCGGGTCCTATGTGATTTCCGACACTGAAAGCGTGCGAAGCGAAATCAGAATTCACAGAGGCGCGTTGGTTATGGATGCCATGACAGCCCGACCAGAGACCTCGAAGACCTGGAAGTCATGTTCTGCGGAGATCTGCGGGACATGCTCGACGACATTGCAAGAAACAGTTCGCGGATTGGCTTTGATGCGTGAGACCAGAGCTACCCCGGTCGTGCTGTTTCGTGGCGGCGCCCGGCCTGATCCGCATCTTGTTTCAGGACACAAGCAAGATCATTCTTAGCACCTGCCCGATGCGACCCAGGCGCGTTTCCGGCGCATGCGAAG
>JBCCHI010000179.1:0-4387 GCA_039028815.1 Pseudomonadota bacterium
ATGATCGCCACCTGATCACCCCGACCCGCCTCAACGTGGCGATCGACCGCGTTATAGCAGCCATTCACACGTCCGTCGCAGAACCATTCGTAGAGCGGCGCGTTGTCGTCAAAGAGCGCCTTTGACGGCTTTTCAACCCAGTCGATGGCCTCTGCCGCCTCCATCCAGAACCCGTCCGGGTCTGCGCGCCAGCCTTCGTAGACATCCCTGTATCGCATGCTGTCCCTCTCCGGTTTGGCGCAGGTTTACGTAAGTTCAGCGCGGTCTGGCAAGTCTAGCCGTAGTGCGCCACCGGCGTCCCTGCGATGGCTGCCATGTTCAGCAGGCCACGCGCGGTGATCGACGGGGTTACGATATGCGCGCGGTTGCCCATGCCCATCAGGATCGGCCCCACTTCCAGCCCACCCGCTTTCATCTTCAGGATATTGCGCACGCCCGATGCCGTGTCGCCATGCGCGAACAAAAGCACGTTGGCCGCGCCCTCCATCCGGTTGCCCGGCAGCAGCCGCTCGCGCAGATCGGCGTCCAGAGCCGCATCGAGGTTCATTTCGCCCTCATAGACAAAATCATGCGTTTCCTGATCAAGAATATGGATCGCCGCGCGCAACCGTTTGCCGCTGTCGCTGCCCTGATTGCCGAACTGCGACTGAGAGCAGAACGCCACCTTGGGGTCCAGACCGAAGCGGCGCACATGCCGCGCGGCCCCGATCGCCGTTTCCGCGAGTTCCGCAGGTTCGGGCCGGGTGCGGACATGGGTGTCTGCAATGAACAGAGGTCCGTCCTCCAGAATGACCATCGACAGCGCGCCATGAGGATGATGGGCGGGATCGCCAAGAACCTGCGTCACGTAGTTCAGATGCCAGCGGTACTCTCCGAACGTGCCGCAGATCATCGAATCCGCTTCTCCGCGATAGACCATGATCGCGCCGATTGCGGTTGTGTTGGTACGCATGATCGCCTTTGCGAGGTCCGGCGACACCCCGTTGCGCTGCATGATGAGGTGGTAGGTTTCCCAATAGTCGCGATACCGGTCATCGCGCTCCGGGTTAACGATCAGGAAATCCTTTTCGGGCCGTATGACCAGACCCATCCGTTCACAGCGCGCTGCAATGACATTGGGACGACCGATCAGAATGGGCTGTTCGGTGGTGTCTTCCAGAATCGCCTGCGCAGCCCGCAGCACGCGCTCATCCTCGCCCTCCGCAAACACGATCTTGCGCGATGCCGTGGCGGCGGCCTCAAACACGGGGCGCATCAGCAGCGCCGATTTGAACACCGAATGTTCCAGACTTTCGCGGTAGGCCGCCAGATCCTCGATCGGGCGCAAGGCCACGCCAGACTCCATCGCCGCCCGCGCCACGGCGGCGGGCACGATCGACGCAAGGCGCGGATCGAACGGTTTCGGGATCAGGTAGTCCGCCCCGAAGTTCATCTGCTCGCCCTGATACGCGGCAGCCGCTTCCGCCGACGTGGTGGCGCGGGCCAGCTCGGCGATGGCTTCGACGCAGGCGATCTCCATCTCGTCGTTGATGGTCGTCGCGCCAACATCCAGAGCGCCGCGAAAAATGAACGGGAAGCACAGCACGTTGTTGACCTGATTGGGCACATCGCTGCGACCGGTGGCAATGATCGCGTCCGGCGCCACCTCACGGGCAAGCTCTGGCATGATTTCGGGCTCGGGGTTGGCGAGCGCCAGGATGATCGGCCGGGCGGACATCTGCGATACATGTTCCGGCTCGAGCACGCGCGGACCAGAAAGACCCAGAAACATGTCGGCGCCCCCGATCACATCCGCCAGGGTGCGTTTGTCGGTGGACTGCGCGAAGGCGGCTTTTTGCGGTGTCATGTCCTCGGTGCGACCTTCATACACCAGCCCGTGCACGTCGCAGAGCCATATGTTTTCGCGTTTCAAACCGAGTTTGATCAGCAGATTCAGGCAGGCAATGCCTGCGGCGCCGCCCCCGGTCGAAACCAGTTTGATGTCTTCAAATCTCTTGCCCGCCACATGCAGCGCATTATGCGCGGCCGCCCCGACTACGATTGCCGTGCCATGCTGGTCGTCGTGAAAGACCGGAATGTTCATTCGTTCACGGCAGAGCTTTTCAACGATAAAGCAATCAGGCGCCTTGATGTCCTCAAGGTTGATGGCGCCAAAGCTGGGCTCCAGCGCACAGACGATCTCGGCCAGTTTTTCCGGGTCGGCTTCGTCCACCTCAAGATCGAAACAGTCGATGTCGGCGAATTTCTTGAACAGGACGGCCTTGCCTTCCATGACCGGCTTGGCGGCCAGCGCGCCGATATTGCCCAGGCCCAGAACGGCCGATCCGTTGGTGACCACCGCTACCATATTGCCGCGTGCCGTGTACCGGCTGGCCTCTGCCGGGTTCGCCTTGATCTCAAGGCAGGCCTCGGCCACACCCGGAGAGTAGGCGCGCGCCAGATCGCGGCCGTTTGCCAGCGGCTTGGTGGCGCGAATTTCAAGCTTTCCCGGCTTTGGATATGCGTGATAGTCCAGCGAGGCCTGACGCAGAGTGTCTGTCGGATTGTCTGTCATGACCCCTCCCGAAGGGATTGTTTAGCATTAAACTAATTATGCGCGCGGCGACCGGACCTCCCCTCCGGCGGCCTGCACAAGACAGCTTGCAATGTTCGCCCCGCGCGCGCAACGTCAAAAGACAACGCCGCCAGTTGCGTGGTGTGGCGCGTCGGGCACGGATCGGTTGGCGTGCCTGTTGTCCCGCGCGCTGCTTTCTGAAATGAGGACAGGCAGAGCCCCTGGCGCACATTCGGAAAGCACTGCATGCCCGACCCCCTGACCCCCGAACCACTGACTATCGTGACGCACCCGCTGGTTCAGCACAAGCTGACCCTCATCCGCGACAAGACGACATCTACATTCGAGTTCCGGCAATTGCTGCGGGAAATCAGCCAGCTTATGACCTATGAGGCAACCCGGCATCTCAGCCTCGCGGCGCGGGTCGTCGAGACCCCTCTGGAGACGATGCAAGCCTCTGTTCTTGCAGGGCGCAAGCCGGCCGTTGTATCGGTTTTGCGGGCGGGCAACGGTCTGCTTGATGGTGTGCTTGAGCTTGTTCCGACGGCGCGCGTGGGCTTTGTCGGGTTGTACCGGGACGAAGAGACGCTGAGACCCGTTCGGTACTATGTCAAACTGCCCGAACAGCTTGATCAGCGGCAGACCATTCTGGTGGATCCGATGCTGGCCACCGGCCGTTCCGCTGCGGCGGCGGTCGATGTTCTGAAGGAGAACGGCGCAGGCGACATTCTCTTTCTGTGCATTCTGGCTGCGCCGGAGGGCGTCGCGCATCTTGCCGAGCAGCATCCGGATGTTTCTGTCGTGACGGCGGCGCTCGATACGCGCCTTAGCGAAAAAGGATATATACTTCCGGGGCTTGGCGATGCGGGCGATCGGATGTACGGCACGCGGTAGACTCGGAAACACAGTGTTCGGCAGCGACCGGGCTGTTTACTCAACGTCGCGATTGAGTCAGGATGTCGGCATTGCTGTCGGGGGGGATTGCATGCGTCATCTTTTGAGTCTTGTTGCAACACTTGTGGTTGCTGTGGGTATTGCGCCATCCGCGCCGTCGGCGCAGAGCGTGGACGAGTTTGGAATTCCAGCGGAATTTCCGCCCGCCAGCTACACCGGGCGGCAGTATGTCGACAGCCGCGGATGCGTTTACATCCGGGCGGGCATTGACGGATCAACAACCTGGGTGCCTCGCGTCACACGCGACCGGTCGGTGATTTGCGGGGCCGAGCCGACGCTGACCCCGACGACATCTCCGGCCCCAGCCGCGCCGGTTCGCACGGCCCCTGCGGCGAGCGGGACAGCGATTGCCGGTACGGCCGCCGCGCAGCCCATGTCACGAACGCACGTCGCGCACACGAAACGCCCGCAGGCCAACCCGCCCGTGGTGCGGGATTCGCGAACGCTCAGGGTCGCGACGCGCGAGACAGTGGGTCCGAACACATACATCGCGCCACGTCATGTGGTCGAGTCGCAGCTTGCCGCACGAGACGGCGTTCACGTTCCGAAGGGGTACGAACCCGTCTGGGAGGATGATCGTCTGAGTCTGACCCGCGCCCATCAGACCTATTCCGGTCAGGACCAGTCGGCGCAGTTCTGGGACCGGGACGTGCCGCGTAATCTGGTGCCGCGCCGCGAATCCGGCACTGTCACGGTGTCCAGTCAGGGCGCGACGCGCACTGGTGCACCCACGCTGTCCACCCGATCGGCTGCGGCAGCGCCCAGCCATCGGTATGTTGAGGCCGGGGTGTTCCGCACCGAGTCCAAGGCACGCGAAGCCGCGCGTCTGATGACGCAGGCCGGTCTGCCGGCGGCGATTTCGCCCCGGCGCTCTGGCGG
>JBCCHI010000180.1:0-3744 GCA_039028815.1 Pseudomonadota bacterium
AGCCCCGCCGTCACACCGAAGTGCATGATACTGCGGCGCAACCACCACAGACGCAGCGTTGCAAATCCTATCGTTAAAATTGCGCAAATCAGGCAATACACCGCCTTGACCAGTGCCATGACAACCAGCCCCGGCAATGTCCAGAACGCCGCGTCGCGGCGCGACAACTCTCCAAAGACGTGACCCGAACCAAAGCTGCGGAGCATAAGCCAGCCCGACCGCATGCGATCTGGAACCACATCCTCAAAGACAAACGCATTCTCGTCGATCCCCAGATGTGCACCCTCTTTCCACAATCGGTGGAAATAGTCGGTGTCTTCGCCCCCTGTTCTGCCCTTGCACACATCGAACCGCTTTGCCCGGGTGGTAGGTTTTCCCATATCGACCAGCGCATTGCAGGTATGTCCGGTCTGTACTTCTCCCTGTCTGCGCACAGGCCGATTGGAGTGAAAATCGCCGCTGACGATGTGGTCCGGTGCATCCGGTGGGTAGACCGCAATCGCCGGACCGAATACTGCGTCATATCCGCCATTTCGCAGCGTGTGGAAAATCTGCTTTAGCCAGGACGGGTCAACAATCTCGTCATCGTCTATCCAGGCCACATAGTCCGCGTCCGTTGCATCGAGGCATGCGTTTCTCGCGATCGAGATGTTTTGGGCCGGAGCGTGAATGTAAAAAACCGGGAATGGAAAATCGTCCATCGCATCAATGATCGTCTTTGCACTTGGCTCAGTGTCATTATCGGCAACGATGACACGCACATCAACATTGTCGGGTCGATCAATGCCCCTCAGAGACTCAAGTGTCCTTGCCAAGTGGTTTCTTTGAAACGTGCAGACGCAGATATCAATTCGCTGTTTCGTCATCTTTGCTCTGCTCTGTTGCGTATCCGCACATGGCCGTTCCGAGAGGGAGCAAGAAGGAAATACAGGAACCCCATTCCCCAAGAAAGGTGCATTGCCCCGAGCGCCGGACCTGCCCACAGTCCTTGCAGATTGTTGAGTCGGATGGCGGCTGTGAGGGAGGCCCCGAAAAGTATGCAAAGATAGAGTGACGGCCAGAGGAACCCCAGGGGTGTCAGGACACTCAGCAGCCCGGACGCGAGCAGCAGCACGACGTTGATGACCGGTATAATCTGGCGCAGGCGCGGACGGGTCTTGTGTTTGCTCAGTGTATGCGCGCGCCCCCGACCATAATTCCAGTACTGGCGACACAGCGCTGCCAGGTTGGGTCTCATAACATAGCCAACGCGGGTTTGATCGGTCAGCCATATCCGCCCGCCACACCGCCGGAGTCGCAGGTCGTACTCTGCGTCTTCGTTGTGGCTCATGGTGGGGTCATAACCGCCAATCCGCCGGAACCAGTCCAGGTCAAAGGCTGCGTGATGTCCGTGATCCACGAACTGCGCCTTGCGTCCGCCCCGATGTGCCGACCCCCCCGAGCCGAGAGGCGTGTCCACAATCCAGGCCGCTGCCTGTTGGAATCCCGGGCTGCCTGTCGCATCCATCGCCGTCACGACAGACGCAGACCGCATCCGCGCGTGTTCCAGGGCGAGTGCTTGCACGTAACCTTCCGGATAGATTGCGTGCACATCGCAGCGCACCAGCAATCTGTGGCGCTGTTCTGCCATTTGCCGGACCGCGGTATTGACACCCGAAGACTGAAAACGCCCAGGGTTGTCAATGAGATGAAGATTGGGAAACTCGGTAGCAAGAGAGCGCACGACGTTGGTTGTGCGATCGGTGCTTCCGCCGTCAGCGATCACGATGCGGCACTGCCCCATCCATTTCCCGGGGCGCATGAGCGAGCGAATGCATTCTTCAATGTGTGCGGCTTCATTCAGCGCGGGTAAAACGACAAGAATATCGGATGGGGCAATGGAAGGCGGCGCGGCCTCGGGACCATCAGCGCTATCTCTCGTCCTGATTTCCATCCTTGTCAGGTCGCCGGTTCAACAGCGAACCGATCGCCAGCAGAAGCAACGGGCCACCAATGAAGAAGGCGACCAGGATCATCCACACATCGCCACCTGCCAGAAACACAATCAACGCCAGCAAACAGCTTAGAACAGGCGCCAGCAACAACAAACCCTTCAAGACACACGCTCCTACCGAGTACGCCCAGAAGTGTAACAGCAAAGACGGAGTTTGGAAAACGCATTCTCAGAACCCTTGAAGCTCGTGAGACCGGCAACTTTATGCGAAGCAAGCCCTGCGAGACCATGAACTTCGGCCTCATCAATATGCGCCCCGTCCGTGCACCAGGACGCCGATTGTCTTTGCGATCAGGCCAACATCTGTTGCAACCGTGCAGGTGGAGACGTACCGGCAATCAAGTTCGATGCGTTCGCTGAACGCAACGTCGCTGCGTCCCGATACCTGCCACAGGCCGGTTATGCCGGGGCGTGCGGATTCGTAGTGGCGCGAGGCCTGACCGTAGTTTTTCAACTCATCGGTCGTTAATGGGCGTGGGCCGACAACACTCATGTCACCTCGTAAAACATTGAAGAACTGCGGCAACTCATCGAAACTCAGGCGACGCATCATCTTGCCGACAAGCGGAATAACGCGAGGGTCATCCCTGAGCTTGCGGTATTTTTCCCACTCATTCCGCGCCTCGGAATTGGTGTCCAGATAGTCCTTCAGTTTCTGATCGGCATCCGGAACCATCGTACGAAACTTCAGGCAGGGAAACGCCCGTCCTTTAAACCCGATCCGGGTGTGTGCAAAGAAAACAGGGCCGGGAGACACGGCAAAAATAATGATCGGCAGGAGAATGAAAAACGGCAGTGTGCTCAGTATTGCAAGCAGGCTGAATACAATGTCAAATGTGCGCTTTCCTTTGCCGCCAACAGGATGATGAATTCGGTCTTCATAGAGTGCAACAAGTTGGGAATCTTCGATTTTCGTTTTGAATCTGTAGGCAGCCATTTCTTCACCCCCGCAGATAAATTTCGTGACAGAGCACACTTTTTTACGTCCTGAAATGTGTCGGAACTAAGGCTGAAATTGGGGCGGTTTACCTTGATTGAGCCAGTAGATCGGGATTCTGGCGGAATTCCGCCAGCCGTGCTTTATAGTTGAGCAGACTTTGAAAAGCTTCATGCCATATTGAGTTTGACTAAAGAGCAAATCGGCGCATCCAAATCCGACTGCGTGGAAGTTATTTCACGGCGCTCCAACTTTAGCCTCATTTTCGCTCTAATTTCCGGATTGAATTCACATGCGTTTCGCGCGTCAAGATCGCCATATGCATCCATTCTGTTTGCGGTGGAAAACGTGCGCTGGCCGGAAGTGTCAAGGAATAGATGAATGTTCTGCTGGCTTGATTTTTTCATACCGATCGCCCTACGGAAAACTTGCCGGGATTACGGAGTTCTTTGGCCGTGAATGTTACCCCCTGGAAGGGTGTGTTCGGGTCGGAGACCTTGCGCGCGGGCAGTGCGGCAGGGATGATGATCGTCACGCGTGTTCTGGGTGCGTTCGGAACCTTGGCCTATACAGTTATGCTGGCGCGCATGCTGAGCCCGGACGAGTTTGGGCTTTTCTGGACCCTTTTGTCGGGCGCGTTCATTGCGGCATACCTGTCCACCCTCAACGTAGGGGCCACTGCGATCCGTGAAGTCGTGCATTCGCGAACTTCGGGAAATGATGCTGTGGCAGCGGGCTTTGTTCTTGTCAGCCGACGGGTTCTGCTGTGCGTCACTCTGCCGGTTGTCGCGATCTATGTCGCGCTGATCTGGTG
>JBCCHI010000181.1:0-3354 GCA_039028815.1 Pseudomonadota bacterium
AGGCGCAGACAGCCACAAATGACCGACGAAGAGCGCCGCATACTCGAACGGGGGCTGGAGTTTAATCCTCATTGCTGGGCATTGTACGGTCGCCAGCGTGCGGTGTGAAACAGTCGCGGCTTTGTTTCCGACCCAGCCCTTCAGCATGTGGGAGGCCGAAAAAACCATTATAAAATAATGCCTTTTCCCGTTTGGTGTGCGGGAAAATCCGGGGCAAAGATGATCCGCGAGGACGGCACCTTCAAGATTGATGAAATCAGGCCCCGGGGTATCAGCCTGTTCTGACCGGTGTCGTCGTGACACAACCCACCCACATGCGCCGCAGGGCCGAGACATTGGCGCGCACGTATCGGCGGGAATGGCATTGGAGGCGCTGCAAGAAGCTGATGCGACCCAGGAAGCGGGTGACCGAAGGTGGTACCAGTGATCATCCAGCTGATCCGCAGCCCGTCTCGCCCGCACCGCCGCGACCCTCGCTGACCTTGGTCGCACTGAGTACGATGTCTTTCGGATGTTGTAGTGCTTCGGTAGATCCGCCGAGACCCAAGTCTCGAAGTAGTAGATGTCGTTCCCTTTGAACGAGACGGGAACCGATTTGTCATACGCCATGTCCTGCGCTCGCGCAGTTTCCAAAAGAAAACCAAGGGCGATCAAAGGGTTGACTTTGGGAATGGTGCCCGCGGCCGGACTCGAACCGGCACGGCCTGACCGGCCTGAAGATTTTAAGTCTTCTGTGTCTACCATTCCACCACGCGGGCTGTGCGGGGACCATATCGGCTGGCCCGGCTGTGTAAAGCGGCGCGCGTCAGAGATCCTGTTCGTTCTCTTCCAGCTGTGGCAACAGGTGTCTTTCGCTCAGCCAGGGGTTCAGCTCCAGCGCGGCGCGCAGGGCAATTGCCGCCTCTGCGTTGCGCCCCAGGGCGGAAAGCGTCAGTGCCTGACCCGCCCGCGCGGCCACGTGGCGCGGTGACAGTGCGATCGTGCGTTCCAGATCGGGCAATGCGGCGGCGTAGTCCTGTTGCAGAAAATGGATGAAGGCGCGCTGATTGTACCCCTCGGCATAGTCCGGGCAATATGCCACCAGCGCATCGGCGGCCGTCAGCGCGCCTGCATAGTCGTGGGCGTCACGACGGCTCATCGCTTCGTCCAGCAGGTCCTGCGATCTTGCATCCGGCGCATCAGCCCAGAGCGCCCACATCTTGTTGGACACCGCCCGGCCCGTCAGATCGTCGGGCGCCTTGCGCGCCTCCTGGATCAGAGCGGACAAGGCGGCGGCGTGATCGGGCGGTTCGGGACACGCGGTCGCAAAGGCGGGGCCGGCGAACAGTACGGCAAGAATCGAATATCTCATGGGTCCAAAGATGCAGCGCTGCGCGCTCAAATCAAATCATGTCTGCGTCAGCCATTTCCTTGACCGCCTCCATTGCCACATATGTCGAGGTTTTCGAGACATGGGGCAGCGTCGAAATCCGTTCCGCCAGGACACGGCGGTAATCCGTGATGCTTTGGGTGCGCACCTTCAGCAGATAATCGAAACTGCCTGCGATCATGTGGACCTGTTCGATTTCCGGCACGAGAACGACTTGCGCGTTGAATTCCGACAACGCCTGTTCGCGTGTGTCGCTCAGGCTGACCTCGACAAAACTGACATGATCCAGCCCCAGAACGATCGGATCAATCAGCGCTCGGTATCCTGCGACGACGCCGGCGTGTTCAAGTCGGCGCAGACGGGCCTGTGTGGGCGATTTGGACAGCCCGATACGGCGTGCGAGGTCGGTCACGCTGATCCGTCCTTCGGTGGACAAGACGCGCAGAATCGCGTGATCGAACCGGTCAAGGGGCGTTGATGTCATTTGGCTGAATATCATCCGATTTACGGGAAAATGGTCTGCAAAAGTGAGTATATCGGGAAAAATGAAGTGTTATCCAGTGGTATTTTCGCTCAGTTTCATGGCGGGAGATGTGACATGATCTGCGACAGCGATATGCGCCGTACCATTGATCAGGCGACCTTTGCAGACCAGGCCGGGATGGTTGCGCAGCTGGTCGGGCAGGCGGATCTGTCCGCAGAAGATCGCGCGCGGATCACACTGCGTGCGGCGGATCTGGTCCGGGACATCAGAGGGCGGTCCAACCCCGGACTGATGGAGGTTTTTCTGGCCGAATACGGGCTGTCGACCGAAGAGGGCGTGGCCTTGATGTGCCTGGCGGAGGCGCTGTTGCGCGTGCCCGATGCAGATACCATCGACGCGCTGATCGAGGACAAGATTGCGCCCTCGGACTGGGCGTCGCATATGGGGCACTCGACCTCGCCGCTGGTCAATGCCTCGACCTGGGCGCTGATGCTGACCGGCAAGGTGCTGGCGGATGACGCGCCCGGTCCGGTGGGGCATCTGCGCGGCGCCATCCGGCGGCTCGGCGAGCCGGTCATCCGGACCGCCGTGGCCCGCGCGATGAAAGAGATGGGCCGCCAGTTCGTTCTGGGCGAAACCATCGAGAGTGCCATGTCGCGCGCCGCGGCCATGGAGGCCAAAGGCTATACGTATTCCTACGACATGCTGGGCGAGGCTGCGCGCACCGAAGCCGACGCAACGCGGTATCACCTGGCCTACAGCCGGGCGATCACGGCAATTTCCGCGGCCTGCGCGCATGACGATATTCGCCGAAATCCCGGCATTTCCGTCAAGTTGTCGGCCTTGCATCCGCGCTACGAGGTTGCACAGCGCGCGCTCGTGATGGACCAGCTGATGCCCCGGCTTCGCTCCCTTGCGCTGCTGGCCAAATCGGCGGGTATGGGTCTGAACGTGGACGCGGAAGAGGCCGACCGCTTGTCGCTGTCGCTTGACGTGATCGAGGCCGTGCTGTCCGAACCCGCGCTGGAAGGGTGGCACGGATTTGGCGTGGTCGTGCAGGCCTATGGGCAGCGCGCGTCCCATGTCATCGACTTTCTGAACGATCTGGCCACCCGGCTGGACCGTCGCATCATGGTCCGGCTTGTAAAGGGCGCGTATTGGGACACGGAGATCAAGCGCGCGCAGGTGGAAGGACTGGACGGATTTCCGGTGTTCACCGCTAAGGCGGCCACGGATATCTCCTATATCGCCAACGCCCGCAAGCTTCTGGGAATGACCGACCGGGTCTATCCGCAGTTCGCGACACACAATGCGCATACCGTGGCAGCGATTCTCGAAATGGCGCATGGCATGGTGGCAGATGCAGATGCATACGAATTTCAGCGACTGCACGGAATGGGCGAGGCGCTGCATGAGATCGTGATGGCAACAGAAGGCACACGCTGCCGGATCTACGCACCTGTCGGGGCGCACCGCGATCTGCTGGCCTATCTCGTGCGCC
>JBCCHI010000182.1:0-3155 GCA_039028815.1 Pseudomonadota bacterium
GAGATCGGGCTGGACCCCGAGGATCGTCGCCTGCAACAGACCATGGCGCTGGTTTACGAGATCATCGGCTTTCCCCGTCACCTCAGCCAGCATGTGGGCGGGTTCATCATGACCGAGGGGCGGCTGGACGAACTGGTGCCGATCGAAAACGCAACGATGGAAGAGCGCACGGTCATCTGCTGGGACAAGGACGACATCGACAGTCTGGGCATTCTCAAGGTCGATGTGCTGAGCCTGGGCATGCTGACCTGCATCCACAAGGCGTTTGACCTGATCGACCAGCATCACCAGACCCGGCACCGGCTGGCCACCCTGCCACCCGAGGACCCCGAAGTTTATGACATGCTGTGCAAGGCCGACAGCATCGGCGTCTTTCAGGTGGAAAGCCGGGCGCAGATGAACTTTCTGCCCCGGATGCGGCCGCGCAATTTCTACGATCTGGTGATCGAGGTGGCGATCATCCGCCCCGGCCCGATTCAGGGCGACATGGTGCATCCCTATATCCGGCGCCGCAATGGCGAAGAGGAGGTCAGCTTTCCCTCCGACGAGCTGGGCCAGGTGCTGGGCAAGACGCTGGGTGTGCCGCTGTTCCAGGAACAGGCCATGCAGATCGCCATTGTCGGCGCCGGGTTCACGCCGGAACAGGCCGACCGTCTGCGCCGGTCGCTGGCGACCTTCAAGAAACATGGCAATGTCAGCGAGTTCCGTTCGCTGTTCATGCGCGGGATGAAGCGCAACGGCTATGACGAAGATTTTGCCGCGCGCTGTTTTTCCCAGATCGAGGGATTTGGCTCTTACGGTTTCCCCGAAAGCCACGCGGCGTCGTTTGCGCTGCTGGTCTATGCCTCGGCCTGGATCAAGTGCCACCATCCCGGCATCTTTGCCTGTGCTCTGCTGAACTCGCAGCCGATGGGGTTTTATGCCCCGGCCCAGATCGTGCGGGACGCGCGCGAGCATGGTGTCGAAGTGCGTCCGATCTGCATCAATGCCAGCTACTGGGACAATGTGATGGAACCGGACGGGCGCGGCGGGCTGGCCCTGCGGCTGGGGTTCCGCCAGATCAAGGGGCTGAGCGAGGAGGATGCCAGCTGGCTCAGCGCCGCGCGCGGCAATGGCTATATGCAGGTCGAGGATGTCTGGCGCCGCGCCGGACTGGGCCCCGCGGTGATCGAGCGGCTGGCCGAGGCCGACGCCTTTGCCGGCTGTGGCCTGTCCCGGCGCGAGGCGCTGTGGGCTGCCAAGGCCATCACCGCGGCCAAGCCGCTGCCGCTGTTTGCGCAGGATATCGAAGGCGAGATCATCGACGAACCGGCCGCCTATCTGCCCAGGATGAGCCTGGGCGAAGAGGTGGTCGAGGATTACGTCTCGGCCCGGCTCAGCCTCAAGGCGCATCCCGTGGCCCTGCTGCGCCATATCCTGACACCAATGAGCGAGGTCAGTGAAACCCGTGCATCAGGCTTCGTACAATCCAGCGCTGGGCCACCAGCATGACGGCCAAAGGCGGCACCATGGCCAGCACCGCCAGCGCCATACCCGTGTTCACAGTGGCATTGACCCGTTCGATCCCGCGCACGATCGTGTAATGCTCTTCGCTGGTGGTGTTGATCATCAGCGGCCACATATACTGGTTCCAGCCGATCACGAAGAGCATCGCAAACAGCGCCACAACCATCGGCAGGGACAAGGGCAACAGAATATCCCACAGAAACTTCAGCGGGCCGGCCCCGTCCAGTTTCGCCGCCTCCAGCATCTCGTCCGGGATCTGCCGCAGGAACTGTCGAAACACCAGCGTTCCCAGCCCGGTTGCCGCAACCGGCAGGATCATCCCGGTATAGGTGTTCAGCAGACCCATCTGATCGGTGACCAGAAACGTCGGAATGATCCGTGTCTCGACGGGAAAGAACATCGACACCAGAATGATCCCGAACAGGACCTGCGCTCCAGGCAACCGGAAATAGATCAGCGCATAAGCCGCCAGCATGGAAAAAATACACTGCACCGTCGCAATCCCGACAGCCACAATTGTCGAGTTCACCAGCATGTCCAATGCGCTGACACCGTTGTTGAACAAATCTTCGGTGAACAGGATGGTGCGGTAGGGGTCCAGCCCCGCATTCCCCGGGCTCAGCTGCAGTCCGCCCTGACTGATCGAGCTGTTGTCGTGTGTTGATGTCATCACCAGCAACAGAACCGGCATCAGCATGAACGCACTGCCGAAAACAAGAATGACATGATCGACAAGACGCGCGCGCTGCATGGGGACAATCACTTTCCAGACAGAGGTATGTTGCCTGCGCCGGCCCCGATTGCAACAGCACCCTGTCTGCCAAGAGTTACTGAGTCACAGGTTGACACCTTGGTACCAAGATAGTAAGAGGCTCACATGGAACAAAAACTGAAACCCGTCTCCCGTGTTCAAACCGGGTTGCGCCTGGAAAGCCGGCTGCTGAAAACGATGAAAGCCCTGGCTGAATATCTCGATATGTCGGTGGCCGAGCTGATCGAAGGCATGGCGCTGAACGCCTTCGAAGGCAAGGCGCCGTTTTCGGATGCCACGCTGAAAAAGATCGAGGCGCTCAAAGCAGTTTATGAACTGGATCTGACCGCAGCGGACAGCCACAAATTTAGCGAGGACACGCAATGAGCATCGAACGCACCGACTACGCCCGCATGGCGGACCAGATGGAAGATCACACGCTGACTCCCGATGGGTTCAGCCACCGCGCCCATCTGGGCGTCGCATTTGAAATCCTGCGCCGGCACGACGTGTTCGATGCGATGGCCATTTACGCACGCGGTCTGCGGCACCTGACCCGCGTCGCCGGCGTGCCGGAGAAATTCAACGCGACTATAACTCTGGCGTTTATGAGCCTTGTGGCGCAACGCATGGCCGGTACAGATCACAATGGCGCAGAGGAATTTCTGTCAGCAAACCCGGATCTTCTCGACAAGTCTGTGCTGACCGACCTTTTCCCCGAGAACGTATTGCACAGTGATCTCGCGCGCACCGTTCCGCTTATATCCACGATGTCGCGAACCGTTGCGGTTGCTGCCTGAACTGTAACTTTTCAAAAAGACGGTTCACCCCCGCGCGGGCAAGGGGTAGAAGGCGGGCAAGAGCAGTTTCCGGAGAATGCAGATGCCTGTGCCCAAGC